>DASRNX010000181.1:0-8670 GCA_035647175.1 Clostridia bacterium | reverse complement strand
TGGAAAGGCCTCACTTAGGGTAGGGGAAGGGGATTACCCAAAGATATTGGAAAACAAAGGTCTCTTGCTTTCAAAGCTGGATGGAATAGAAGAAATTGATATCGTAGAGGATACCGGTTTAGAGGGCGGGAGTTATGTAGTTGACACAGGGAGCGGCATCATCGACGGTAGCGTGGATGCACAGATGGAGGTTATTGAATCCGCTCTCCTTAAATCAGAGGACAGCATTTTGTAAATAGGGGGGATATGGTTGGAACCCATTACCTTTGATAGATATAGGGAAATGTTGGGGGACATAAAGAGTATATCGCATACCGGAAAGGTTACCCAGGTTATTGGGTTGACTATAGAGTCAAACGGTCCATCAATCGAATTAGGGCAGACATGTATGTTGCATAACTACAAAAGGACAGACTCTATTAAAGCGGAAGTAGTGGGCTTTAAAGAGGATAGGATCCTATTGATGCCCTTGGGTGAGCCCAAAGGAATAGGACCCGGCAGCTTGGTGGAATCCACACATGATACCCTGAAGGTAGCGGTCAGCGATGATCTAAAGGGCAGAGTATTGGATGGACTAGGTAACCCCATGGATGACAAAGGACCCATCACCAACCAAAAACTAATCTCCATTGATAATCCGCCGCCTAGCCCCTTGGAGCGAAAAAGGATTACAGAGCCTATATCCCTAGGTATAAAAGCAGTCGATGGTCTTCTAACCTGCGGCAAGGGTCAAAGGTTGGGCATATTTTCCGGTAGCGGTGTAGGGAAGAGCACCCTCCTTGGAATGATTGCAAGAAATACAGAAGCTGATGTAAATGTTATCGCATTGATAGGGGAGCGTGGCAGGGAGGTCCAAGAGTTTATACATAAGGATTTAGGGGAAGACGGATTAAAACGCTCAGTTTTAGTGGTCGCTACATCAGACCAACCCCCATTGATTAGGGTCAAGGCCGCTTTGGTGGCAACAACGATTGCAGAATACTTTCGGGGTAAAAGGCTAAATACGCTTTTGATGATGGACTCCATTACCAGATTTGCTATGGCCCAGAGAGAAATTGGTCTCGCAATTGGAGAACCCCCCGTTGCAAGGGGATATACACCTTCGGTATTTGCCCAATTACCCAAACTACTGGAGCGATCGGGTAATTCATCCGAAGGCTCCATCACCGGACTCTACACGGTATTGGTAGATGGTGATGACTTTAACGAACCCATAAGCGATGCGGTAAGGGGCATATTAGATGGGCATATAATCCTTTCAAGGGATTTAGCTAACAGCAACCATTATCCGGCCATAGAGGTTTTAGGTAGTGTCAGCAGGGTTATGCCGGACATAGTAAGCGAGGATCATCTCCATATAGCCGGAAAGATTAAAAATCTCCTAGCTGTCTATAGGGAGTCCCGGGATCTAATAAATATAGGTGCCTATAGCAGGGGGAGCAATCCCATAATCGACGAGGCAATAGATAAGATGGCTAAGATCAACGAATTTCTTCAGCAATCCGTGGGTAACAGGTTTGATATGGGTTCCACTTTGGAGCGGATGTCGAGGATAGTAGAATGAATTTGAAGGGTTTTAAATTTAGTCTGGAAGCCCCCCTCAAGGTAAAAGGGATACATAAGACAGAATTGGAAATTAAGCTAGCCAAGGCTAAAAATGAAATGGATGACCATAAAAGAACCCTGGATCGTTTAAGTATGGAGAGTGATGGGATTCAATCAAGACTCGGGGCTTTGCTATCGACTGGTATAAGGGCAGCAGATTTAATAGAGGTCAATAAATACCTGGGTTTTCTAGGTGACAAGATAGTGGACAGTCAACACCGATATCATAAGGCCAGTGACAAGTTTACTGAATTACGAAATTCACTGATAGGACTTATGAATGAAATAGATATGCTGGAAAAGCTCAGGGATCAGCATATGGGGGAATACCTCAAGGGGATGCAAAAAAAGGAAGAAAGGGATCTAGAGGAAAGGATTAACTACCAAACCTTTATGCGGGGTGGAAAAATTTATGGCTAAAAAAAGGAATCGAGTTCCAGTTATGCCCATAATCCTCTTATTTTTATTGGTATCCGGCTCCCTGGTGATAGGCTTTAATATCGGAGGTATGAGGGATGTGATCCTAGCTTATATAGGCAAAGGTACCGCCAGGGACACTTCCGGCGTAGACTCAGATCAGATTCCTGATGAAACGGATAGGGAATTCATTAAGGCGGAGAAAACAAAGTTAGCGGCACTTAGAACTGATCTGGAAAATTACAGGACCCAATTACAGGACAGGGAAAATGAGCTGCAAGAGAAGGATGCTGCATTACTCGACAGGGAGCGGGAGGTCCAAAAATTAGATGAAAAACTTTCCTCACGATTTGACGACCTCATAGAACTCACAAAGATCTACGAGAGGATGGATGGGGAAGAGGCAGCAGCTATTCTATCCCAAATCGAAGATACCCATCAGGTAATCCTGATTATTAAAAACTTGAAGAAAGAAAAGTCTGCAGAGATACTGGGATTGATGGAACCAAAAAAAGCCGCCGATATACTAGGCGCTATGTACGAGTAATGGCGGGGAACGTTGCGGCAACTATTGGACTCTGCTTTGATTGATCATTTTATAAAACCAGGTATGGATCTATTAAGAAATACCAATGAAAGGGGGTGTAAAAGTGTTACAATCAATTAATTCATGTTTTATAAGACTCGACGATGACATTAAGGTTTCAGATGCAGACCATGGGGAGAGCCGCCCAGATCGCGATAAGTTCCGGGATATATTAAAAACCAGAAGCCAAGTCAGTCCTAAATCCCATCGCCGCACTAAAAAGGAACAGATTCAAACCGAAGAGCCTAATGAAGGGAAAAAGGATATAACCCTGCCAATGGATGAGCTGTTAAATGTTGGGGCTGAAGTTTTATACGGCCAATTAATAATTCCGTCAATCGTCCCAACACCAGCAGGTGAAGAGATCTTATATCCTAAGATACCCCTAATTTCCCAGTATGTGGGCGACGTTACAGATGATGTTATGGATGTTATAAAGGAAACGGCTTTTGAGGGGGAAGCTGACCATGATTTTAATTTGGCTGAGGAAGCCGTTATAGAGGGTATCCCGAGTTTGGTACATAGAGACGAAATCATATCCTCGGGGAAGCTACATGACAATGAGACCCTTGAATCCGTAACAGAAAAGGTGGATATCCCTCTTATAAAATCCGAGACTGGGGATGGCCCCATAGAAAACGGCTTATACGACAATGACATGGAAGCAAACGAACCTACCACCTCTGGGCCTGCTATAGAGGAACTGGCTCTTGAACCGGATATTCTTGTAAGGGATAAACGGTTTTTAGAAAATGATGCCAAGGGGCAGATGCGGGACCTGGAACAGGTTTTCGTGTCATCAGATGATGAAGACCCCGGCAATTCTATTAGGAACGAAAAGGCGGAGATTAAATTTCCAGCGGAAGCCCCAGGGGAATATGCTACCAGGTTGGATAATGCCCATGATGGGGGAGACCCCCGGGGCAAGGGGCTTTCTGACAATGACGACGATCCTATATATAACCGGGACTATAATTCGGACTACTTAAGCAATACCATTTCAGATGCAGTACTGGATTTTTCAAAGGTCCTGGATGCCCCTAATCCGGAGGGGAAAATTGAATTCATAGAGCAATTGGCAGAAAAGGCTGTGGTCACACTGGGTAATGGGAAATCTGCGTTGGAGATAGAGGTAAAACCCAATCATCTGGGAAAACTTCTCCTCAAGGTTGCCGTTGAAGATGGCAATCTAACCGGGAGGATTTATACGGACAATAGAGATGTACGGGATTTTTTACAACGCAACTTGGATGATTTGTGGTCAACCCTCAAGGACCAGGGTCTTGTATTTACTTCATTGGATGTTAACGTAGGTGAACAACCCAGTTTTGACGAGTTTAGGCACCTGAAAAATGTGAAATCAAGGGCAAGAAAGATTATCCTTGCCAATGATATACCCTTGATAAAAACAGGTGAGGCCGTAGGATCGAATAGGATTGATTTTTTTGCATAGGGGGGTGAAATTATGCGTGTACAATCGGATAACTACATAGGGGGTGCAAGCGAACCTTCTAGGGAACCAAAAACTCAACTGGGAAAGGATGAATTCCTAAAGATCCTAATAATTCAACTGCAGAATCAGGATCCCCTAAATCCTATGGAGGATAAGGATTTTATTGCCCAGATGGCACAATTTAGTACTTTAGAGCAAATTCAAAACTTGGGCAAGGACTTTCAATCCTTTAAGGCTATGAACCTTGTGGGAAGGATGATCTATGGAGAAATCGATATAAAAAACTCATCTCAAATTATCCCTGTGTTAGGAAGGGTAAGCAGCGTGACCTTTTCTGAGGGCAGAATGCATCTGGGAGTAGGCGATTATACGCTGGGTTTAGACGAATTGATGACGGTTTTTTCTGAGGAAGAGGCCAAGACAATAGAGTTGTCCAACGAGGCAGATTCAACTGATAACCTGGGCAATTAGGATGGTGGATAAAATGAAACTGGGAAATGAAAATATCAATATAAACCGTATGGTGACCGTAGGAAAGCCCATAGGCAATCGATATAAGTCAGGCATCAATTCTTCGGAGGCGGGACCAAATGCAACAAAAGTCAGGGAGCAGCGGGACTTTAAGGATGTATTAAAGACCGCCATTGATAACGGTAACATAGGAGATGTTAAGTTCAGTAAGCATGCGATCCGTAGAATGGAGGATCGCAGGATAGAGCTTTCCGCAGAGCAGCTTCGGGACATAGGGGATGCCTTGAACAAGGTCAAGAACAAAGGCGTCAAAGACTCCTTGATTTTAATGGAGAACACAGCACTCATTGTTAACGTTCCTACTGGAACTGTTGTGACAGCTGTGGATAATAACAGTATGCGTGAAAATGTCTTTACCAATATTGATGGTGCGATAATTATCTAGCCGGACCTTTTTAGGGGGCTATATGCTCTGGAACGAAGGAAGGAGCAATGATCGCACAAAACTAAGGAGGTTAAATTATGTTGCGTTCCATGTTTTCGGGGGTTTCGGGACTCCGTTCTCATCAAACTAAAATGGATGTTATAGGCAATAATATTGCCAATGTTAATACCGTTGGTTTTAAGGCAAGCAGGGTTACCTTTCAGGAGGTATACAACCAGACATTGAAAGCAGCTTCTGCGCCTACCAGTGCAACGGGGCGGGGGGGTACCAACGCCCATTCAATAGGTCTGGGCGTCTCTGTAGCTTCTATAGATGTGTTTCATACCCAAGGGGGTGCACAAAGGACTGATAAGTCAACGGATCTGTCCCTAGATGGTGACGGCTTCTTTGTCCTTTCGGACGGCACAAGAAACTATTATACACGTGCCGGCAATTTCGACGAGGATCCATTTGGATACCTAGTATCTGCAAACGGATTAAAGGTGCAGGGTTGGGCCGCTAAGGACGGTGACGGCAATATAGTGACAACGGGTACGACCAGGGAAATCAACCTAGCTAACCTGTCCATGCCCCCACATGCGAGTTCTAAAATCAGGTTTGAAGGGAATCTTAACAGCGGGTTGGAAGATGATGGGATTGTAGAGTATACAACTAGTATTATAGACACCTTAGGTGAAGAGCACAGCATAAGGCTTGTATTCTCAAGGGCGGAGAGGGCATCAGATGAGGGCGGATTAGAAATTGATCCAAATAAGTGGCATCTTCTCATCGAGCCCGCAGGCAGCGATAGTAAAATTACAACCGGTACGTTATATGATACTAGGGATACAGGTACATTTGGAGCAGCAGAACCAATCGAATTCGACGGTAACGGTAAACTAATCTACCCGTTGGAGGGGATTGTAATTCCATCCATCGAATTTAGTAACGGTGCGGTGCCCATAGAGCAATCAGGGAACACGGGAGGTTTGAGGATAGAATTTGATCCCGAAAAGATGACTCAAAATGATAGCGAATCCACGTTTAAGATAGCCGAATCCGATGGATATGAGTATGGAACTCTAAATAACATTACCATAGATTCCATGGGCAGGGTAATTGGAATATACTCCAATGGCAAAGCGCGGATGGATGCGGTATTGGCTATATCCAGATTCAATAATCCGGCGGGCTTATTAAAATTAGGAGACAATCTATTTGAGGTCTCGGCAAATTCCGGTGATCCCATTGTGGGTCAAGCCGGGATAGATGGTAGAGCATTGATAAATCCCGGAGCTCTGGAAATGTCCAACGTAGACCTGGCCAGAGAATTTACGGATATGATTATTACCCAAAGGGGATTTCAAGCTAACTCAAGAATCATCACCACATCGGATGAGATATTACAGGAATTGGTGAACCTGAAGCGTTAGGACATATCCAGCCGGGGTTATAGCCCCGGCTGGTAAAAGTTAGTCTAGGGGTGGTGAATGTTTACATGATCAAGGTAACAAGGTTAAACGATAAAGAATTTGTGATAAACACCGAAATAATAGAGTTTATTGAGAGCACACCCGATACGGTGATCACTACAACCACGGGTAAAAAGGTCATAGTAAAAGAGGACGTCGATGAGGTAATTGATAGGGTTATAGCATTTAAAAAAAGAATTTTTAGGGAGAAATAGATAAACAGCAGGTAAGCCAAATTTGTCTATAGGTGATAAGTTTTATAGTTAGAGTCGTTTATCTATTTCATAAGTGAGGTGTAGTCGATGGACATATCGACAATAGCTGGTATAGTTGCCGGGATTGCATTTATTATAGTTGGAATAATTATTGACGGTTCATTACAGAGTTTTTATGATTTGCCTTCCATTATGATCGTTTTAGGGGGAACCCTTGCCGCAATTATGGTATCTTATCCACTGAGGCGGCTGGCCGGTTTTACTAAGGTGGCCAACAAGCTCTTCTTTTCATCCGAGGAGAGACCCCGGGAGATAATCTCCCGAATTATTGAATTGGCAAATATAGCGAGAAAAGAAGGTCTACTAGCCCTAGAGGAGGCCGCTTATGGCACTGACGATCCATTTTTACAAAAGGGGATACTGCTCATTGTTGACGGAACAGACCCCGAGCTTGTAAGAAATATCCTTGAGACCGAGTTGGATTTTGTGGAAGAAAGACACCGGGAGGGGCAGGGAATATTTGAAACCATGGCGTCTCTGTCGCCTGCTTTCGGCATGATAGGCACATTGATCGGGCTTATTAACATGTTGAAACAGCTGCAGGATCCCTCATCCCTAGGGCCTAGTATGTCGGTGGCTTTAGTTACGACATTTTATGGATCGATGTTAGCTAACTTGTTTTTTACTCCTATGGCAATAAAGCTCAAGTACAAGAGCACCAGGGAAATTCTCCTGAAAGAGATTATGCTGGAAGGAATGCTTTCCATTCAGGCAGGGGAGAACCCCCGTATCATTGAAGAAAAATTAAAGGCTTTTCTCCCCCCAAGAGATAGGACAGACGAGGGAGGAAATCCACCAGAAGAGGATGAATAAGATTGGCCAGAAAAAGAACGCCAAATGAGGATAAAAAGGGTGCAGCTGAATGGTTATTGACTTACGGTGATCTGGTTACCCTTCTGTTGACCTTTTTTGTGATGCTATTTTCATTCTCCACCATAGACGCCCAGAAATGGCAGAGCCTGGTTTCCTCCCTGGCGGGACAAAGTGGAATTCTGGAGGGGGGTAAGGTAGTCAACGATACTCCAAATACCGGTGACAATCCAAGCATTGACGATTTTCTTGAACTATTCCCGGGGGGTTCTGATAATTTGGATGATTTCAATGGAAACGAGGATAGCGAATATGATGACAACGATGAGTTTGTGCGGCTCTATAAGGCCATCGAAGGCTTCTTGGAGGAAAAGGGAATACCCGCGGAGGTAAAAATATCCGGTACCCATACCGAAATACTATTAAGATTCAAGGATTCCGTTCTTTTTGATTCCGGTGCGGCTAATATAAAGCATGACGCCAAGGAAATTTTAAAAGGGGTCAGTCAAGTTTTAAAAGAATTCCATGACCATATAAGCAGGGTAAGGATAGACGGACATGCGGATATTAGACCTGTTGATCCCAGAAAACATCCGACAAATTGGGAACTGTCGGCGGAGCGTGCAGTCAATGTGGTCAGATATTTTTGCGAGGATCAAGGTTTTGAAGCGTCCAAGCTATCAGCCGCTGCATACGGTGAATTTCATCCCATAGAGGATGATCGAACCGAGGAGGGTTTATCCAGAAATAGAAGGGTAGAAATTTTCATAGTAAGGGTAGTTGATTCCGAGGAAGTGACTGAGTTAGATAGGTAACAGCTGTATTGCTACTGGATGATATTACTAACCGTATAAGGGGGCAAGACACTTATCATGAATAAGGCAATAGTAATCATTATAGCGGCACTGCTCGTTATAGCCATTGGGATTGGGTCTTTTATTATATTTTTGTTGATACCTTCCAATAAAAAAGACGACGAGCAACCCGGGTACGTCTACAGTACCGGTGATGACTTTTTAACCAACCTGGAAAGTGAAGGCCATTATATAAAAGCCGATATACTAATTGAAGTAGCGGACAAGGAAACACTGAAGATCCTGGAGAGGAACAATCACAAGATTAGGGATCAAATTATCGAAATACTCGGTCATATAGAC
>DASRNX010000180.1:0-13392 GCA_035647175.1 Clostridia bacterium | reverse complement strand
ATAACGGAGTATTCATTATCGCTAAACTTTACGATACCTTCCTTTTTTTCCACCGTAACCCCTGGCCAATTCCCCACATGCTGGTTAGTACCCGTCAGTGCGTTGAAAATAGTGGTCTTGCCGCTATTGGGATTACCTACTAATGCTATCGTCTGCAAGTCTCATGCCCCCCTTACCCCATGCCCCTGCATGCTGCAAGCCCGGCTCCTTCTGCTGCACCATGATCTTGTTGGCCAATCCCCATCCGAGAGCTATCTTACTGCCTGCAAGGCCGACGATAATGGGCCCTATATCATTTTTTACTATGCAGACTTCACTGCCTCTGTTAAATCCCATCTCACACAGCCTTATAGTGGCCGTTCTACCGCCATTTATAGCGGTTATTATACCTTTTTCCCCAACGCCGAGAGAATCCAAAGTTTTAAGTTCCATATTCCCATCCCCCTATTATCCGATATCATTTGCTGAAATTCTTTTGCGATTACAGGTGCTTTTTATGCCTAATAGGTCATAATATGAAGTATTTAGCATAAAACACGCGGATTCCCATTAATTCATCCTAATTGATAACGGTTATCATTGCCATTATATAATACATCCATTTATTACACATGTCAAGACATTTCAGCATGTACGCAATCCAAAGATGCGATTTATGCAAAGCCCCTCTTAAACCAGAAAGAGTATGACCCGTTTTGGGCGTCAATACCCGGATTTTAATACGCACCATGATAAAATCAAGACTTGTATGTTAGCCCATCAATCCTTGTCTTGGGATTGGTAAAATACAGACAGCCAACCTCAACTGCTGATAGCCAGACCTAACCATAAAAAAAGACCCCTATGACGAGATCTTTTTAAGGTCGATAATTGTAAGTCGGATTTTCATGTGGCGTGCTAAACTTTGAAATTCTTAATATTTTCATTAAGCCTGAGATTCATATCATCGATCTCGTGGACTATAACTGATAATCTTTTCATTGCAGATACATGCTCTCCAACCGATGCAGACGATACCCGAATCCCCATCCCCGGTTAATTTGCAGGGTATACATAGATTGTCTGTAATCCCCCTGGCCCTTGCCAATATCATCATTAAACCATCAGGACCTAAGTCCTTCGTATAGCTTTTTCAGTAATGCACCGCTTTTATCCGATGAGTACTCCCAAAACATTACGCCGCCAAGTCCGGTCTCCTTAATATAATCAACCTTGTGTCCGATGGATTCTTCATCATCGTAGGATATAAATATATCCCCATTATAGAGGTAAGGGGCCTTGGCATCCTCATCCCAATACCGGTCAAATCCGTTTTTATCGACCAGGTTGGATGACAAATTGGTATAGGATGTATCCAATCCTCCCGCACCCGGGATTCCACCCATGCCTAAGCCGTTATTTTCCCCGGATACTCCGGACCAAGCACGACCGTAAAAGGCTACTCCCAATACCAATTTGGATGCGGGTATACCCTGCCCCATAAAGAGCCTTACGGACTTATCGCTGCTGCTCCCCGGGGTGACCTTGGATTCAAAAAGATGGGTATGATGTCCTGTATGCTCATCTAAACCGTTTGCATAATCGTAGGTCATGATATTTACAAAATCCAAGTATTTCTGAATCTTCCCCATCTCGCTGCCGTCTATAAAATATTGTCCCGCCCCGACTGCTATGGTGAGAAGATAATGCCTGCCATCCTGTTCTCCCTCCCGGTCCAACTGCTGGCGGAGCTCCTCTAGCATAAGGGTAAAGTTTTCTTTATCCTCCGGTCTTGAGACTATTCCCGCTGCAGATGAGCATGGGTATTCCCAATCGATGTCAACACCGTCAAAACCGTAATCCTTCATAAACTTCACGGCAGTATCGGCAAACAGCTCCCTGGATTCTTCAGTCAGTGCGGCATCGGAAAAACCGTCCGCCCCCCAACCCCCGACAGATATGAGGGTCTTTAGATGTGGATTTTGGGCTTTTATCTCCTTAAGGATATGGAGTTTCCCCAATCTACGATCCAGAACCTTCGCTACTACCCTGCCGTCATCTATGGTAGCAAAGGCGTAGTTTATGTGGGTGAGCTTTTGGGCATCCACATCCTCGGCCGTCCAATCGGCCCAATCGGCCAAATATCCAATGATCTTGTATCCGTCCATGAAAAATCCCCCTTCCTTTTGGTTATTGTACCATAATTTGGTCCAAATTGTATATGTTATGAAGTGGATATACAATTTAAACAATGTGGCGGGTTCGGGCCCTTTCCAGTCATAATAATAATCGACATCTTTTTGCATTGTACAATAATAGTTCTTTTGATAAAATTAACACATAGGCTATATTGAAAAAATCTCTTGGCTGGTTTTGTCGTATATCGGTGAAGAATATTTTCATTTTTATCGGCTGATAACGCAAGTGATGGCTATTGATCGCACATTTTTAGTACCGGCTTGAAGGAAAGGAAGGGTTTATTATGGGTAATGTCTTTTATTATGATACCCCAATCGGCAGGCTGATGATCGGGGGTCAAGATGACAACATTACATATCTCTTGTTTGAAGGAAACCCCGTTCCCAGGGGTTATTCCATAGGGGAAACTCCCATTTTGGCAGAAGCCGCCAGACAACTGGATGAATATTTTTGTGGTCGGAGGAAGGAATTTGACTTAAGGCTTGAGCCTATGGGCACAGAATTTATGAACAAGGTATGGACAAGCCTTTTAAAGATCCCCTACGGCCAGACCCGAAGCTACAAGGACATCGCCGAGTCCATCGGCAAAAATAAGGCCTACAGAGCCGTGGGCCTGGCAAACAACAGAAACCCTATATCCATAATTATACCCTGCCACCGTGTTGTAGGATCAAACGGAGCATTGGTGGGCTATGGCGGAGGCCTTGAAATAAAGACCTTCCTCCTAAATTTAGAACAAGAGAACAGCAGCCTTTGACGGGGAAGAGCCGCTATTCGACCATGGGCACAAACCTTACATAGGTTTTATCCTCTTCCATAATTGTATCCCCTGATTTAACCAGTAGCTTAAGGATTTGGGTCTGGCCCCTGGCGCCTACCGGCACCACCATTCTTCCGTTATCCTTTAGCTGCTCTATCAACTTGGCGGGAATCTTCGGGGGTGCTGCCGTGACCAAAATCCCGTCAAAGGGAGCATGTTCTTCCCACCCCTCATAGCCGCTTCCCAGCCTGTAGCAGACATTTAAAATGCCCATTTCCTCTAGGATCTGTTTGGATTTATCATGGAGTTCCCGAATTATCTCAATGGTATATACCTTCTGGGCCAAACGCGCCAGTATAGCGGTCTGATATCCGGAACCCGTCCCAATCTCCAATACCCTCTCCTTGCCCGTAAGCCCCAAAAGCTGGGTCATGTAGGCTACCAATGACGGCTGGGATATGGTCTGGTCGGACCCTATAGGAAGTGCCGTATCTGTGTACGCATACCCTTTTAGGCTCTTCGGTATAAAGGTCTCCCTGGGGATAGAGTTTATCACCTCTATTATCTCCTCATCCTTTATCCCATAGAAAATATCCTGTGGAAATCTCATATTCGCCACCTTCCATCAATTTTTGTGCAGATAGACGATAGGTCAACTAAATTTATGAACAGAAACCATAAAAAGTTAAGGCCACTATTTTAAACACAATGATTTTAATCCGTCATGGATTAATGATATAGGCTACACCCTTTCAGGGAACCATCCCTTTTGTATACAATCTCGAAGGCTCCAGCCCGGACTTTCGGAAAGCAACTTGTAGCTCCAGAATATCCAGCCATCCGTTGCGCTCTCCCAGGTAAAGAGCTGGGCATTGGCAACGGTGCTATAGGAATGCCTAAGCTCCGCCGGTGAAAAGTCCTCCATACCGGTTATCCTATGCATAAGTGACCATTCCCCTATAATAACCGGAAAGAATTGACGCATATGCTTTAGGCCCTCAGCGTACTCCTCCAGCTTCTTAAGATAATGGGAAAGGCGGATGGTCTCCGGCATATCATGATCCGTCATAGCAAGGTAGATATGAGCATCGAACATGATATTCTTATATTCGGGCCCCTGCATAAAACCTTCCCATTCCTTCAGGCGAAAACCGTCATGAAACATGATTACCTTATCTTCATCTAAGTGCTTGCGCAGTCTATGGTAGCCCCGGGTATAAAAATCCCTTAACACTTCCGTCGGCACACCGCCTGAACCCTTTGCCCTTTCCGGATCGGTAGCCGGGTAGCGCTCCTTAACAAATTCCCACATAAAGGGGGCAACGGGCTCGTTGAGCAATTGTATTCCATACAGCCCATCGTTATCTTTGTATCTTTTTGCGAGCATCTCCAACACTTCAAGGGTGCGTTCTATATTCTCTTCCTTGGTATGCCATTTGCAGACCCCGCATATGCCGCCGTTATCAAAGCCATTTTGCGAATCGGGTGCGGTATGCAGATCAATTAAAAGCTTAAGCCCCGTCATCTTCGCCCATTCCAAGGCCTTATCCACATATTCAATGCAAGGGACATAGGGCTCACAAAATTCCGGCCGATCCCCAAAGACGAAGTGCGGTACAGGCAGGCGCACTATATTCATACCAATACTCTTTATGTAGCGAAAGTCATACTCCGTGATATAGCTGTCCCGATGTGCTTTTAGGCGGGCCCTTTTATCCTCGTCGGAAAGCAGCAGGCATAGATCGGTTTCATCCTCGGCATCCACTCCATGAAACAGGGGAGGATGCATCCATTTTTCAAGAACCAACCAATTTCCCAGATTAACTCCTCTGATTTTTTCCATAGTCTTATAACCTCCTAATAAAATAATTTAACACGTTATGCCCATTCATTATCCAGACAATGAACTATTGAAAAGCGGACTACTTCATCGATTGAGGTCCCAAAAGATAGCAGTTGGGGATTAGAAGTCAGAAGTCCGGACCTATCCCCAATGGCTGTCAATATCTAATATGCCCATCCCCGGAATATTATCCAATCCCCGATAAAATTAGCGGTCCCCAAGACTCTATTTTCAAAGCATCGGGAACCGCATATATGTTTTGTCGTGATAGTCAATTGATTGCCAATCACTGCGCCTTATTTAGGGATTCCATCTGTGGTCAATACCCACTTTACAGGTTACAGGCGATATGACTTAGGATTTAGAACCCTCAGCTTGGCCTTTAAAAACTCCTTGACTTCATTTTCTGCCTGGGCTAGGCACCTAAACATATAGCCGTGCCCCTGATCCTCTTCCATACATTTTTTCATCGCGTTGTAGAAGCTTCGATTGTACTCTGTGGCAATGTTAAATTTGCTCATCCCGCATGCGATGGACCTTTGTATCTGGTCATCCGGGATATCAGAGCCGCCGTGCATAACGATGGGTACGGATATTGAATCGTGGATGTCCTGTATCCGATCAAAGTCCAATGATGGAGTAGCCACGTAATGTCCATGACCGTTGCCAACGGAAACGGCCAAGCTGTCCGCATTGGTAATCTCTATAAACCTTATAGCATCTTCCGGATCCGTAAAGTGGCTGCTGTTTGTAAAGTCGTCTATATTATTACCCGAGCCTACATGACCCAGTTCGGCCTCCACCTCTACGCCCATCTTATGGGCTGTGTCGACAACCCGTTTAGTCAAATCAGCATTTTCATCAAAATCCAGCGTAGAACCGTCTATCATAATGGACGTGAAACCGCATTCGGCACCCCTTATGGCATCCTCATATTTGTTGCTGTGATCTAAGTGAAGCCCCACCGGGATACTGGCCTTAGCCGCCAACGCCTTAGTAGCGGCCGTTACCACTTCCATGGGTATGAACCTGTCAAATCCCGGATAAAACTGTATTATAACGGGTATCCTCTCTTCTTCTGCAGCCTGTATCGCCCAAGCGATGGTTTCATAGTTGAATATATTAAAGGCGGCTACACCATATCCGTGTTTCTCAGCGTCTTTTAGTATTACAGATGTCCTTTCAATAGGCATCTTCCGTCACTCCCATCTCTATCCTGTATGTTTTACGATAAGCGTTATACATTAGTATTCAAGTATCGTAAAACACTATCCCAATTTTTATAAGCTCCTAGGCCCTGTCCCTACCTTATCCCATTTGATGGGGAGATAGCGGGCGGCTTCCTCTATAGCTCTGCTATAGTTACCGTATACCCCTGCAACGTGATGGATATATGGGCCGAAGATGAACTTCTCTTCTAAGGACTTCCAGCATGGGGATTCGAACCACACATAAGAACCCGTCGTTTCGGGGCCGTCTACCGCCTTGCCTTCCGAGGCAATAACCTTGTATTCACCGTCTATATCGTCGCACCTAAGAATGGTTATATCACCCTTTTTAAGTTCCCATATGGCCTGGGCATTGATCATCCTAGCCGGTTTGTCTGGATCTTTTAGGGAATAGGGGAAGGGACCGCAATGCCATAAAAGCTCAGCGTTATCGTTTTCAGGGTGGCGAATGGTCAGATCCGCAAAGAATACCGCGCTCTCTCCTAAGGTCACGGCATCGGCGATTACGGATGTGATGGCGCCGTTTAGGTCCATCTCGCAGGACAGGGGCAACCCCAAATCTGCCAACTCGCTCACTATCATACAGGGGGCCACGCCTATCTCCCTTGAAAACAGGCTCCAGCATTCTATTGCGCCTGCTCTGCAGCCTGAGTCCTCCATCATGTCCTTTACGGTTATCTTAAGGGCAGCTATCTTGGCCAGCTGTTCCTCCGTCATCTGGGAACAATCCATTCGCTCCTTGAAACTGGCGATTCCCTCTTGCACTTGGGAACCCTTGGCAGCGGCTAATTCTTCTACGTTACGGATGATTGCCGGAACAGAAAAGGGAACTACCTCTATCCCAAATTTCTCTACCATCAACCCTTCGCTGGCGATAACGCTCATAAATTGCTGGGGCCTTAGACCGATCTGTGCAATCTTGAGCCGTTTCATCGCCTTAACTACGTTTGCGGTCCTCAGGAAGGTTAAGTATCCGTCCATAAATTCGTCCGTCTCAACATCCACGTTATAGATATAGCTAAAGGTTATCTTGTTGCGGCTTAACACCTTGGTGCTGGCGAACATACCGCACTGGGTATCCCTACCCCGCTTCTCGAAAGTGTTGGGAAATTTGTCCCTGTTGCCCCATAGAAGAACCGGTACATCAAATTCCCTAGCGACCTTTATTAATGCTTGCTCTTCACCAAAGTCGCAATGACAGATGAACAGGGCGTCTATGTCGGCTTTCTTAAATTTATCCACGGCAGCTTGTACTTCGTCCAGCTTAAACAGGACACCGCCTTCGCACACGTCGTCTACATCCACCAGAGTTACAAAATCATCTTTGATTCCACCGATGGCATTAAACAGCTTTTTCTTCTCCTCCATGGCAACCTCAAGGCTCAAAAAGCCTCTCTTTACCGGGAGAACGCCTACAACCAGCTTGTCTCGATTTTTCACATTAATCCCTCCATAAGCTTTTATGATAGGGCGATAGCCGACTAATTTGCGGCCGTCACCCCTTCTCAGTAGCTATTTATATTATTTATCCAATACTTATAGGTGTAGTAAAGCATATAGCTATATATGAATTAAGGAAAATGTTTTACGATACCTGTATCTCAATCTAGAATCTTTATCGTAAAACGTATAGAATATTGGATGATGTCCTTCTGGGACCTCCTTAAAGCATCGATGTCACCGCTTCTTCAGATGAATTCGATTAGAGGACTATACCGGTTTCCTTCATATTGAGATAACTCGCAGTTAAGGATTCCATGGGCGATAGATTGTGCATTTGATCCTGCTCAACGACTGCCCATTCAATGCCAAGTCCCTGCGCAGTTTCAAGAGCATCCAGCAGTTTTAATTCCCCATTCCCAAGGGTCGTGAATATGGGAGCCCAGCCGCCTTCCTTTTCACGATATTCGCCGTTTAGATAATCCTTAACATGGATAGCATCTAACCGATCCTTTATCCGCTCCATGACTACGGAGGGATCCTGAAGGCCATTGGTCACCCAACCCACATCCAGTTCAATACTCAGCTTTTCGGTATTGTATATGAGATGATCAAAACAGGTTATTCCCTTAAAGCTTACCAAAAAATCCTGATGGTGGTTATGATAACGAAGACAAATTCCCTCTTCGTCCAGTTTCACTGCTGCCTTTTCCATGGCCTCTATATCCCTCATAACCTCATCATATACGGGCTCCTTATTCCAAAACGAGCTATTAATGGCACATGCCCAAACGGTAGCTCTGTCGGTTCCCAGTTGTTTGGCCTTTTCTATGATGCCGTCATAATTGCCCTGACGCAGGCCTTCCATATCCGCGGAAACCGTCAAAACCTTAAGGCCTAAATCATGAAACCTCTTTAAGTTATCCTCCACGTCCCCCTTGAGGAGAGCCTCGCCACCTTCCATACCCCGGTAGCCAAGGGCTGAGAGTTTTTCCAGGTTCCCCCCAAAAATCCTCATCAGGTCTTATAAAACCAATCCAACCAGCTTTCATTTTTTCCATGTATAATACCCCCTATTATTTGGATATGCTGTGAAAACTCATCGTTACAAAATCAATTATATCATTTATTTTTGTATTAAAACAATGTATTTCACAACATATCAATTATGGATTATGTTTTAAGACACCCAGATGTCAATATAGGGTGTTTATCGTAAAACATGTAGACGGCTTCGCCCCAGAAAGCATAAAAGTTCAAATCCACTTTTTGGGGCTTACCGCTTAGATTGCTCAAGGAACATATCCAGTATACTACATTTATTGTTTAATGGAAACCGCATATAGCGAAGAACGTGCTGCAATAAATAGGGTGTCCTTGTCTTCACCCGCAATAATCACACCGGAAGGCCTGGTAGGAACCTCAATTTCATCCAGCAAATTGCCGTCTGCGCTGTAAATATATACCTGTCCGTCGGGTATATAGACATTATCCCCATGGTCAACGGCTACATTGCTTTCCCCTTTTTCGGCGAAGATTCTGGGATTTTCCAGATATCCTTTGGAATTCACATCGAATATCGCCGTCTTTTTATTATATTCATCTACCCCATAAAATGGCTTATTGGGATAAGCCTCCAACAAGTTGGTGGCCCTCATCAAGTCATAACATACCGGGATAATGGTAATTCCATCGGGTGCCACGAAGCACTTGGACGGTTTATTGACTGAGACCTCTAAAAAGTCATGACCATCCCTCCACCTGTTTGCCGGATGCAGGGCTTTAAATACCTCTTTTACCGAGTCTATGTCCACCCGATCTAAAGATTCAATGCTCGTGTCGGGATTATTTGGATCTATGGCAATAACCTTGGTCGTAGAATTTACGCTGTACCAATATCCGTGGGAAGTACCTCTTGAATCCTCCGGTTTTGCATATATCTCAAGCTCCCCATGGATTGTAGCTCCCTTGGCCGGGGAATACTCCACTACTACGAGCAAATTATCCTCCGTATCGAAGCCCAAGGCCAAAGGCTTATAGGGTATCTCCGTGAGCAGCGCCAGAGAATTATCCCCGGCAGACCACCTGTATATCCTCTTCCATCTGTTATCACAGAAGTAGATGTCCCCCTTGCTGTCCGCACATATTCCGTCTATAAACTCAAAATCGTCCGCCAGCTCCCTTATGTCCCCTGTTGCATCTGAGCAGACGCAAGTATCGGTTACATCTTCCCCATCTACACACGACTTCCCATCAAGATAAAGCCTGGCTATCTCCCAAGGCCTGATCTGGGTGTTGGTTGTAACGTCAAACAAGGTATTATCAAAGGTATATTTTATCTGGGTGTAGTTGTGTATATTGAGAAACTCGACAGCTTTACAATTCCATGTCTTTATGGCGTATGGATAGGGATTTGTATGCCAAATTACCCTAAACAGATATAGGTTTGCAAAGACCATATCCCTGCAATCTTGGATCTCTAGGGGCAGACAGTACGGACCCTCGGCTACCTCTTCTTCGAGCTGTAGGGCTAACACCTTCCAGTTGGATACGTTTTTAAACCTTACCTCGTTGCGAACATGATGTTCTACGGACATAGCATATATTCGGCCTTCCGTTGAGGTATCGGACACATAGAGCCCCGCAGCTGTATAGGGACTAGCTGTCCAGATATCCTTAAATGTACCGCCTCCGCCGTCGGTTACCCATAGGCTCCAGTATTGGGTATCCCATTTGTATTCTGGGTTTGCATCTGCCGTGCGGGTTGCGTTGTATGAAGGCACATAGCCGCCTTCCGGATTCATGCCTCCGTGGCCTCCCAAAAACTTAACGTCGTTCATGTATGAATCTGCCCCCGCCATCCATTTGCATCCCACGGCCCGGGGATTCTTACCTGCCGTATCGAGGCTTATACCCATAACTATATTTCTGCCGCCTTTTGGGGCCTCCAACAGAGCCTTTGGCGCACCGACACCGCCAAATCCTTCCGTATTGTCCTTCAGTATAAACCTTGTGGCAATGGGATTAAGACCAATTAGGACGGTATCAGGCCTTAATTCTATGGTATCCGTTACACGATAAAAGCCCTGTGGTGCATAGATGACCCGATGCTTTGAGATGATATCCTTGATTATTTCGGTATCGTCGGCCTCTCCGTCGCCTACCGCCCCTAGTTCTTTCAGATTTACCCATGTCTCAATACCCGGGGTCTGGGGTATGTCCTTTTTAGGCGGATTTGGGAAGGAGTCCAAATCCTTAATATGGCATGTGACCTTCATCTCTGCAGGGATTTTCAGGCCATCGATATGGTTACCGTGGATAAGGGTTTCGATGCTGTAAATGTTTTCCGAACCCTCTATGATCTTTCCGCTCTCCCTATATTTAGCAATCCGTTTTACGTTACGACAATGGACGTTCCGTAGGTTGATTTGGGTATGGGTATTGAATTCGTTGCTGATTATAAGGGCGGCGTCGCTTATGTCTTCTAATTGCGAATCCTCCATATACAGCTTTTCATAGAGGTTCGGGTCGGTCTCAATGACAACGGGTACACTGCGGGCTGTCATTCTGACGATGGTAAGTCCCGCCTCTTGGGTCCTGATAGCGGCCCTCCTCTGCCCCTCAAAATGGGTGTCCACCATCATAAAGGGCCAACCCGGCGATGTCTTGGTGGTATAGATGCCGTATTCACCGCCAAAGAAGCAAACATTTTCCATCTCGTTACCGACATCGAACATTCCCGCCTTGCCTTGGCCTATATGGATGTCAACATGGGATATGAAGCTGTGCTGGGCATAGTGGGTGCGCAGCGCTACCGCCGTAGGATTACCGTCTTGGATCACAAAGTCAATATTGGATATGGCACTGTAAAAGGTTCCAGCACCGGCATCTCTGACGGGCTCACCGGGCTTTGGCAGTCTGTCCGTAAACCAGACCATATAGTTTGCCTGGCCCTTGTCTTCGGGATCCGCTTCCTGAAAATCCGGGCAGTTTTCTTCCAGGGTAATTACGGGTCGTTTCTTGCCGTAACCGATCAACCGTATACCCTTGCTTATGTATATTGTCTTGCTGATGCGATAATTTCCCTCAGGCATAAAGACAATGCCGTAGCCCGACCTTCTTTGCGCCTCGTTTATCGCCTGCTGAATAGCATCCGTGTCATCGGTTATACCGTCAGCTTTGACCGGAAAGTTTTCCGGAGTTAAATAGACAGCAAGGGGATCATGAGGACGTTTTCCGTAGACAGAGGTTCCATTTTCTAAACAATTTCCCATTCTGTTCATCAAACTTTCACCTTCCTAGAAATATTAAATTCCCCCCTAGTATAACACTAGGGGAGATATTTAATAGGGTTATTATAAGTTTTACCAACAGGATTTACTTAAGGCCCATTTCGCCTAAGAAGACATCCCATTGACTCTCGAATTCTTCCTTAACCTTGTCGTAACCGGCTATCTTAGCCTGTTTCATAAACTCTTCGAGTCCCTTTTCAGGATTGTCGTGCTGACCAAACTTCAACGGATTCAGATACTGCTCTATGGCAGTCTGCAATGATGCGGCTTCAGCCTCAACGCTGCTGTTATCCATTGAGAAGGGTGAAGGTGATACGGGAGCAAAGGTATCCATTATCTCATGCATTGCGGTTACCTTGGCGGGTACAGACGGGTTGTCGAGATAGAAATCGATGTTTCTCCAACCCCAAGAACCCATGCCGCCTACTCCGTATTCCTCTTGTTTCGGACCGGGCTCGTATTGGCCTTCTTCGTTAACCACATAGTGTTCGCCTTCAATACCGTACTGAATCAGTTGGAAGTATTCCTTATCCATGAAGATCTTCTCTACAAGGGCAACCGCGCGTGCGGGATCCTTGCTCTGGATCGGAATAACCGTCATATCCTGTTCTGCTGAGGTAAGCAAGCTTATACCGTATTTGTTGTAATAGGGGATAAACTCAACTTCCCAGCCCTCAGTTCCTTCTTCTTCATGTCTTGTAACATAACCGGACCACTTGTCAGTGTGCTGTCCGCTCACTATAGCAGCGGTCTTTCCGGCTTCAAAGTCCTCGGCGGAGTCGTTCTGTGCAGACAACAGGCTGCGGCTCCAGAATCCTTTGTCGGCCCAGCTCTTCATCAGCTTTAGCATCTCAAGGAATTCGGAGGTCTCCCAATCATAGGTTACCTCTGCAAGCTTAGACTCATCATATCCTGTCGCATTTGCACCGAATTTTGCGCCTATGGTGTCATACTTACCCCAGGTGAAACGGCTGGCATCGAACATGGCATCCATAACAGCCCTATCTGAGGTGGGTATTATTGTAGGCTCGTTTTGCTTGATTCCTTCAAAGTATGCCTCGATATTTTCTATAGAATCGGGCAGCGGGAGGTCATGCTTTTTACGCAAGTCTTCCCTATAGGTGATACCGCCGCTGTTATGACGAACGGCATTGTTGGGAATAGCGTAGATATTGCCGCTGATTGAAACGTCTTCCCATCTATCCAAGAAAGCGTATAGCTCGGGAGCATAATCCGTCAAATAATCGTTTAGATCCAAGAAAGCACCCTTGCGATAATAGTCCCTGGCATTTAACCAGTTGGCAGAATAGAGAAGGTCACATTCCTCTTGGGCATTTAGCAGTAGGGAGTATCTGGTTTGATAGTCAGCCCAACCTAAATAATTAACCTTTAGGGTGGCGTTTAGATCCTCGGAAATTTTCTCGTTAAGAGGCCCAAGGATATCATCTAGGCCTGCAGGTCCATCACCGGCAAACCAGGATACCAATTCTATTTTTTTGGATGTGTCAAGTGTTGGAGTCACATCTTCGGTATCATCACCGTTGTCATCGGTGTCACCGGCGGGAGGGGTTACCTCTTTACCGGGGGCGGGATCTTTGACATTGTCCGAAGAACCGCAGCCGACAAAACTTGCGACGATGAGAACCAAGG
>DASRNX010000179.1:0-7378 GCA_035647175.1 Clostridia bacterium | reverse complement strand
TTGCTTGTATATCCAATTTTACTATACTTTCCAGCATAATTCAATAAAACTGAAGGGATTTACTTTGATTGTAAATCCTCTTGACATACATCATGTAATAATTATTGATTAAACGGTTTGTTTTAAGAAATAAAGTGCTGTCCCGATGATTGGTCTCATATCTAGGGTTATCTGGAAAGCCTGTTATATCAATCTTTTAATTCTTTTGTCATTCCATCTCTATTCGGTATCTCACAATGTGAATATAATATCAAAAAATTTACATAAAAAAGACCTTATGATTTCGCTTAGTCTTGAAAACCATAAGGCTTTTATCTGGTACCCCCAAGGGGACTCGAACCCCTGATGCCGCCGTGAGAGGGCGGAGTCTTGACCGCTTGACCATGGGGGCGTAAAATGAACTTGCGGGTGCAAGTTCAATGGCTGCGGAACTAGGATTCGAACCTAGGCTCTATGAGTCAGAGTCACATGTGCTACCGTTACACCATTCCGCAATATTCATTTGTCAACGGATAATATTATATCATACGGGCAATTATTGTCAACAGAATTTTTTATTTCCCAAAATACGCCAAATCCCAGGATAATAGTAATCCCCCACTATTAATGGGGGATTACTATTCCCATAATGCCGTCATTCTACTATTTTTATACCCGCCTCTTGGCAGGTGGGTGTCCTATTGCCCAATTCTGCCTTCCCCCTAAGGGGCACGGCATCCGAGGGTCAAACCCGGACTCCCGTATTAACTCTGTGGGTTAAAAACAATAGATTCACGCACATCACAGGATTATCCGTCTTTTGCTGTATCTATATGATAGTATAAGTCGGGCATATTTTCAATAGATAATTATATCCAAATTCCCGCCATATCCCGCTTAAACCCCAGATGTATCACGTTTTTTCGGTTTCCCTTGGTTTACGTAACCCAATCAACGTTGGCCTATTGGCCATATCTACAGGATATATGGAGCAGAACCATACCCAATTAGGTGGCAGGATTTACAATAATACAGGTGAACGCATTGGTCATCACCCATCAATAGCCCTTTATTGTCAATGGTAAAGACGTCCTTATCCGTATATGGATTATAGGCCCCCATATAATCTTCCATCTTCCCTATCTCGTCCATCTCCCTACTACACCTAGGGCATAATTCATGGACCTGGAGCAGGCCGTTACAAATGGGGCAGACCCTGGTCCCCATACCTATTCTTGATCTATTCCGGTGAGAACATCATCGAATATTACGCATTCTCCATCATTCCAGTGAATGCAGGCATCACAGCTGGCATCCCCTTCGTCTATGGAGCTGGTTAGAGAACCGTCATGACCCGGATGATACTCGGGGCATACCGAGGCTACGTACCTTTTTTGTTCATGGCTGGGAGCTGGTTTTCTGGGCATAAAATCCTCCTCCTTAATTTAGAGTGATATTTGGTACAGATAAACAACACAAAAACCGAATTTATCTATAGGCGATAGATTTTATAGTTGGAGCTGTTTATCTATAATTCACTTACAGAGCACATCAATATTTTAATGCTGGTTTTAGTATTTCACCCTTAATCCCATATATTCATGCCAGTGAACGAAGTCTTTGTTTGTCCCCTGCTTTTACGGCCCATTTGCCGCACCTGTCCCCCCATCTTGCCAAAATAGTGTCCCCTGCCTTAAATTCGATTATCTCGCAGGCATTGGGGCAGCTGGTGCATTCGAAGGTCCTGGCCTTAAAGTCCTGTTTGATGTTTTCCATGCCCCTAAAGAGGGTACGTCCATTAGCTTTTACCTCCCTTTGAGCAAGGATTGCAACCCCCACGGCGCCCATTACATCATAGTGCTGGGGGATTATCACCTCATACCCCAAGGTCTCTTCAAAGGCAGCTTTTATTCCCTGGTTAGCAGCCACGCCCCCTTGAAAGACCACCTTTGGGAGAATCTCCTTGCCCTTTCCCACGTTGCTCAGGTAATTTCTTGTAAGGGCTTCGCACAGCCCCCTTACGATATCCTCGGGGGGACAACCCATCTGTTGTTTATGGACCATGTCCGATTCTGCGAAGACCGCACACCTACCGGCTATCCTGACAGGGGTTTTTGACCTTAGGGAAATCTTGCCAAACTCCTCGATGGGGATGTTTAGTCTGGCTGCCTGCCTGTCGAGAAACGAACCCGTCCCGGCTGCAC
The DNA here is from genome assembly GCA_035647175.1 of Clostridia bacterium. Taxonomy (GTDB): domain Bacteria; phylum Bacillota; class Clostridia; order Caldicoprobacterales; family UBA3941; genus UBA3941. The sequence continues at coordinate 5,195 of DASRNX010000179.1, read as the reverse complement.
ACACCGTATTCATTGCAAAATCTGAAACCACTCCGTTTCGAATCAGGATAATCTTAGAATCCTGGCCCCCGATCTCGATAACGGTCCTTGCCTGGGGTATAGAACTGAGAACTGCAACGCCATGGGCGGTTATCTCGTTCTTTACCACATCCGCCCCGACCATAACCGCCGCCAGGTCCCTTCCGCTGCCGGTAACGCCTACCCCGCTTATATAGACATTATTGCTCCTGTCCCTTAATATATCTTCCATGGCCTTCTTTAGGATGGATATGGGTTTTCCCTCGGTGCGTACATATAGTTTTTCTTTAATCCTTTGATCCTCATCCATCAGGACCAGATTGATGCTGACGGAGCCTACATCAATACCCAGATAGTACTTTTCTAAATTCATCGCTACTTTTGCTCCTTTCAAACTGCAAAAGGTCTACAAAGGCTTCAAGCCTTGTCTGATAACCCGTCTCCCCCGTTAGCTCGTCCACCACCAAGGTCATTATCGGGATACCTTCGTCCCTTGCAAGGGTGGGCAGAATGCTCTCTGCGACTATTTCCGGCATGCACCCAAAGGGCATAACCTGTATGATTCCGTCCATCTTTTCCCTGGCGTAATGCAGGCTATGAGCCACCGTTTCCCAGGCATGGCCGCCTATACACAGGCCCAGATAATCCTTTGCCTGATCCAGGATGCGCTTTTGCCTCCGCCTGTGGCTAAAATCCGGGGCCAGATGATATTTCACCCAGTTGTCCACCGTCATCTCCCTATGTACCTCTACGCCCATATTTCCAAGCCTTTTTTCCACGTCCAGATTCACATAGGGTTCTATGAGGGTGTATATCTCCCCCACCAATCCGATTTTAACGGGCCTTTTGTCCGTATCTATCTCAATACTCTCCAGCCTTAATCTAGCGCTTTCAATGCAGGCTAAGATACTATCCGCCCCATTTATTTCTCTGAGCCTATCCTCAAATTCATTTAAGATTCTGTCTGCGCTGCCCTTTTCTACTTCCCGGCAGCGTTTTATAAGCACCGACTTGAGGAGCCTTTCCGTCTCCTCACTCACCTTAAAGGCCTTTTTTAGGGCCTTAAGCCCGTTATACAAGGAGCTATTCCCGGTGATCTTTCTTATCCTGTTTAAAAATTCTTTTATCCCCTCTCTGGGGGGATCTAAAATCACAACATCTATATCGTATCCTAAATCCCTTAGAATCTCCTTTTGTACCACGCCATAATAGCCAAACCTGCATGGGCCGCAGCTTCCCGACAGCACTATTGTGTCTGCGCCCCGTTTTATGCTCTCTACATAGTTTCCCATGGATATCTTCAAGGGAAGGCATGCCATCTCCGGGCAGGATTTGATTCCGACCTCCAAGGTTCTTTTGTTTATCTTAGGGGGCACTACAATGTCCACCCCCAGCTCGTCGAACAATGCCTTGATGGGAATATACATCTTACCCATGTGAGGAAAGGTAACTACCACTATTATCCCTCCATTCTATCATGTCTAAAAAGGCTTTCAGCCTTGTTTCAAACCCCGCCTGGCCGCTATGCTCGTCCAAGATAAATTCTGCATAGGGAAGCCTTCTCCCCCTAGCGTTAAACCTTCGAAGGAGCTCCTCTGTAAAGGAATCTATGCCGCAGCCAAAGCTTGATAAAAATATAATGCCGTCTATTTCAGTGTCCCCTAACCAGTCCATCCCACTGCCGAGTATCCTCTTCCCGTAGGTCCAAAATAGCTTCTTAGGCATATCCTTTAGCCTGTCCTCAATCCTCTCATCCGAGACATTGGCAGGCACCTTTACATTGTATCCCTTGTCATAGATTTTTTTAATCATATCCATGGAAAGGTACCTGTCGTATAGGAGGTAGGGATGTCCGATTACCCCAATAGTCCCCCTTGAATGGGTGACATCGTCCCATCTCTCCTTTGGATGGAGGATGCTCAGTGGGCTTTGCCCGGCCTCTAGGACCATATCATAGGTATATTGCCTCTCCAAGGCTTCTTTATATGCCCTGATAGTTTTGCTTTTGTCCATGCCCAGCTGCCGTCCCAAATCATAGAAGGCCTTAGTATGATCCTTTTTACGCTTGTGTAGGTCGTAGTTAAGGATCAACAGCGGAGGCAGACCCTTTATGGAATTTTTGATCATCTCCGGAAGTCCGATGAATTTTGGGCAGATAAACTCTCCCGGCGATATGCTGACCAATCTTGGTATGAATATGGCATCCACCCTTCCCATTAGGTCTGCCACATGGCCATGAAACAGCTTTACAGGAAGGCATGCATCATCGACGCACAGGGATACCCCCTTATTTAATATATCCTTGTTGGTGGTAGGGGATATAATAGTTTCAAAGCCCAGGCCCTTAAAAAAGGTTTGCCATAGGGGAAAATAATCAAAATAGGAGAGAGCCCTTGGGATTCCGATTTTCAAAAGTCGTACCTCCTTATTATGCATGTTTTGAATCTTAAAAGTTTGGGTATCTATCTAATGGATTAATTGATCTTCTTAAAAAATGCATCAATCCTTTTTATTATTGACTCGCGGACGGATTATTAAACTGGAAAATGTACAAATGGGATTTTTGACCCGGCGGGCAAAAAATGGCCAGTGAAAAGTATTGATACTTGGGCCGGATGGTATATACTAAAAATGGTGGAATTTGTTACATATGCTTTTATTCTAACGTGTTATTCCCCGATTCCGCCGCTATTGGAAGATGTCTTATGTATATAATAATTATTTAGGAGGAATGATCTTATGAAAACCGTAAACGTTAAACTGACCCTCGCTGAAAATGTAAAGAACTTCGTCAATATCGTCAGCAAGTATCCTTATGAAATCGATCTTCGCTCTGGACGACACGTAATTGATGCGAAGTCTATACTGGGTATTTTCAGCCTTGACCTTAGCAAACCCATCATTGTTGAAATTTATTCCGATGATTGCGATGATCTTCTAGAAGAAATTAAAGACTTTACCATTTAACAAAAACCCTCGAGGATTCGAGGGTTTTTTTGTGGCCTAATTTTTTAGCAACAGTCCAGTTCTCCTTAAGATAGGCAAGATATGCACGGAGCTAAGGGATGCTATTATGGCAGAGAGAAGGTCCGTGAAGATAAAGGGTATAAGCCCTGCCCCAATTACCGCCTGAATGGACGACGGCTTTTGCATGTAAAAATTCATAATGATATAAAGATGGGTCAGTCCGCACAGGTACAGCCCGACCATGCCGGCTAAGACTGCGCCCAAAACCCTATGAAATGTTAATTCCCTTAAATTTTCTGTAAACCTGCCAATTATATAGGAACATAGTGCAAACCCCACCAGATAGCCGAAGGTGGGCTGCAGAATATAGGAGGGCCCGCCTCCGTTTGTAAATATGGGGATACCTATAAGTCCAATAGCGAGGTACAGAAGCTGTGAATACAATCCCCACCTTGCGCCTAAGAGTATCCCGGAATACGCACAAAAGAGTAGTTGCAGGGTGATGGGAACATAGGGTATGGGTATCTTGATAAAGGCGCCTATGGCGGTCAGAGATGCGAATATTGAGATTAGGATCAAACCTTTAGTCCCGGTCTTATTAATCATATAGTACTCCATTTCCTGTATTTGTTATAAAATTTTAAAACCGGTGCAATTGTACCATAATTTTATTCGCATTGTCAACCACAGTCTATTCTGTGGTTGACAATTCATCTCGGCGCCCTATTATCGTCCTTAAACCTGTCCCAAAGCCATCTGTACCGCTATTGATACCACAACTACTATGGCGGATATTATAAAGCCATGGAGCATAGGAAACAGTCCGGAATTTTTTATCTCCTTAAGATCCGTTTTTAGTCCAATTGCTCCTAAGGCCATGATCATGATAAATTTACTGGTCCTGTTTACTACATGCCCCATCCCAATGGGAATAAAATTTAGACTGTTTATTATGGCTGCCGCTACGAAGAATATGATAAAGTACGGAAAGATGGATTTTAGGGACACCTTTCTTTTGCCCATATCCAAATTTTCTGTAGTACCGGCAGATCCTATCCTATGCCTCGCCTTTTGGGATATATATGAGAATACGATAACGGTTAAGTGGGAATCCAATAGTTCGGAAACTATAAAGAATACGGTGATCTCAAACATCGGAGTAACGGTTATCTCAAAAATGATGGTGGAAGAGGAGCTTAGGGATCAAAGGCTCAACCACATAAAAATAGATGATATTAAATTCAAGCGCAAATTCAATATCATCTATCATAAAAACAAGTATATATCAAAGCAATTACAAAACTTTTGGGATTTGATTATTCATAGGTTCGAATGACCTTGTCCCCTATCCTATCGGCATCTATATGCTCTTCCATCTCCTTGGGGAAGGATATGGTTTTAGGGTCCCCGTCGCTTATATACCTCTCCTCGGGGTGTCTTTCAAAGTAATCCAGCCAATCGTACATCCCGACCCCTTCCGTGTCCATTTCGCTGGCCCGAATTCTGGGGATCTTGGCCATATTGGTATCCTTATGGTAGGAGGGTCTGGCAGGGTTGGCACCAACCAATAATATGGCTTTGTTATGATATTCCACGCCTTCAAAGCTGCCCTTTACAACGTACTTATAGACATCCTCGTCCTTTGGAGTAGCCCCGTAAGGCAGAGCCAGGCTGTCTACCTCGTAGTCCGGCAGAATCTCCTTGGTCGCCTTTACATTCTTTCCTAGGGCTTCCTGTATAAATTGTGCGTCCCTGGGTTCTTTGGTGTTCATATCCATCCTAAGGTTCTCGTGACTGTAGGCATGGCTGCCTATCTCCATACCCTTTTCAGTTAAGTATTCATACTTTTTGGATATCCATTTTTCCTGTCTAAAGGGTATGGGATAGAATACGTAGAAGGTAGCCTTGAGCCCAAAATCCGGATGCTCCTTGTTGAAATCTTCCAAAATGCCCACCGCACTGTCAGGGTCTACAATAAATTCATCTCCATCCCCTAGGACATTGAACTGGCCTTGAAGGCCGTCGTCAAAGGTTATAACCACGGGGGTTGTGCCCGGGGGAGTGTTAATGTTTCCCTCTATATAGTCCTTCATCCCGATTGCACGGTATCCGTTATCGTATAGGGTCTTAAGGTCCTTTCGGAAGTTTTCCGGTGTCCTTACCCATACGTCCTCCCCATCGCCTATTCCATGGTACATTAAGACCATTAT
>DASRNX010000178.1:0-5511 GCA_035647175.1 Clostridia bacterium | reverse complement strand
GATATGTGCTGAATAAGAAATTTAATCTGGATATAAAGACTCTGAGCAAGGCAAATTTTTATATATTTGTTCCCGTCTTTGTGTTTACCAATTTGTATGCTACCCATATTCCTCCGGAAGTGTTTAAGGTGTTTCTTTTTGCGGTATTGGTTTTGATAATAAACGTGTTGATAGGCGTTTTGATATCCGCTATTACGGACCATGACATCGGGAAAAAATATGCTTTTTTAAATTCTATTATGTTCTATAATTCGGGAAATGTGGGACTTCCCTTAATTACCTTGGTCTTTAGCAGTGCACCTTATATAATAGGGGGAAAGACACCCTATTTAGACGTAGCCGTAACTGCTCAGATTACGGTGTTAGCGATTCAAAATATTACCACCAATACCTTTGGTTTTTTTAATGCTGGTAAGGCTAGCCTTCATTGGAGGGATTCAGTAAAGAGAATATTTGGTATGCCGGTTATATATATGATACCAGCGGCATTTATCCTTAAGCTCGTTCCCTATGATTTAACCCGGATCCCGGTATGGATTGGGCTGGAACATATAAGAAATGGGATGATATCCCTTGCCCTTATTACTCTGGGGATTCAGCTCTCAAAGACGGAGTTCCATGTTAAGAATAGGGATGCCTATACCGCGGCTCTGATTAGGCTTGTGGGGGGACCCTTTATTGCTTTTATTCTTATTAAGATCATGGGTTTTAGTGGGGCAATCGCCCAGGCATTGATGATATCAACTTCAGTCCCCACGGCTGTAAATACTGCCTTAATTGCCGTAGAATGCGATAACCATGCCGAATTTTCTTCACAAACCGTATTAATATCTACTATTTTCAGCGCCATAACCCTATCCCTTGTAATCTATCTATCGAGGATAATTTTTCCCGTAGCTTAGGGCAGGACATGGGATTGTATGGCTTAGCCGATCCCATAGCGCAGGTAGCATTTTTCCAGTGGATATAAAAAGGCCACCCCTTTTCAATATATTATTAAAAGAGGGGGCAGCCCTTCTATTTAGCATGAACTAATCTCTGGTAACTCTTTCTAGATCGATTAATCCGCGTCCTTCCGCATTGTTGTTTTTTACAATTGGTACGGCGTTATCCATTAGGGCACCCTTCACTTGCCTCGGTGTCCATGATGGATATTTTTGCAATAATACTGCCGCTGAGCCCGACACCATTGGAGTAGCTACCGATGTACCCGACATAGTGGTATATGGCACCGTAGAGGTAATATTTCTCTGTCCAGATTTATAGTCCTTATTGCTATTAACGGAAACCACCTTTACGCCCGGTGCAGTTACGTCGGGTTTGATGCGTATGCCCACAGGACCCCTACTGGAAAATTCCGCTATGGTATCATCGGATATGTTTGGGGTTCTTTTGTCATCCACGGCACCTACGGTGATTACCTTTGGGCTGATACCGGGGGAGGTAATTGTGGAAGGCTTTGGGCCTGAATTTCCGGCAGCAACCACAACAGTTATATCCCTATCCCATAGGGCTTCTACCGCCCTTACCATGGAGTCATTGCCGGATAGCCTGTTTGCATCAGTCCCTAGGGACATGGATAGCACCTTGATGTTATTTTCCTTTTGATGATCAGCGACCCATTGTATAGCGGCTAAGATATCGGAAGTATTGCCGCTTCCGTCCTTGTTTAAAGCCTTTAAGGCTATAATATCCGCCTCAGGTGCTATCCCTTGGTACTTTCCCCGCGAAAGGTAACCATTCCCCGCCGCGACACCGGCTACAAAACTGCCATGGCCGTTGTCGTCGTAGGGAGAATCCTTTTTATCCACGAAATCTTTGAATTCCTTTATTCTATTGCCCGGTCTTAAAAAGTCGGCATGGGGATAAATTCCCGTATCTATAATTGCTATACCAATACCCTTGCCTTTATATCCTGATTTATTGAGCACATTGGATTTTATCTCTTGTGAAGCGATATCCATCTGGGCATTGACAGAGACATCAGCCGCTATATATCTTACATATCTGGCTGAAGCTAATTCCATAAGTTTGGACGAGGATATCTCCACGCTAAAACTGTCAATAAGGGGATATTCATACTTAACCTCACCGCCAAGCTTATCTAAAATCTCTTGACATCTATTATCACAGCCACCATGGGAATGTAGTATTATAGAGACAGTTTGTTCAGACATGGCGCTCATGGTTTTCATTAGTTCCGGATCTATCTTTTTTAGTATTGCTCTTCTTGTAATTATAACTATTCCCCCCTCTTTTACTATTGCTGATAATTCATCTGTCGCTGTATATTCTGATTGGATAAACAATCTGTTTGATTCTAAGAAGGCAAACAAATTGTTCTATTTATAAAATTTGTAAGATATCGATTTTAGGCTAGGCCCTTTCATGGGGGTTTTTAGCCTGATAAAAACCTGGTAGATATCTCTGATATATAATATGAGGGGGGATTAAATTGTGACACGATTAGAAGCTATCAAAAACGCCTAGTAAGTAGGCGCTTCAGAAACTTTATATCATAAAAATTGGCACTTAACCTATTGAATCGTATTTTAAAACTTCATTATTGATATTGCGTGGAAAATATGCCATAATATCGACTGTATCCCATCTTATGGTTTAGGATGTGAAGTCATTGTATGAGATGTTTATGAGGGAGGCCTTAAAGGAGGCCCAGAAGGCTTATGATTTGGGTGAAGTACCTGTAGGCGCTGTAATAGTGAGGAATAACAAAATAATTGCAAGAGGGCATAACCTAAGGGAGAAGGACCAAAATCCTGTCCTTCATGCAGAAATTATAGCGATACAAAAAGCGGCTCTGGAAGTTAAAAGCTGGAGATTGACGGGTTGTGAGATTTATGTTACCATTGAACCGTGTCCAATGTGCGCTGGGGCTATGGTTCAGGGGAGGTTGGAAAGACTCGTATTTGGAGCCAAGGACCCTAAATCCGGATGTGCAGGAAGTCTCTACGATTTAGTTCGGGATCAACGATTTAACCATAGATTAGAGGTAGTAGAAGGGATCCTTGGGAATGAATGTGCGCAGATAATTAAGGATTTTTTTCGCCGAAAAAGAGATCAGAGACTTTAGAAGCTGATACCTTTAAAAATAAACTTTTTGTATAGCATACCTTGTATAGATATTACCTTTTTAAGATATTTCATATAAGGATTTATCATAAGGGACATATAAATATGGAGGGTTGTCCGAGAGGCTGAAGGAGCTGGTCTCGAAAACCAGTGTACCGCAAGGTATCTAGGGTTCGAATCCCTAACCCTCCGCCATCTGTGATGTAACGACTTCTCTGTTTATATGGGGGGTCGTTTTTATTTTCACAGGTTTTCTTTTAGCGGTAGTGCAATGGAAAACCTATATGACTTTTCTGTAAGGGATAATAAAGCTGTATTGTAAAACAATCCGTAAAAATGGTATAGAAAGTTGAGGATATTACATTGAAAAACAAGGTGATTTTAATATTAGTAGACGGCATGCGCCCCGACGGTTTACTGGAATGCGAAAATCCATATGTACCCCATCTTCTAGAAAGTTCCTGCACTTTTATGGATTCCCAAACTATAATGCCCTCGGTGACCCTGCCTTGCCATATGTCCTTGTTCCATAGCGTCCCTGCAGACCGGCATGGTATTCTAACCAATACCTGGGTTCCCCAGGTGCGCCCCGTCAAGGGAATATTTGATGTGCTGGCTCAGAACAATAAAAAATCCGCCTCCTTTTATAATTGGGAAGAGTTAAGGGATTTGGGCAAACCCGGCACCCTGACCAAAAGCCTTTATCTGGCCCTGGGTGACCATGAAAATAGCGACAATATTTTAACGGACGAGGCCATAAAACTGGCCGAAGAATCGGAACCCGATTTTATCTTCCTGTATCTTGGTGAAACCGACGAAATTGGACACAAGCATGGATGGATGGGTAAGGAGTATAAAGACACTGTCAACAATGCGGTTTCCTGTATAGAAAGGGTCATTGATGCCACAAAGGGCGCCTACACCTTTATCATTACCGCTGACCATGGCGGCCACGACAGGAGCCACGGCAGTGATATGCCTGAGGATATGACCATCCCCATAATTATCCATGGAAAGGGGATCCCGGAAAATATAGCCGGATCTCCTACTATCTTAGATATAGCCCCAACTGTAACCCATATTCTAGGTATAGCCCCCGATAGGGATTGGGAGGGCATAAGTATATTGGGTCGTTAATTTGGGCGGGGGAAATGTGACCTGTGGGTCTTGATAGGACAATCATCACCCGTAAAGCAGGTTGTACCAAAATTAACCACTATCCTTGGCGTCAGCATGATCATTATGACACCAGAGATAGTGGTTAAAGTAGACCCGCAATACCTTCCGGATAATAACCATTATGTAGTTACAGGGGGGTAGAAGAGAAAGGGGCCCTAGATCCTTTAAAGCTCTATCTTTTTAAAATGAAGCCCTGCTTTTCGATTATATCAAGTATCCTGCTTCTTTTAGGGTTATCGCCGCCTAGGAAAGAAACAACCTGTTTACTGAACTCATCCAGGGGCTTTGAGACATCCCTTAGATCATAATAGGTCTTCATTTCCCTGTCATATTCCTTTATGGCCTTTAGATAGTTGTCCCGGATTATATACTCGTTTTCAAATACCTTTAGGTCTATATCCATCCGAGGTTTTAGCTGCGGATCCTCGTCAGGATAGCCAATTCCCAGGCCTATAACAGGAAATGTTAGTTTAGGAAGCCCCAGTACATCGATAACCACTTCGGGGTCATTTAGTATACTCCCGAAATAGACTGTGCCCAGACCAAAAGATTCCGCCGCATTTACAAGGTTTTGGCAGGCGATTGCTCCGTCGGTAAAGCCCTGGAAGAACTTATCCATAGTGCTTTTGTTAGGACTTGATTGGCCCTGCTCCATCGCTATCTGGGAATTACGGAATATATCCACAAGGAATATTAAAAGTTCGGGGACATCCTTTACATAGGCCTGATTACATACCTTACTGATTCTGTCCCTTTTTTCGGGATCAGTAACCCGTATAATGCTGTAGGATTGCATCCCGACGCTGCTGGCAGTACGATTAGCCACATCGAAAAGGGTATTCAAGATATCAGCTTCAACAGCCTTGTCCTTCCATGCCCTAATAGTCCTATGATTTAATTGTTTTTGTATTGTGTAGTTCAATATCTTCCACTCCTTGCTTTATTAGTTAAGGCAACCAAAGCACCCGGTGTTAAAAGTGTGTCAAAGACTACCGTTATTAAAAATTACAGCATAGATGTCTATTCCCATAGGTTGCGTATTTGAACCGGCAGCTTTTTAAACCCTTCAAAAGCAAATTTTGGTGACCGCCGGGTTATTATGCCCCTAATATAGTATACTATGGGTACCTGGGGGTCGCAAGTTGATTCCCGATAGTCCGCAGAATTTTGGGGCAAAAGTGCGAAAAAACCGTGCAATGATCCCCGGATTATTGTAATATTATACTAAGCCAGAGTTTACTA
>DASRNX010000177.1:0-3993 GCA_035647175.1 Clostridia bacterium | reverse complement strand
ACATTATGGCTGTGATCCTCTACCTTGGCTAATAGTCCCTGATCTTTTAGATCATTTACAATCCGCTCCCTGGCATCGTATCTGTCTAGTCCCTTATATTTACCCGCATACTCGTTCATGACCCCGGCATCATCCATAACCCTAAGCTGCTCTAAGTCATGCCTTAGGCCAACCTCAAAGTCGTTGGGGTCGTGGGCGGGCGTTATCTTAACCACTCCGGTACCAAATTCCATATCTACATATTCATCGGCGATTATCGGTATCTCCCGATCCATGAGGGGAAGTATAACCGTTTTGCCGATTAAATGTCCGTACCTCTCGTCACCTGGGTGAACGGCCACTGCAGTATCCCCCAGCATAGTCTCGGGCCGGGTGGTAGCGATGGTCAGCTTCTCATCGCTGTCCTTTATGGGATAGAGTATATGCCAGAAATGTCCACCCTGCTCCTGGTGTTCAACCTCAGCATCGGAAAGGGCGGTCTTACATTCCGGACACCAATTTATAATCCTGTCCCCCTGATAGATTAAACCCTTATCGTAGAGCCTAATAAAGGCCTCCTTAACGGCATGGCTGCATCCCTCGTCCATGGTAAAGCGTTCTCTGGACCAATCCGGAGATGAGCCCAGCTTCTTCAGCTGATCTACTATCCTCCCGCCGTACTTTTCCTTCCAGTTCCAGGCTCTATCTAAAAACCCGTCCCTGCCTATATCGTTCTTGGTAAGCCCTTCTTCGGCCATCTCCTCAACGATTCTCACTTCAGTGGCTATGCTGGCATGGTCCGTGCCGGGCATCCACAATGCGGAATAGCCCTGCATCCTTTTCCACCTTATGAGGATATCCTGGATGGTATTATCGAGGGCATGCCCCATGTGAAGCTGTCCCGTTATGTTTGGCGGCGGAATCACGATACAATAGGGCTCCTTATCCTTGTCTACCTTCCCCTTGAAGTACCCGCCCTCCATCCATTCCTTATATATCCTATCCTCCGTCCGATTGGGATCATATATCTTAGGGATAGTCTTTCCTTCGTCCATTTCTATTTCTCCTTCCCATATGCTTTCTCTACAAATATTCTAAACCCATTCGATGTAACTGGGCGTCCAATAGCTATTACCGGTAGATTCAACCGCGATTTTGGTTTAGTAATGTCTTATTTCCTCGCAATCATGTACAGTCCAAAGAGCCCTATAATTAGCCCCAGGACCTTTAGCAGGGCTATAACCTTAAATACCCTGTCGTCGGGTACCCGGAGTATAACCGTCGCTATAAACTTTGCCCCGTAGGCGACAAACCCGGCCGCTATAAGGGCTATAACGCCTACAGGGTTTATTCTTTGCAGATTCTCCAATACTCTATCCGGCATAAACAACAACCTTTCTGTAGGTTTTACGATAAACACGACAAACACCAATAGAATATAAAAAAGCCCTACATCCTATGACAAGGACGCAAGACTTCGTGGTACCACCTTGATTTTCATCTTATACCCACAAAAATATATGGGTTTAGACAAACACTCGAAATCCTTAACGGGATTAGCGTTTCAACCTACTCATCATTTCAGTTGAAAAGTTCAGAAGCGACCTTCCATTTTGTCGAACCGGGAGGGACCTTTCAGCCAGCGGATCCCCTTTTCTGTCGGCCTAAAAAATGTACTCCTCTTCCTCATTACCGATAATATTGAATTATTCCCATTTCCCCATGGATGATATAGAAGATATTATACCCAATTAGGATATATTGTCAAGATTTGATTTTGTTCCTCCCTGGGGTTTTCTCAAGTTTAGTACACCGTATTGGATTAGGGCAACCAGGGTGAGGATAACCGCAGCACCTAAAATGTGGAATGCATATGGTATATTGAGGACCAAGGCTACAATGGCTACATAAAAGGCTGCACTGGATGCTTTCCCAACAAAATTGGACTGAACGACGGTATGCCTGTTCCTGTATATAAATATGGCGCCTAGGACCATCAATAATTCCTTTGCCAGCACTACAATAATGACGATTAGGGGCACAAGATCAACTGTATATAGGCTAACAAGGACTACTATTAGCATCAGCTTATCAGCCAGCGGGTCCATCAGCTTTCCCCATTTGGTAATCATATCATACTTTCTGGCGATATATCCGTCCAGCACATCGGTAATCCCCGCTATAATGAATATTATAATGCCCCATTTAAGATTGCCTTCAATGTTGGGATTATAAAAAATATAGATAAAGACACCGACCAGACAGAATCTTAAAGATGTCAATATATTGGGAATGTTCATGGTATGGCCCCCTCTTCCTTAACATATGACAAATCTATCACAAAGCGTGTCATTTTTCTATGCTATACCATAAAAATGTTTGAAAAATGGACCGCCAGATGGGACTAATTAAACCCCATAACATAGTTTTTAGGGTCCCCATTGGCCTACCGCTTTTAATAGCATCTTATAAGTAAAAATTCCTCCAAAGGATCCGAAGGAATTTCGTTGAGATATAATGGTCGGGATGACAGGATTTGAACCTGCGACCTTCTCGTCCCGAACGAGACACGCTACCAAACTGCGCTACATCCCGAAATCTTTGGAGCCAATAAGGAGACTCGAACTCCTGACCTACGGTTTACGAAACCGTTGCTCTACCAGCTGAGCTATATTGGCTAGCAATCTCCAATACAATTATAAATTATACCACAGGTCTTTCGAATTGTCATCTTATTTTTGTGCTATTATGAAGCCTTTCGCTCCTCTTTTTCGATATCATGCTTCCTTATTCGCATACACCCGGGGAAAATGTCTTTTAAAGAACCTAAGGTTTTCATCTGAAAAGTATTCGTCCCTGTATTCATCGATGGCCTTTAGGTCAAGGTCACAGATGATTAGCTCATCTCGGTTATAGGTCCCGGCTTCTCCTAATACCCCGTCCATTTCGGGAGTCATATTGATGGGCGCATATATCCCCGCTTTGCCTGTAAATTTCAGCCCAAAAAGGTTTCCGACCAGGGCGGGTTTAATCCCGTATACCCCGCTCTCTTGCACCCTAGGCCAAATGCCCCTAAGGGCAAAGTAGTAATTGTACTCCTCCATATTGGCGATGGGAATAATAACAACCTGGGCCCCTTGGTCTTTCAATATCTTGAAGGTTTCAAAATACGTTGCATCCATACATACGGGAAAGGCGAGTCTGCCGATATCGGTCTTATACACTGAAAGATTTGAGCCCATGCTGAGGCCCATGCCCATTTCCAGCTCCACCAGATGGGTTTTATCCTGGGTACCGATTATATTCCCCTCCGGCCCGAAGAGGTAGGCCCTGTTGTAGACCTTACCGCCGTCTTCCAGCACCATACTACCGGCCATAATGTAGACCCCATATGCCTTGGCCAGTTCCGAAAAGGTAGTCTCAAAGACGTCCACTAAAAAGGAAGATAAAGGGGCCAATATTTTGGCTATATCCAGCGGGGCTCGGGCTTTCCCCTGATTCTTCTTTTCTGCTTTACCCTCTTTATATGCATCCGCTTGCGCCTTTTCTGGAATCCGCTTAGGCCTAATTCTTTGCGCCTTATCCCGATCTTCCGACTTTTTAGTGCCGGTAAACCTGTTTAGAAGCTTCAAAGCGGTTCCCATAAAGGGTAGCATCCCCAGTATCAGGGTGCCGTTCTCCTCGGGAAAGGTCACAAGCTGGGCTCCTCGATCCGCAGCCTCCTTGATGAAGCCGTGCATTCTGTCTGTATATTGCCTATGGTTCTTAAGTAACCTGATCTCCTCTTGAACAGCACACACCCTTATGGATTCTTTATGGATATCCTGGGTATTATCTTTCGAGATATTATCTGCGGGTTTTATGCCCAAACCATCGATATAGGCCCTGATCCTTTTGGGGCTGTTTTTTATAGCGGCAACCTTAACTAACGGTTTCAATATCCAGGTAAGATTCATCCCTGTCCCTCCCTTAAACTATGGCTTTTTTTAAAAGGCGTACGGGTTTTACACGGGC
>DASRNX010000176.1:0-18682 GCA_035647175.1 Clostridia bacterium | reverse complement strand
CTGTATATATGGCGGGTAAACGATTTGGTCTTCGTGCTTTTGCAGGTAATTTTCAAAGGGATGAAATCAATGAGGCTGTGGAATATGCTCATTCTATAAACAAAAAGGTATATGTAACGATGAATATCTTCGCCCATAATGAGGATTTCAAGGACATGGATGAATACATGAAATTCCTGTCGAAAATAGGTGTAGACGCAGCCATAATTTCGGATCCCGGCATTTTGTCCCTTGCCCGGGAGGCGATGCCCAACGTGCCAATTCATATGAGTACCCAAGCAAATAACACTAATTGGCGTAGCGCCAAGTTTTGGCATGAGCAGGGGGTCAAACGCATTATTTTGGCAAGGGAGTTGTCCTTAAATGAGATCGGCCAGATAAGAGAAAATGTACCGGATACATTGGAGATTGAAACCTTTGTTCACGGCGCCATGTGCATATCCTATTCCGGCAGATGTCTTCTAAGCAACGTTTTCACCGGCCGTGATGCCAACAGGGGCCAATGTGCGCACCCTTGCAGATGGAAGTATTCTATTGTTGAGGAGAAAAGGCCCGGGGAATATTATCCGGTCCTAGAAGACGATAGAGGGACTTATATAATGAACTCTAAGGACCTTTGTATGTTGGGACACATACCCCAGCTCATGGGTACAGGAATTGACGGATTTAAGATTGAGGGCAGGATGAAATCCAGCTATTATGTAGCGACTGTGGTACAGGCATATCGAAGGGAAATGGATGCTTACCTAGAAGATCAGGATGGCTACAGATGGGATCCTAAGGCCATTGCTGAGATACAAAAAGCCAGCCATAGAGCATATACGACGGGGTTCTATTTCAAAAAACCGGCGGGGGAAGATCATCAATACTCAGATAGCAGCTATATTAGAAACTACGATTTTGTTGGAATGGTGCTGGGATATGATAAAGAACGCGGGCTCATGGAGGTAGAGCAAAGAAATGCCTTCGAGGTAGGGGATGTGCTTGAGATTATGATGCCCGGGGAAGACTACATGGACTATACCGTTACCACAATATTGGACGAAGAAGGCAGGCCTATTAATAGGGCCCCCCACCCGCAACAGAGGGTATATTTGCCCTTAGATAGGGGTATTACGGGATACTCTATTCTGAGAAGGGAACAAAAGGTATAGAAATCGCCCTTCCGGTTAACATATAGAAAACAGTTATATTCTATTTAACCAAAGGGGTAGCGATGAAAAAGGAAACCATAACCCATAAAAGGGTTATTTTTTTCGGATTGGCCTTATCCATACTATTTACGGCGTTAGTTATGAGGTTGCTCTACATCCAGTTAATCATGGGTGGTCATTACAAACAGAAAGCACATTCTCAGGGGATCTTGCCCATAGTTGTCAAACATGCCAGGGGAGATATTTTGGATCGAAACGGGATAGTCCTCACCAGAGGCAGGCTAAAGGCATATCTTCTTATTTTTCCGGCATATTTTAATGACAGAAACAGCCTTTATGATATAGTAGGGCCCATGACCGGGCTTGGTTTGGACGAATTATCTGATTCCGTCCTCGGAGGCAGCCCCTTTATTAAATGCGAGATTCTTAACCCGGACCCCAAAATTGAAAGGTCGATCCGACAAGGGGAGTATCCGGGTTTAATGATAGACTATGAAACCCAAAGATATGACGATTTTACTCTTGCCCGCCATCTAATGGGATATTTTAAAAAGTCCGATAATGCTCCTCAATCGGGGATAGAAAAGGAATATGATGCATTCCTCCGCTCGGATGATGTTCTGACGGTGTATGCTATGACCGACGCAAAAAGGCGGATCCTTTCGGGTACAGTCCATAGGAATAAGTCCAAGAATGATGAATATTATGATATAGGCCTCACCATAGATTACTACGTCCAGAGCGCATTGGAAAGGGCCATGGATAGCCATGCCCAAAAAGCCGGAGGGGTTGTAGTGGAAGTTGAAACCGGCGATATCTTAGCAATAGCCAGCAGGCCAAATTTTGATCAGAACGATATAGAAACGGCCAAAAATCATAAGGATAGCCTTTGGGCCGTACCCGTGAAAGCCTTTTCGCCGGGTTCCCTGTTCAAAATTATTGTGGCTACTGCGGGGATAGAGAATGGTATCTGTAACGGGGAAACTATGCATATATGCCAGGGCGGGATTACCATCAACAGCGTCAGGTATAGCTGCCATTCGGAGAGGGGAGGACTCGGCGATATAAGTATGAGGCAGGCTTTCGCACATTCCTGTAACGACGCATTTATTGGTATTGCAAGCCGAGTAGGGGGGGATTCTATAATAAAAATGGCCCAAAAAATGGGACTGGGACAACCGCTGGACATAGGGATCCATAACGAAAGAGGGAGTCTACCCCAAAAGGTCGAATATGCCGGGGCGGGAATTGGAAATTTGGCATTGGGACAGGGAAAGGTAGAGGTCACGCCGATTCAGATAGCCCAAATGATGAGCATCATAGCCAGCGACGGTATAAAAAAGGACCTGTCCCTGATCAGAGAAATAACAGATCAGTCCGGCTATAGGGTGGAAAACATATATGAAGAACAGACAGGGGAAAGGCTTATAAAGTCCGGCACTGCCAGGGAATTGAGGGCTTGGATGGGTGACGTAACTGAATATGGGACCGGCATTAAAGCATATAGTGTGAAAGCAGGCGGAACAGCGGGAAAGACCGGCACGCCACAGATCTTTGGAGACGCCGATGCTGGGTATTACGGCTGGTTTGCAGGCTTTTTTCCGACAGATACGCCTAAATATGCCATAGTGATCCTGGTCCGGGAAGAATCATCAGGGGGGGAAAAAGCAGCCCTGATCTTCAGGGACACAGCCGATGAAATCACAAGGTATACCGAAAAACTGAGGATCCCTTAAGTTAACCTGCCTTACCAGCTGAGCATGTCGGAAATGAACTGGCGTAACGAGTTTAGTTATGTCCCATTAGCAGGGGGTCATGCACTTTTTTATACCCTCCATCATAGGATATAAGACCATCATCTTTTTTGGAGGTGCTGACCAATGCTTATAGCCGCCGGTGGAATCGTTTCTTTTCTAAAGTGTATCTATTTTTTGGCTTCCCATGTATTGGGTACCCACTCATTTCCTCAACCTCTCGGACCGGAAGAAGAGGCCCATCATATAAGACTTTGTGCTCAGGGATCGGAGGACTCGAAGAACACCCTAATCGAACATAATCTGAGGTTAGTTGCTCATATAGTTAAAAAATATGCCAACACCGGCAAGGAGGTAGACGACCTTATATCTATCGGCACCATTGGACTTATTAAGGCTATATCGACCTTTAACCCTGAGAGAAAGACCAGATTGGCTACCTATGCGGCCAGGTGCATTGAAAATGAGATATTGATGACGATACGGGCAGATAAAAAAATTAGAGGGGAAATCTCATTGCAAGATCCAATAGGTGTCGACAAGGAGGGAAATGAGATATCCCTTCTTGATGTATTGGGGAGCGAAACCGACAGCGTACTCGATGAGGTGGAGCTAAAACTCCAAATACACAGGCTTTATGACAAAATGCAATCGGTCTTAAAGCAGCGAGAAAAAATGGTCCTAGAAATGCGTTATGGTCTCATTAACGGGAAGAATAAGACCCAGAGGGAAATTGCCCAGATCCTGGGCATTTCAAGGTCTTACGTTTCCAGGATTGAAAAAAAAGCTATAATGAAATTAGGCAAAGAATTCAGCGGTGACGGTTTTGGTATCGGTTAAAAGTCTTTTATTGTAAATTTTCCGAGAATGTCCGTGAATCCACGATGGGGCCGAACACGTGGGGGACTACCATAGAGGGTGAACGATTGTTCCCATGGGCAGAATATGGTATACTAAAATTGTTTTTACAGGCGTTTGAGGGGGATGAAACCGCTGGAATCACCATCCCGGATGTTGGTGGGATTGGGTGATATTTTGTGCATACCGTCGCCAAAGGAATATATGGTATCCATCACCTAAAAGCGGCTGCGATGAATTATACATACAAGAATTCTAATGCCGGATTAGCATGGCAGTCCCAATTGCGGTAAGACCATGCAGGCGCAGATGAAACGAAAGGGGACAACATGAGAGAAGCTTTAAAACCCAATGAAAGCCACGATAGCGTTTTTACCATTGATCTGGCCGGACTCTATGAAAGAGGGTATAAAAACATACTTATCGATGTGGATAATACTATCACGCCTTGGAATGCCGACAGAGTAAGTGAAAGATTAAGGGGTTGGTTAAAACAATGCCAAATCCTGGGGTTTACAGTCTGTTTGTTCTCCAATGGCACTTCATCCAGGGTGAATAGACTAGCGGCGGAGTTGATGATATCCGCAGTTCCCAAAGGCGGAAAGCCCCTAAGAGCTGCCTTTAAACGTGCCCTCGGCTATATAGACGGAAGACCTCAAAACACGATAATGATAGGGGATCAGATATTTACCGATATCTGGGGTGGTAACCTCACGGGCCTTTATACAATATTAGTCAATCCTATATCCACCAGGGAATTTTGGGGTACCAAATTCAATCGATTTTTGGAAAGGGTACTGGCAAAAAGAGGTGAGTTGGGATGATCATCTCGCCAAAGACATCCTATGCCGCCGTTATTGGGCATCCGATTGCCCACAGCCTGTCCCCCAAGTTGCATAACAGTATCTATGATAAGCTGGGATTAGACATGGTTTACTTAGCTTTTGATATATCCCATAGGGATTTGCAAAGTGCGGTAGGGGGATTGCGCTCCCTTAATTTTTCAGGGTTTAATGTAACTATACCCTATAAGATAGAGGTAATGGACTATCTAAATGAAATAGATCCTATGGCGATTGCTATCGGCGCCGTAAATACTGTGAAGATAGAAGACGGAAGGATGATTGGATATAATACCGATGGATTGGGATTTCTAAGCTCCTTAAAAAATCGAAACATTAGGTGCCATGGCCGAAGGATTCTGATAATTGGAGCCGGGGGATCTGCCAGGGCCATAGCAATCACTTTAGCGGAAGACAGCCCAAAGGAAATCCTCATATTAAACCGGAATGCGGCCAGGGGAGAACAACTGGCCGAGGATATCAACAGATACGCAGGCCGTGATCTATCCACCGTTGTAGAAGAGGCACCGGCAACAATCGATATAATAATTAATACAACGCCCTTGGGCATGTGGCCTAATGTGCAAAACAGTCCTCTGTCCGGATATTCATTCAGTCCGGAAACCGTAGTATGCGACATAGTGTATAACCCTTTGGAGACTACGCTCTTAAAAGAGGCGAGAAAATCCGGGAGTATAACTGTTGGAGGAATAGGAATGTTAGTGGGCCAAGGCATCAAGGCCGTTGAAATATGGACGGGCAGGGGGATTGATGATTCCATATCCGGGCTTGTCTATGGGGAAATACATAACAGTCTGAAAGAGAGCTCCCAATAACCATAGAGCTATTTGCTTTATATTTTAAACAAGATTATTGACTTTTTATCGCGTTATAATTATAATTATTAAATAAGATAATAATTCGCAAGGAAAGAGACCAGTAGATCGGAAACCGGTGTCAAGAGAGGGAATGTCCCGGGCTGAAAGCATTCCCCAACAGGTTCGATTGAATACCACTCCGGAGCGAATGGATGGTCCCTTTACAGACTATAGAGCCGGATTTTGAGCTAATTATTTAGTACGGTTATTACCCAATAGGTAAGCCCTATAATGATACTTCTTGGGCGGAACCGCTATATGGCTAAAAATCAACAAGGGTGGAATCGCGGGTTATCCCCGTCCTTTGAAGGACGGGGATTTTTGTATATATGCCACATCTGGCTCGCGGCCGGGTGATGAAAACCCACCACGTTTTATTTAACTTCAGGGGTTATTGTACGGGCAAATCCCGGATATGGGATTTATTAAAAGGACATATTGCATCATAAGGAGATGAATTAGTATGATTAAAATTACTTTAAAGGATGGATCCTCCAAGGAATATAGAAATGGTATTACCGTGGGCGAGGTTGCCACGGATATCAGCAAGGGCCTTGCCAGGGCGGCAGTAGCGGGTCAGGTGGACGGTCAAACTGTGGACCTGATGCATCCATTGCATGAGGACTGTGAACTCAATATCTTGACCTTTGAGGATATAGAGGGTAAAAAGGCTTTCTGGCATACCACCTCTCATGTAATGGCCCAGGCTGTTAAGAGGTTATTTCCCAATATAAAGCTGGCTATCGGACCTTCTATAGACAACGGCTTCTATTACGACTTCGACACGCAAAGACCCTTTACTCCCGAGGATTTAGAGTTCATTGAATCCGAAATGACAAAGATAATAAAGGAGAATTTGGAACTTGAGAGATTTGAACTTCCAAGGGAGGAAGCTATAGATTTTGTAGCAGAAAAAGATGAATCCTACAAGATCGAACTCATTGAGGATCTACCGGAGGATTCCGTAATATCCTTTTACAGACAAGGGGAGTTTGTGGATCTGTGCGCCGGTCCTCATGTCCCAAGCACGGGTAAGATAAAATCCTTTAAGCTTCTGAATTTGGCAGGAGCATATTGGAGAGGCGAGGAAAGCAACAAGATGCTTCAACGTATCTATGGGGTTTCATTTCCGAAGAAAAGTCAACTCGATGAGTATATTAATCGCTTGGAAGAGGCCAAGAGAAGGGACCATCGCAAGCTGGGAAGGGAGTTGGATCTCTTCAGCATTCATGAAGAGGGACCGGGATTTCCTTTTTTCCATCCAAAGGGCATGGTTTTAAGGAATACATTGGAAGAATTTTGGCGTAAGGAACATGTTAAGTGGGGATATGAGGAGATAAGAACTCCCATTATCTTAAGTAGGGATCTGTGGATACGTTCCGGGCACTGGGACCATTATCAGGAGAATATGTACTTTACCAACATAGACGAAGCTGATTATGCGGTAAAGCCCATGAACTGTCCGGGGAGCATGATCCTGTATAAGAGGAAAATGTTTAGCTATAGGGACTTACCTTTGAGGATGGGAGAGCTGGGACTCGTTCATAGACATGAGCTGTCAGGCACACTGCACGGTCTGATGAGAGTTCGTTGTTTTACCCAAGATGACGCCCATATCTTCATGCTGCCGGAACAGGTAAAGGATGAAATCGTCGGCGTAATCGATCTTGTGGATTATTTCTACAAACAGTTTGGGTTTAACTACCATGTGGAGCTTTCCACTAAGCCCGAAGATGCTATGGGCTCTGACGAGGATTGGGATGTTGCAATAGACGCCCTCAAAGAGGCCCTGGAAGAGAGAAATATGAAGTATGTTATTAACGAAGGTGACGGTGCCTTCTATGGGCCAAAGATCGACTTTCACCTCGAAGACAGCATAGGCAGAACTTGGCAGTGCGGTACAATCCAATTGGATTTCCAAATGCCCGAGCGTTTTGATCTTACCTATGTGGGCGCTGACGGGGAAAAACACCGTCCGGCAATGATTCATAGGGTGGTATTTGGGAGCATCGAAAGATTTATAGGTATCCTAATAGAGCATTATGCGGGAGCCTTTCCGGTTTGGCTCGCCCCTGTACAGGTGAGGTTGCTGTCAATTACAGACCGATCTGCCGAATATATAAAGAAACTTGTAACGGATTTGGAAGAGTCGGGTGTTCGGGTAGAAACGGATCTAAGGAACGAAAAAATCGGATATAAAATCCGTGAGGCCAGACTCCAAAGGATACCCTACATGCTGGTGGTGGGAGACAAGGAGGTCGAAAGCAGACAGGTTGCGGTCAGGTCAAGGGACGAGGGGGATTTAGGACCTATGGGTGTACAGGATTTTATGGACAGGATTCGGCAGGAAATCCAACAAAGGCTATAGATTAACGCCATGGTTCATTGATATACCGGTAATGGGCAGTATATTAAATGTGGGGAAAAGGCATTTACCCTGGGCTTGTGTTAGCGGCGCGGCTTATAGGAAAAGGGCGTAGCCTATGTATTCTTTAAATTTGGATCATGTACCCTTAGGAAAATATTTATTTGACATGAGAGCCGCTATATGATAGTCTATATCTGGCTAAAGTAGAAGATATCCACTTCTCACCTTTCGGCACTGCCAGGGAGGTTAACACTATTAAATCTGTATTGGATTTGAATGAGTTATTTAGAGTGGGTAAAAGTCGCCCACTCTTTTTGTTGTGTGGATATTTTAGGCCATTGTCACCAAACTCATGCATACACTTGTATGGGATTGGTTCATAACGGTGGGGAAGTTTCAATAAGAAAACATAAACCGGGTTACCCCGTTTTATCGGTGGTTAACTGTTTGGGACTTTAACCCAATTATTGTTTTTTCAGTACGTGATCAAAATGAAATAATGTTAAAATTACTTGTTAAAAAATAGCGGAGGTGAATGAATATTAATAACAGGGAACTCTCAGTAAACGAGGGAATCCGAGATAGGGAAGTTCGGGTCATAGATGCCAACGGGGAGCAGCTGGGTATAATGTCTCCAAGAAAAGCAATGGAGGTTGCCGAGCAAAGACAGTTGGATTTGGTGAAGGTTGCGCCTCAGGCAAAGCCGCCTGTATGCAGAATCATGGATTATGGTAAATATCGCTTTGAGATGGCTAAAAAGGAAAAGGAAGCCCGCAAAAATCAGCGAACCATAAGCGTTAAAGAGGTAAGGCTGTCTGCCAGCATTGAAGAACATGATATGGGCGTAAAAGCAAAGAATGCTGATAAATTTTTAAAGGCCGGCGATAAGGTAAAGGTAACTATCCGTTTCCGAGGCCGTGAGATGGCCCATACATCAATCGGGTATGATGTAATGAACAAGTTTTCCAAGATGGTTACCCAAGAAAATGCTGTTGAACGCAGACCCAGACTTGAGGGCAGGAGCATGATCATGATCTTAGCACCCAAGGAATAATTGCAAGAGAGGAGGAAGCCCTATGCCAAAAATCAAGACACACAGAGGGGCAGCCAAAAGGTTTTCGTTGACTAAATCTGGAAGAGTAAAGAGAGCAAAAGCATATAAGAGTCATATATTGACCAAAAAAACTACAAAGAGGAAGAGGAATCTCAGAAAGGGCGCCTATATTGCTGCCGCTGAAGAAAAAAACATCAGGAGATTGATTCCTTATAAATAAGGCAGTTAAGGAGGTAGAGACATGGCAAGAGTAAAAGGTGCAGTAAATGCCAGAAAGAAACATAAAAAGGTACTAAAATTGGCCAAGGGTTACTTCGGCGCGAAAAGCAAACAATTTAGGACTGCTAATCAGGCAGTGATGAAGTCCTTGTCCTATTCATATACGGGAAGAAAACTGAGAAAAAGGGATTTTAGGAAGCTATGGATAACCAGAATCAACGCCGCTGCGCGTATAAATGGACTCAGCTACAGCAGATTTATTAATGGATTAAAACTTGCGAATGTACAGATCGATCGCAAGGTATTAGCGGACATGGCGGTAAATGATTCAAACAGTTTTACTCAATTGGTTACTTTGGCAAAACAGAAACTAGATGCATAAATCAAAGACCTCTGCATTGGGGTCTTTTTTTATGCATAAAGCAAAAGACATCATTCAAGTTGAAACCTGCAATTTAGCCTATGAAAGGTGGAGACGAACATACCATGAGCAAAATTATTACCAGCCCAAATAACCCAACTATAAAGCTTACAAGATCGTTACACCTGAAAAAATATAGGGATGAACACGGACTATATTTTGTAGAAGGCCCAAAGATGGTGAGAGAGGCCCTGAATCGGAAGGATACAATTCATACCCTAATCTATTCAGAGGATTACAATACACAGGGGCTGGGGCTTGATGTGAGGGATTCAAACGTCCCGATAACATGTGTCGATGAAAAAATATTTAGACAAATAAGCGATGTCAAGAGTCCCCAAGGGATAATCGGCATACTCAGGAAGAAAAAGTACGATATGGGTATGGTGTTCGGACAAAGCCCAGGATTTTGGGTCATCCTGGACAGAATTCAAGACCCGGGAAATATGGGAACAATTATTAGAACTATAGACGCCGCGGGCGGAAGCGGTGTTATATTACTTAAGGGATGTGTTGATCCGTACAATCCCAAGACTATTAGGTCTACCATGGGTTCTATATTTCGGGTTCCCATAATCGAAATCCATGACAACGAGGATTTCTTTTTTAAACTGATAGAGAATAACGTAGATATTCTGGCAAGCGCCATGGAAGGCGATAGCATATTCAACTGGGAAGGGCGCAGGGATAGGGGCATAAAGGCTCTGATAATAGGTAACGAATCCCGGGGCATTAGCGAGGAAATTCGTGGGCTCGCCACCAGTATCATATCGATACCTATTATAGGCGATGCGGAATCCCTCAATGCCTCGGTAGCGGCAGGCATTATGATATATGAAATAATGAGAAAAGAAGGTAATCTAGGGCGGAAATTTTCTTGTATCTGCTGAAGGTATATGCTATAATAATTAAAAATGCGGATTCAAAGGAGATGGTTCCCAGTGCTGGCTGACGCTATTTGGAGGATATTTGAAGCTACGGGTTCCGTTTCTGCCTATATGCTTTATAAAAAATTAATAACCCTTAGATAAAAGCAATGACGGAGAGAAGTACATTTTCCCTTATTATCCAGAGAAGGGGTGTCATGGGCTGGAAGCATCCCTATAATCAGAAAATGGAAGTTCGCTCTTGAGCTGTAGGCTGAAGTGGTAGTAGGTCTAACCGGCATAGCCGTTATGAATTCAAGAGGTTTGTTTTGTACAAATGAACTTGGGTGGTACCGCGGATAAAGTTACCTCCGTCCCATATTTAGGGATGGGGGTTTTATTTATATTATGGCTCCGTTACAGGGGAATCATAGCATAGAAAGGAGTAACAGATTGTGCGAGAGAAGTTAGACGATATACGTGAACAAGCGCTGGGCAGTATAGAAGATGCCCGTCAATCCGTCAACCTGGAAGCGATAAGGATTAAGTATCTGGGCAAAAAAGGCGAATTAACCCGGATTCTGAGGGGTATGGGGAAGCTATCTCCGGAGGAACGGCCTGTTATGGGCCAATTAGCTAATAAAGTTAGGGGGGATATCGAATCGGCCTTATCCCTTAAGATAAGGGAAATGGAGCAAATAGCCTTGACGAATAGATTAAAGGAGGAAGCTATCGATGTCACCTTGCCCGGAAAGAAAACGCCCCTGGGTAGGCTGCACCCGTTGACAACCGTACTAAATCAAATAACTGATGTGTTTTTAGGGATGGGATTTAATGTAGCCGAGGGGCCGGAGGTAGAGCTGGATTACTACAATTTCGAAGCATTGAATATGCCCAAAAATCATCCTGCCAGGGACACCCAGGATACCTTTTATATAAATGAGAATATTTTGTTGCGCACCCATACCTCACCTACCCAAATTCGGGTTATGGAGG
This sequence comes from Clostridia bacterium, assembly GCA_035647175.1. Lineage (GTDB taxonomy): Bacteria > Bacillota > Clostridia > Caldicoprobacterales > UBA3941 > UBA3941. The sequence continues at coordinate 7,272 of DASRNX010000176.1, read as the reverse complement.
AACAGGCTCCTCCGATAAAGATAATAGTACCGGGAAGGGTATACAGATCCGATGCCGTTGATGCCACCCATTCGCCTATTTTCTTTCAAATAGAGGGATTGGTAGTAGACAAAGCTATCACAATGGGGGACTTAAAGGGCGTATTGGATATCTTTGCAAAGAAAATGTTTGGGGAACAGACTAGGACCCGTTTCAGGCCCCATCACTTTCCCTTCACTGAACCCAGCGCTGAAATGGACGTTAGCTGTGTAACATGCGGAGGCAGCGGATGTAGGATATGCTCCAATACGGGTTGGATTGAGATCCTTGGAGCAGGCATGGTGCACTCTAGAGTGTTGGAGTACGGGAAAATAGATCCAAATGAATATTCGGGATTCGCTTTTGGGATGGGACTGGATAGGATCGTCAATCAGATATACGGCATAGACGATATACGGCTGTTATATGAAAATGATATAAGATTTTTACGCCAGTTTTAATGGGCCTAAAGACAATCGGGCCTTTTAGAGCTTCCCGGATAAATCCTTAACGTGGCATATAGATTGAGTTGGAGAGGAGAAGAGCGATGTTAGTACCAATAAAATGGTTAAAAGATTATATAGACTTGGATGTATCCGCACAGGAACTGGCTGATGCCATGACCTTAACCGGTTCCAACGCCGAGGGTGTAATGCGATTAGCAGTTGATATTGAGAAGGTCGTAGTGGGGAAAATTATCAAGGTAAAACAGCATCCCAATGCAGACAAGTTATTGATATGTGAAGTGGATGTCGGAGATGAGGTGCTCCAAATTGTTACGGGCGCCCCCAACGTAGCGCCAAATAGCTATGTACCCGTAGCGGTTGACGGTGCATTGCTTCCCGGCGGAATACGAATCACGGCTGGTGAGCTGAGGGGAGAAATTTCTCAGGGCATGATGTGCTCTGCAAGCGAATTGGGGCTTGCTCAGCTGGGGTATATTGATAACGGAGTGGACGGGATTCTAATTCTCCATGAGGAATATCCCCTGGGAATGAAAATAAATGATGCCTTGGAATTGGATGATGAGGTAATTGATTTTGAGATCACTTCCAACCGACCGGACTGTTTAAGCATGGTAGGCATAGCACGGGAAGCTGCCGTTACCCTGGAGACTTCTTATAGGGAGCCGGAGATTGTCTTGGATCCGGGTATAGGGAATATAGACGATGAGGCCAAGGTTATCGTGGAGGATCCTCACCTTTGCAGCCGATACTGTGCTAGGGTGGTCAAGGACGTGAAAATTGGACCATCGCCGCGCTGGATGAGGAGAAGGTTGGCGGCCGCGGGTATAAGGCCTATCAATAACATTGTAGATATAACCAATTTCGTTATGTTGGAGCTGGGGCAGCCCATGCATGCCTTTGATATCGATAAGGTAGCCCAAAGAACTATAGTGGTAAGGAAGGCCGAGCAAAACGAAAGGCTGATAACCTTGGACGAACAAGCCAGGGATCTCACAGAGGATATGCTAGTTATCGCAGATCCGGAAAAGGCTGTAGGCATTGCCGGAGTGATGGGGGGATATAACACCGAAATAACCCCGGGAACCCGTAATATCATATTGGAAAGCGCCAAGTTCGATGGCGGGAGCGTAAGGTTGACTTCCAAAGCACTTGGGCTTAGGAGTGAAGCCTCTAGCCGTTTTGAAAAAGGTGTTGACATAATCAATGTGGAGAGGGCAATTGACAGGGCGGTACAATTGATTCAAAATCTGGACGCAGGTACCGTGGTAGAGGGGAAGATTGATGTTTGTTCCGATGATTTAGCACCCCGTATTATCAAAACCCAATGGAAGAAGATCAACCGATTACTGGGGCTGAAACTGGATCGCGATGAAATATGTGGAATCTTAGAAGCATTATCCTTTAAAGCAGAAATCGTAGGGGATTCCCTGAAGGTAATAATCCCATCCTTTAGGCAGGATGTAGAGGGCGTTGCCGATCTGGCGGAGGAGGTAGCGAGGATCTACGGATACGATAGGATACCCATGACCTTGATGGAAAACTCTGTTGCTTTGGGTTCGAGGACAAGGGAGCAAATATTGACGAATAAGGCCAAAAATGTGCTTGCTGGTATGGGGCTGTATGAATCCATCACGTATTCCTTTGTGAGTCCAAAGGTATATGAAAGGATTGGATTCGAACCTCGGGAACATCCCGAAACTGTAATAATTGAGAACCCCCTGGGGGAGGATCAAAGCTCTATGCGTACTACGTTGATCCCCAGCATACTGGAGGTATTGTCCAGAAATCAAAATCGCAGTATTGAGGTATGCAAGGTGTTTGAGATTAGCAATATATTCATACCCAAATCCCAGCCCATGACGGAGCTGCCTATAGAAAGACTTACCTTAGGCATGGGACAATATGGCGAGGATGTTGATTTTTATAGTCTAAAGGGTCAGCTGGAAGCCCTGTTTTCCGTATTTGGATTTGGGGACGAAATTGAATTTGTACCGCAGTTACACCCGACTTTTCATCCGGGTAGGACGGCCGGGATCATGCTTTCGGGCCGGAAATTGGGAATATTGGGACAAGTACACCCAAGCGTATGTCAGACCTATAGCCTCGATGATAATGTGATGTTGTCAGAACTGGATTTCGCATTAATGCTGGAGCAGGCGAAAACAGAAAAGCAGTTCACCAGACTTCCCAGATATCCTGCGGTTACTAGGGATCTGGCTATAATAGTAAACAAAAAGGTGTTGGCATCCAGCATTGAAAAACTAATAGTGGATTCTGGGGGTAAGATTTTAGAAGGAGTAGAGCTCTTTGATATCTATGAGGGAGACCAGATCCCCGAGGGTCATAGGAATTTAGCCTATTCCCTAAGCTATAGGGCATGGGATAGAACATTAAAGGATACGGATATTAATCATATTCATGACAGGATTATAAGTGCCCTTGAAACTAAATTCGAAGCTCAGTTAAGGAAATAGAGGAAACAAACGATAAGGGCAGACGTCAACGTCTGCCCTTATAATCTCCGGGGCCATAATGTAAAGACCGTTATTCCATTGGTATGTATAACGGTGGGGTCCATACAAAGATTGTATTTATTTCGACAATACGCTTGTATAAGAATGTCAAGTAATATATAATATACCCAAGTTATCCAACATCCTGCTTCTTGTTTTGACAAAATATATCAAGAATATTTTAGAAGGGGGACGTCGGTATTGGGCAGAAAAAACAAGGTTATCGTTAGGATCGGCGGAAGAGAATATGCTATGAGGGGAAGCGAATCCGAGGAATACATCCATAAGGTAGCCATTTATGTGGACAAAAAAATGGAGGAAATCTCTGCGAAGCAACCACCCCTTAGTATCTCTATGCTCGCAATCTTAACGGCTATTAATTTAGCTGACGAGGTAATAAAACAAAAGGATGAAATACAAAGCCTTAAAAGGGAATTGAATGAGGTTAAGAGTTTGCTAAAAATGACTGAAGGCGACAGAAAAATTGCTGAAGGCGATAGAACGAATATTTATGATATGCCAAAGAAAATGCGGCGCTAAAGGTTTTGTACCCGGTCATTATAGTAACTGTGTTCCTTGCACATATCTGTTTTCCGGGGGGAATACCCTATACAAGAATAAAACACCCCATTGGATGCTATCAAAAATGGTTATTCAGCTTGGGATCTTGAAAAGCTTAATTTAAATCATACCCTAATTCACTTTACAACCTTTTTCCCAAACTCCATAGGTCATAGTAAATTGTTGTATTTTGGATAGATTAATGTATGGTTGGGAAAAATATGAATATACTACAACTATGTGGGCGATTTATAGATAAACGACTTCGACTATAAAATTTATCATCCATAGGCGAATTTATTTGACCTATTGTTTATCTAAAGATGGAATCTTAAAGGGAAATATTGGGGAAATAAAGGATTTCTATCGCAAATGCTGAATCTTAGAAATATGATGTTCGTTGCGATAATTACGAAAGCCTTTTGCTAGATTTATTTTGCAGATTGCATCATCGACCACATTTCATGGTAGGGATAAATTGATAGATGGGGGATTTCTCGTGGAAGATAGGCAAATGGATCAGGTGATTACAAGTATTGAAAACAATATAAAAAAGTGCGATATTCTAAACCGGGTGTTAAAAACAAAAATTGCAGGAGAAGATATCGATTTCAATTGGTATTATAAGAGAGGTTATAGCGAGAAACAGGTTTTGGTAGGGACTGAATTAGTGGATCTGTACCTCAAATTGAAAAGCCACTTGAATAGTCCCGATGACTCCAGATAGTCTTTTATTTTGCAATAATTCGTTCATGGTGCATTTGTGCGCCTTTTTTTATGTGGAGATTTTAGAATTTGTGCTGTTATCTTGTCAAAGAAAGATGAACTATGGGATTAGGGGTTAGAATTTAGGAGGTAATGAACTTGGATCAGAGGACTCTCAGGGTATTGGAGTATCATAAAATTATCGGGTTATTGGAGGACTTTGTTTTATCGGAATTAGGAAAGAGTGCGGTGGGGAAGCTTAATCCTTCGTCCAGTTTTGCTAGGATCCAGAAGATGCTGGATGAGACAAGCCAAGCCCATGCTATAATTAATCATTGCGGATATTCCCCCATGGACATTTTCCCCGACATCAGTACTATTCTCCAAAAGGCCAAAATTGGATCTGTATTGTCCGCCGGTGAACTTCTAAAGGTAGGGCTTGTATTAAGGATATCCGGGCGGGTGAAGGGCGGAATTGAAGAATATCCGTATCCGGAGGCCGTTCCCCATATATTGCATAAGTCAAAGGCATTAAAGTTACACAAGATTCAAATGGACGAGATTTTTCGGTGCATAGAAACTGAGGATCGGATTTCCGACTATGCGAGCGACCGGCTAGCAAATATAAGAAGACGTATTACAAGAGCCAATGAAAGGATTCGGGAACGGTTAAACAGTTTAATACGCTCACCCCAGTTTCAAAAACTTTTGCAAGAACCCATAGTGACTATCAGGAACGAACGCTATGTTGTACCTGTGAAGCAGGAACATAGGGGCAGTGTTCCCGGCATGATCCATGATCAATCAGCCAGTGGTGCGACGGTGTTTATTGAGCCTATGGCTGTCGTTGAGGCTAACAATGAGCTTAGGGAATTGATGATTGAAGAGCAAAGGGAGATAGAGAAGGTTCTGCTTGAATTAACTATGGAGGTGCAGTCATCCTACGAGACCATATTAAACAACCTGGAACTACTAGCCGCGCTCGATGTGATATTTGCTAAAGCTAGCTTTAGCCGTTCCTACAAGGGGATTCATCCGGAGGTGGTACCGGAGCCTTACATAGACATAATCAACGGGCGGCATCCCTTGATTGATAAAGATGAGGTAGTGCCGATAACGGTAAGTTTGGGTGAAAGATCAACATGTCTGATTATTACCGGTCCTAACACCGGTGGAAAGACGGTAACCCTCAAAACAGTCGGTTTGTTCGCATTAATGACCCAATCGGGTTTACACATACCTGCCGATTACGGCAGTAAGATGGGTATATTTGAGGGGGTTTTTGCGGATATTGGGGATGAACAGAGCATTGAACAAAGTCTCAGCACTTTCTCTTCCCATATGGTTCACATCGCTAACATAATGGAAGAGGCTGATGATAAATCCCTTGTACTCTTTGATGAATTGGGGGCAGGAACTGATCCTATTGAAGGGGCTGCTTTGGCCATGGCTATTCTTAATTTTCTCTGTGCAAGGAGGACTTGTACTATCGCAACCACTCACTACAGTGAATTAAAGGTTTTTGCAATGACTCAGGCGGGTATGGAAAATGCATCCATGGAATTTGATATAGACACCCTGCGCCCCACATTTCGGCTCTTGATGGGCATCCCGGGCAAGAGCAATGCATTTGAGATTGCAAGACGCCTCGGTCTGAAAGAGAAATTGATAGACGCAGCAAGGGAATTTATAAGCCAAGATGAAAAACATTTCGAAGATGTGTTATCTGATATGGAGAAAAGCAGGATCCAAGCAAAGGAAGATCAGGAAGAGGCTAAAGCCCACCTGGATGAAATCAGAGCGATAAGGGGTAAATTAGATGAAAAAGAGAGGCTAATTAAAGGGGATGAAGAAAAAATTCTCAGAGATGCCCGTGGTGAGGCCAGGAATATTTTGCGAAAGGCCAAGGATCAAGCTGATGAGATCCTGCATGAGATGCGTATGCTGGCAAATCAAAGCCAGGATAAAGAGCAGCGCAGGGAAATGGAGCAGGCACGAAAGAGGTTAAAGCGAAGTCTGGATTCAATGGAAGAGGCTATTGGTGACAGCCTAAAACCCAAGGATGGCCTCTTGATTCCGCCGAAAAACTTGAAACCGGGGGAATCAGTCTACATCGCTAACTTGGACCAAACAGGGCAAGTCCTTAGTATATCCGCTCAGGGGGATGAGGTACAAGTACAGGTAGGAATTATGAAGATAAATGTGCATATTTCCAACCTTAAGAGAGTACAAAATGAATCAAGAGACAGCATATTGCGTACAAGCTCAGTAGCTATAAAAAACAAAGCCATATCCATGGAATTGGATTTGAGAGGGCAGGACCTTGAAGGGGCTATAGTAAACGTGGATAAATATTTAGATGATATGTTTCTAGCCGGACTTCAGGAGGTAGTTTTAATCCATGGGAAGGGCACAGGAGTTTTGAGAAACGGCATACACAAGCATTTGAGGCAACACCCCCATGTGGATTCCTTTAGGCTGGGTAGGTTCGGTGAAGGTGAATCGGGGGTAACTATAGTTGAACTTAAATAACGGTAAATTACAGGGAAATATCAATGTGTAGACATACAGATAAGGTGGGGTGCTCATGGGATTTAGAACGAAGGCGCTTTTTCCACGACATAGCAGTCACATAGCGGAGGGTGCGAGACTTGCGGTTATCAATTTTTTCATTTATTTGATCATAGGATGCCTTTCCTTTGGTTTATTCAAGGCGATATATTGGGTCCGTCATTTAGGATTACCGGTCCCATTGCCTGTTTGGCTTATACTGCTGGGGACCGGAATCCCATGCTTTAGGTTTTGGTTTCATTACGGAAAAACATTTGGTTCCTTGATCAATGGGAGAAGATTCGTCAGGGGGCTATCTCTCGTGTCCCTGGGGAACATCCCAGGGTTGGCATTTGTTTATATGCTTATAAAAGGCAATTTCCTAAGGGCAAACAGGGAGATTTCCCTGATTATATTTATAATGTATATAATGCTCTTATTAATGATGCCCATTATGG
>DASRNX010000175.1:0-11277 GCA_035647175.1 Clostridia bacterium | reverse complement strand
ATATTTTGTAAAAAACTCTAATCAAAATTAATTCCATCGCCGTCCCTTTAGAGGCTTGGCGACAAACCCCGCTATACCGTCTTAAATGTCAAAATGGGGCAACCAATCCTTGTTGGCTTCAAACATCTCGTCCACCATATCCTGGATCTCCTGCAGGCTCAATACCGCCGATGTCAAAGGATCCAAGCAAACTGCGTGGAATATCTTTCTCTTATCCCCTTCTAGGGCCCCTTCCACGGCAAGCTCTTCACAGCCGGCATTGATATTGTTTAAGATGGCCAGATGTTCCGGTAGCGGCCCCACGTGTATGGGATCCAGACCTCGCTTAGAGGCAAGTACCGGCACCTCTACACAGCAGCCTTCGGGCAGGTTCTCGATAAGACCAAAGTTACGGACATTGCCGTTAAATTCGAACATGGTTCCGTCACCAAATATGGCGTTAAATATATAGGCTGCGTATTCCTCGCCCCTTTCCAGGTCGATTTCGTCCTGGTTCAGCCATTCTTCTATATCGTCCTTCCAGTTATCCTCCCTGGCCAAATATTCGTCTAAGATGTACGCGTATACACCGGGGTTCCAACCGGTACCATGGGTGCAATACTTCTCAATGAGATCGGGTCTCTTTCTGAACCAGGCATTATATTCAGAGTTGTGCCCGCTGGATTCGGTTACATAATAGTCTAGGTGCAGATACATTTCGTTACGGACCTGTTCCTCGTTGTATATATCCTGGTTCTCGGTGATGGCCTTGTGAATCAGGGGATAGGCATCCTCGTTGTTCCATTTAAAATCCAAATAAAAGGCCTGATGGTTTATGCCGGCACATTTGTAGGTAATCTCGTCCTTGGGTGCGCCTATCCATTTTGCCAGCATATGTGCCGTTCCCTGTACGCTGTGGCAAAGCCCGGATATAGCCAGGTTCGGATATTCGGCCTGCATAGCCCTGCACAGCATGGCCATGGGGTTGGTATAGTTAAGTACGATGGCCTTGGGACAGTATTCGTTGATGTCCTTGCAGATATCCAGCATGACTGGAATGGTCCTGAGGGCCCTGAAAATACCCGCCGGTCCCCTGGTGTCTCCCACGTTGATATCGACACCGTATTTCTTCGGTATCTCCACATCATGGCGCCATACATGGACCCCGCCCTGGAGTATGGTGATAATTACGCCGTCGGCATCCTTAAGAGCCTCTATTCTGTCGGTGGTAGCCATAACCTTTGCCGGGTATTCCCCTTCCTTGATTATCCTGTCCACAGCCTGGTGGATGTAGGATAAGCGCTCTTCGCTGATGTCCATGAGGGCTATGGTAGCGTCCCTAAAGGCCGGAAAGGACAGAATGTCTCTGACCAGGCTCCTAGTAAAACCAAAACTGCCGGCACCTATAAAAGCTATCTTTTTCACTGATCTCCACTCTCCTTCGTAAATTTTGTCCATGATTCGATTCAATGGTTATGCCAAAAAGACATCTTAGATAAACCATCTTTCTATGAAATACAATCGCTGCTAAAAATATAATCTTTTGGGGCAGAACCATATAAACCTTTCTTCCTAACTTCATTTTATAATCTATACCCCTAAAGTGAATGGTATAAAGTCCAAGATATATGGTATAATGTCAGATAAACGGGGGTGACGCTGTGCATAGGGACAACTGTGACACGTACGTAGGCCATAGAGGCCGGCTCATGGATAGGGATCATGATCTTATCGTCTATCACTATGGCCATGAAAAATGTAGGGGAGACCATTTTTGGACAGGGGTCAGGGACCATTATCTCATCCACTATATTATTTCGGGCAAAGGTGTTTTTGTCTATAATAATAAAACCTATCACCTAAAGACGGGCCAGGGGTTTCTAAGCTGCCCAAACACCCTTTCATACTACCAGGCCCACAGCACAGAGCCGTGGGAATATTGTTGGGTGGGTTTTCAAGGGCGTAAGGCCCGGCACCATTTGAATCTGTTAAACCTGAGCAACCATAATCCCATCATCGATTGCCGTCCCAATCCGTCCTTTAAAATGATTGTTGAAGAAATGATTGACACAAAGAATATAACGACGGGGCGGGAGCTGGTCCTGACCGGTCTTCTATACCATTTCTTTGCCCTCCTCTTACAGAACGAGAGAACCCTCCATCATACGGAGGAAAGTCGTAACTACTCAAAGGTATATGTGGACAAAGCTATAGATTATATTGAAAAGAATTACTCCCATAAGATCACCATAGAGGGCATAGCCGACTATATAGGTATAGACAGAAAATACCTCAGCAGCCTGTTTAAGGACATACGTCTCACCTCTCCCCAAAACTTTCTTATAAAATATCGGATGGATAAGGCCTGTATTCTGCTGACCGATGAGCTTTTGTCCATTACCCATGTGGCTCATTCCGTAGGCTATGACGACCCCTTACTTTTTTCCAAGATGTTTAAAAAATATAAGGGGATGCCGCCTACACAATACCGAAAACGCGTCCTTGGAAAGTTGTCCTGATTAAGCGAAGTGTCAGGCAGCCTTGCATTCTCAATTGTCCCATGCTTTTTATGCCTAATTTCCGGACCTTAAAGGGGTTCTAATACGTTCGTATAGGAATAAACATTTAAATACCAGGGGTTACTGTGGATAAACAATAGATCAATTAAATTTACCGGCATTATAATTGTGCCGACCAGATATATATCAGTAATGGCTATTGAATGCTATTTCCGACAGAAATGGGGTATAATTTTGGATGCGAAAAAAAGGCCGGTTAACGGGCTGCTCATTCTCACTATCATGGCGGCCGCTATATGGTATGGAAGCTCTGTTCAAAAAAATCCATATATGGGCAAACAGTTTGCGGCCTTTATCCATATGGGACAAGGCCTTGGGGATGTTGAGTCCGTAGAGACAAGCAAAGCGGACAAATATGGATACATAAGACCCCAGGTGCTGGACGGGTTTAGTGATGAACCCATCGAAGGCGCTGTGGTAGTGATTCCCGAAACAAACGCCAGCTACAGAACCGACGAGAAGGGGTACACCCCAAATATTAAGATTGAAGTAGTCCCCGACGCTCATTACAGGGATATTAACCCGAAAACCTGGGGAGAAGCCACCCTGATAGCCTACAAGGAAGGATATGTTGAATATGTATTGTTGCATATAAACGTTTGGGAATCCCAGGACCGTGCAGGGCCTAAAATTCGTCTTTTCCCCGTGGAAAACCAAGAACTGGATCAGCCCATGTCCATAGTGGAGGGACCAAACCAATTATGGATCAATTCGTTGGTGGAAAAATATAGGCCACACTGAGGCCTATTCCATTTGAAAAACCTATCGCTTCCAATACGGCTTCCTGCCGGTGGAATCGGCTTAAGGCGTCCTGCTTGTTTTGCATGGGCGGATGGTTTATTCCGGCATCTTCCAAACTACATCGGGAAGCTGCTTCCACAAATCCATCCTCCCTAGTAACAATTCCGCGGAACCCAACTTCTAGCCTCTAATCTCCAACATCCAATTTCCAGGAGCCCAATCAATGAAGCCATCCGCTTTTCAATAGCTCATCACCTTTGTTAGTAATAAGGTAACGAGCTGGCATCATTGGTTAATCAACAAAATATCCCCCTGAGAAAGTCCATAGATTCCTTGAGGTCGCTATAATCTTCGTAATTTCCCCTGTAAACTTCCAAGAATATGGGTCCTCCATAATTTATAGACTCCAATTTATCCGCTAGGCTTCGAAAATCGAATATTCCCCTCCCGGGCAGGGTCAATTCCCGCTTTTCATTAAAATCAATGGCATGAATATTGATAAGCCTATCCCCCATACGCTCCAAGAAATCCATGGGGTCATGGCCCGTCTGCATGGCCTGTTTGATATCAAGGGTAAAAAAGATATTATCACCCTTGGTGTGCTCCAGCAGATCGTCTGCAAACTCCGGGTAGGAGTACCAGCACCAGGACACGTTCTCCCAGGAAAACTTTAGCCCATGATCACCTGCCAGATATGCCAGCTCGTCGCTTATAGGTCCGATCCTCTTAAAATCGATATCGGGCTTTGCCCTCACCCTCACGGGCGGGCCGTGAAACACATAGGCCTGGGCCCCTAGGATCTTGGCGCATTTGAAGACCTTTAAAAACAGATCCCGGGAATCGTTTCTCTGCCTTTCAGTGAATGAAAAGAATTGGGGCTCAAACTGTGTACCCAGAACATGGACAGAGTAGACGGATAATCCGTTCTCGTCTATAATATCCCGTAATCGGTTACAGAAATCCTCCTCATATTCACTGAAACTCCCCAAAAACACCTCTATTTTTTCTGCGCCCAGCCCTCTTATCAAGGGGATGGATTGTTCAGTTAATGCGTCCGGGTAGAAGCTAGCTGTAGATATACCTACATCCATTTTTTCACCTCTATTGGGTAACACAAAGCCCCTGGGCCCCCATGTGTTCCTTTTATCCGCAACTATCCCTGGTTCTGTATTTGCTCATAATAGCCGTCATGGACCCGGGGTTCTACCCTGGCTTTGGTATCCATGAACAATAATGTGGTGCTTATATGAATAATGGGTGTTATAAAAGCGCTGGTAATAAAGCCCGTCATATAATTTGAAATAGCGGCAAATGGAGTTACCAAAGAGGTTATGCCCGAAACAAGGGCTATAATCCCGGCAATTATGCCTACAATCAAATTGATTAGGAGGCTGATCCCTAAAACCCTCCAAAACTTTTTGGCGACCAACTTAAAGCTCCTCCCTATGGCATTAAAACCATAGCTCTCCTCCGTGGTCGCGACATGAAAGGTAAAGGTTATAAACATCCCGGCCAGTACAGCTAAGATTATCATAAGCGCAACGGCAACAAATATCAGGAAAATAAAGCCCACAATTCTGCCCCCCGTCGGATCCTTTGACATGGAAATCCCAGATAGGACCAGGGGAATTATGGATATGACGGTCAGTATGACAAACGCTATGCCCACCCCGATAAAATAGGGTATCAAAGAAAGACTGGTCAGAATCAACTTCCAGAATTTCTTCAGGGTAGAGATCAATGATTCATTGATGCTCATACTTCGCCCCGTAATATAGCTGTATGTAACGTTTATAATACCGCCTTGGATAAAAGGATTTACAAAGATAAGACCGATTAACGATAACAGCGTTACCATGCCCTGGAGGGCAAAAAAACGCGGCATCATTTCCATAATAGGTCCAAAGGCAGTTTCCGGATCGATATTGGGGTTTTCCAATATATTCATCCAATCTTTAAAGAATGTATCCACGGGTACCATCATCTGCCCGGTTATAAAGGATACGATCAAGGAAAAAATTCCGCCTATAACGGCGCTGTAGATTAAAACCGTCCATAGGTTTTTTCCGTATACCCTAAAGGTATCGTCCAGAATCTCCGATACGGTCATGGGCTTTAGCACGTTAGTTCTTTCCTCCATTGTTATTATCCCTCCTTTTAAAACATCTGATTAAATCATCTGCGGCAATCGTTATGCCCGCTATTCGAGGGAGAATCCCTCCCCCATAACTTCCCTTACATCCGCTACCAGCACAAAGGCAGCAGGGTCTATCTCACCTATTATTTCCTTCAGCTTGGTCACCTGTACCCTGTCCGTTACACACAAGATAACGTCCTTTTCGTCCATGGTATATGCTCCCTTTCCCTGGAGCAGGGTAACCCCTCTATCTAAATCCTCCATAATCCTTTGGGCTATCTCAACCGAACGGTCCGATATCAATATAAAGGCCTTGGCCGTGTGGATGCCCTCCAGTATAAGATCGATGAGCTTAGTCCCCAGATACAGTGAAACCAACGCATATAGGGCGAGGGTCGGTCCAAAGGCTACGGCAGCACCTAAGACCACCAAGGAATCGACTACAAAGAGCACCCATCCCACACCGATGAAGTGGAAATGCTTGTGGATTATCTTTGCAAAAAGGTCTGTGCCCCCGGTAGTTGCGTTGCCCCTAAAGACCATCCCGAGACCTACTCCCATCACGACTCCGCCGTAAATTGAGGCCAGGATGGGCTCGTCCGTTACGGATGGAACCTTTAAAATATCGATGAATAATGATAACAGAATGGTGGATATTAAGGTTTTAAGGCCGAATCCCCGGCCCATTTCCCTAATGCCAATGATGAAAAGGGGAATGTTTAGTCCCAACATGCTGATGCCGACGGGTATCCTGCCTTTGGTTATGTAGTATATGATGGTGGCAATACCGCTAATGCCACCCGGGGCTATCCTATGGGGGATTAAAAAGAGGTTAAAGGCTAAACCCGTCACTAAAGTCCCCAGGGTTATAAATATGTAATCGGAGTATGCGGACCTTTTCACCATGACCTGTTCTCCCGTCTAAGAATGATTTATTCCAAAAAAAAGATTGCATTAATGCAATCCGATTATATATCGATCAGTCCAAAACTTATCTGGAGGCTTTCATCGACTTTGCCCATGGTTTCCGGAGCCAGAAACCCGATCTTCTCCTTTAGTCTTCTCTTATCGATGGTTCTAATCTGCTCAAGTAAGATAACAGAGTCTCGAGGTAAACCATAATCAGAGGCACTGATTTCTATATGTGTGGGCAGTTTACCCTTATGTATCTGGGATGTAATAGCGGCAACTATTATAGTAGGGCTGTATCTATTGCCTATATCGTTTTGTATAACCAATACCGGCCGGACACCGCCCTGTTCGGATCCCACTACCGGACTCAAGTCTGCATAATAAATATCTCCCCTTTTTATCATACGCTACTCACGCCCAGTCAATACGGCTTCGTATCTTTCCAAGGCCTCAATATCAGAATTTGCTCCCTCTTCTGTCAATTCTGAATTGATCCTGGCCATCTCTTCATAGCCCTTTTTCATCTTCTCTCGTATCTCAATCTTCTGTCTTTCTCTGATATAAAGCCTCATTGCTTCCCTGATAAATTCGCTTCTGTTCTTCTTCCCCATAGCCACGATTTCATCCACTTCGCGTAGCAAACTGTCGGGCAAACTAACCAATATCTTCTTAAGCTCGGCCAAGACAGCACCTCCTAATATATATGATAGGTTACATTCCCAGCATATATGCAATATTATATCCCAAAACATATAGTTTGGCAACAGAATTTGAAATCATAGGATGCATAATCTAAATTTGGAGAATAATATTCCAATCACTAAAGTTCCAAGGCTAAGAGCCTTACAGATCGAAGAAATTCTCCTCCGGCTTCCAGCTCCTATCAAATTCTTCAAATAGGATTAGACTGGAAATACCGCCGTCAGCATCGTAGGTAACCAATTTGACAGGGATCATCTTCGGCGCCTTAAGCCATAATTCCTGGGTATCCCCAAGAACTTTATTGTTCATTGACGGGCAGGCCAGGATCACATATTCTATATCATCTTCTGTATGAACCCTTTTATCGACTTCCTCCGACAGCAAAAAGGAATTGAGGAAATCGCCTATGAATAGGGGTCTTTGTTGTTCCAGGGACTTGACATTGAATTTTATGGAGTCCTCTACCTTAGAATGCTCTATCAATATCTCGTTACCGTTGCTTATGATGGTCTTTCCTACCAGGTTATCCGGTGCAATCAATTGAATTTTAAAGGAATGGGGCATGCTAACCCATTGATTAAAGCGATACTCCCTCCCGTCCTCATCATCCATAACCTTATATGTCAGGGTAGCAGAATAGCTCTCTAGGCTGATTAGCGCCTTCTGCGCAGCAATAAAGGTATCCTCCGGCGTTCTCCCCTTGCATCCTACAAAGCATAGGACCCATCCAAGGATCAGAGCAAATTTAAAGGCCTTCAAACGCCATCCCCCCCATATAGGTTATAACTCCTTAAGCAATTGCGCTGACAATCGCAACGCACGGGTGTGAACGAGGCGGAGTATATATGCCCACCTATTTTAGCTAATGGGAATTCACCACTTACAGAAGTGGGAAACACCTTTAAGCCCCGTTATTAAATCGGTTCTTTATTACATCTGCCGGGTCGCACCTTTTTAAGGGCGTACATATCCTTAAAGACCAGCGGTACCATACCCAATATATCCCCTGCCACCAGCCCGGTTTCTCCCCATTCATCCATGGCATAGTCCCCGGCTCTGCCATGGATATAGCATCCATATACTGCGGCATCGAAGGCAGAATAGCCCTGGGCGGCCAGTGCGGCTATCATCCCCGTAAGGATATCCCCGCTTCCGCCGGTCCCCATTCCGGAATTCCCTGAGGTATTTAAATATATTCTCCCGTCAGGATGGGCCACTACGGTAGTCGCACCCTTCAGCAGTACAACTACATCCGTCTCCCTTGCAAAATCGGTAGCCGCATCTATGGGGGATTTAGTAATCTCATCTATGCTCAACCCCGTCAATCTGCTCATTTCCCCGGGGTGGGGAGTTATGACTGCAGACCCTTTGTACGCGGACAATAATCCTGTGTCCCCAGATATATGATTTAGTGCGTCCGCATCCATTATTATGGATATATCAAATTCGCCCAAAATATACCTTAAAATTTCTAAACCATGACATTTTGGTCCCAGCCCCGGCCCGATGGCCAGTACATCCTTGTCCTTTAGAAAATTTCCGACAGAGGGTATGGCGTCCTTGGTCAGATAGCCTTCCTCCCCGTCTTCTAAGGGGTAAGTCATGACCTCGGTCATCTTGCTTTGAAATATGGGCACAAGGCTGGAGGGACTGCCCAGGGTAACAAGCCCTGCGCCGCTCTTGAGGGCAGCCATAGATGTAAGACACGCAGCGCCTGCCATACCCAGAGAGCCCGCAATAATCCCCACCTTCCCGAAGGTGCCCTTATGCCCGTCTTTAGGTCTTCCTTTCAGGAACCCGGATACCTCCCCGTCATCTAAGGTAAAGGCCTTGACCCCTGTGGCCCCGGCGCTGCATTGGGGCAGGCTTATGGGGGATACAAAGAGTTTGCCGGAATATTCCCGGCCGGGATAAAACAGGTGTCCCCTTTTGATATTGCCAAAGGTCACGGTATAATCGGCTCTGACGGCTATGCCCATTACCTGTCCGGTTATACCGTTTATGCCCGAGGGAATATCCACAGCCACCACCGGTGCAGGCGATATATTCACCCTTTTTATGGCATCAAAGATGATACCTTCTATATCCCTGGTTATCCCAGTTCCTAAGATGCCGTCGATTACCAGGTCGGCCCACCCTATATAACTGTCCAATTCGCCCAAACGATTGGGGTTTTCCCGGGTAATGGTGAGGATTTCACCGTCTAAAGCCCTGTAGATATCATAGTTTATCTTCGCATCGCCGGCTAATTTATCCCCATCAACAAATAGGGCAGCCTTGACGTCTGCCCCTCTCAGCTTTAAATGCCTTGCGATAGCTAATCCATCCCCGCCGTTGTTACCCCCACCGACCAGCACTAAAATCCTGCCGCAATTGTACAGGTTCGGGTATTCCCTCTCCACAACATCGACTGTTCTAATCGCCGCATTCTCCATAAGCACTATTCCCGGAATCCCGAATTCCTCAATAGCCCTGTTATCTATTTTCCGCATCTCTTCAGGCGTAACCACATACATATCCAATCACCCCTAACAGATTAAAACCTCTGAAATGGCATTATCCCTGGAATGGGAAATTGATACCAAAACGGTACTTCCACCCATACTCTCCATAACACTCTTTGCATTTCCATAGAGTTTCATGCAGGGTTTTCCATATTCATCTCGGGTTATCTCGATCTCCGTCCATTTAACCCGGCCAAAACCCGTACCCAGAGCTTTCGCGGCGGCTTCCTTTGCGGCAAAGTAACCCGCCGCGGTGCTGGGATTATTATTCCTGGTCCTGAAATACTCCTGTTCCCTAAGAGTATATATCTTGTCCATAAATACCGGGTTGTCCATGGCCTTGGCAATTCTGTGGATTTCGATGATATCTATCCCAATCCCCAGTACCAAAATGCCACCTCTTTCATCGTTGTTTGCCTACAATTTACTGCATTATACCAATCCAGTATCTGGGTAATGAACTATTGAAAAGCGAATGACTTCATTGATTGGGTAAGAAAACTTGGCTTATGGAATGCAGAAAAGCCGTAGTTTAAGGCAGGACGCCTTAAACCGATTCCACCGGCAGGAGGCCGGATTGGAAGCGATAGGCTTTTCAAATGGAATAAGCCTTAGTTTTCTCCAAATCAATGTCGGAAGTAGCGTTCAATAGTTCATTACCCCATAGTTATAGTAAACAGGTTAATCTACCGCTTCTCCACCACAAAGCTAGGTCTGCCAAATTCAATCCTGTTTATCTCTTCGCCTATGAGACCGGTCTCTTCGTCCCTCTCGGCTATTACCACTTCGCCGCTTCTCTCGTTGGCTATGGCAATAAATTTATCGTTGCCCACCAGGTCCATATGCCTGGGCCAATCCCCAAAGCAGGAACTGTCGCCTATCTTCTCTAGGGTACCGTCTTCTTTCACCTTAAATATTCCGATGGTGTTGGCTCCGCGGTTTGCCCCGTACAAAAATCGCCTATCCTTTGTGAAACACAGGGTAGAACAGAAGCTCTTTCCTTCAAAATCTTCAGGTAGGGTACTGATGCTCTGAATCATCTTAAAGCCGGACTCTTCACTTTTTAGGATAATTATTCTATTGGAATACTCTGTGATTATGTAAATAAGGTTTAGTTCGGGATACAGGGCTATATGTCTCGGCCCCTCGCCCTCATCCAGCTGGAAGTAGTCTATTTCCTTGAGTGCTCCCTGATCCATGCCGTAGACATAGATCCTATCAAGAGCTATATTGGCAGAATAAACCCTTTTTTCATCGGGATCGAATACGGCGCTGTGGGCCCTGGTTGTTACCTTGGCCTCTTCACCTTGCCTCAGCATGCTGTGAAGTTCCCCAAACGCCTGATCCTCCACTCCAATGGAGAATATATCCCCGCTTCCATAGCAGCTGCCCACCAAAGCCCTATTATTGGGCAGGTAGGTGATATGACATAATCCATTCCCTTCTAAGTCCCTGGAGTCTGCTAATCTATAGCCCCCCTCCTCCTCTAAGAACAAGCACACGTTGTTTCCGCGCCCTTTTTCCGTGAGACCAAACAGCATGTTGTCATGGTAGTCGAGATATGAAGGGTTTTCTATGTTGCTGCTCCACAGCAACTTTTTATCCCTACCCTCTGCACCTACGTCATACATACCGATTGAATCGATCTTCCCGCCGCCATAACCTGAAATTAACAGTTTCATAAAATCAACCTCCTAATTTAATGATAGCATTTTTAATGCTG
>DASRNX010000174.1:0-11929 GCA_035647175.1 Clostridia bacterium | reverse complement strand
GGTTATAATGACAATAATTTATTTTTGAAACCCCCACCGATGGGTTGTTTGTTTTATGACTCCTTAACATCTCTATTATATCCTATTTTATCCTATACTTAAAGAAAAATTAAATCTTCGTGACTCTGCCCTTTAATACCTCGTATATCTCCGAATCATTTCCCATATCTCCCAATATATCCGGGTAATCCGTCAAAGTCATAAAGGTTTGTAACTTATCAAAGTATGAAAGCAGTTGCTCTTGTCTATATCTATCCAGTTCTGATAGGACATCATCTAAAAGCAGGAGTGGATATTCGCCGGTTTCCCGAAACATCATCTCAATTTCCGACAATTTAAGGGATAATACGCTGGTCCTTTGTTGTCCCTGTGAACCAAAAGTTCGCACATCCATATCATCTATGCCTATGATTAAATCGTCCCTATGGCATCCCTTTCCGGTCCTCCCCCTCCTTATATCCTCTTCATGATTTGATTCTAGGGTCCTTAAATAGCATTCCTCTATTTCATTCTTATGGGGCGAATCAAACCTAATGGAGGGATCGTATAGCACCTCTAAATTTTCACCGCTGGAGGATATTTGCCTGTGTATATTATGGGCAATCTTTCCGATGTTCTCAGTAAAGTCCAGTCTCTCCGCTATTATATAGGTTCCCACCCTAGCAATTTGCTCATCCCATACGGGTAAGGTGCTCTTTAGACTACTATTTTCATTGATATCCTTTAGAAGGTTGTTTCTATGGCTTAGGATTCTGTTATATTGCTGGAGACTATAGAAATATTGCGGCTTTATTTGGGATATTTCCATATCCATAAATCTTCTCCGCTCGGCAGGCCCGCCCTTAACCAGCTTCAAATCCTCAGGTGAGAAAAGGACGCTGTTTATATGCCCCATAAGCTCACCCAGTCTCTGGGCAGCCATACCGTTTATATGAATTTTTTTATTTTCTTTAACGCCTAGGGTAATCTCAATGAGGCTCGGTCCCTCCCTTTTTTGGACCATTGTTCTTATGGCGGCCTCCTTTTCACCCTGCAAAATCAGCTCTTTGTCCCTGGGGGTTCTATGGGATCTGCCCGTACATGACAAAAAGATAGACTCTAGGATATTGGTTTTACCCTGGGCATTTCTACCCGAGAAAATAATTAAATTAGAGTTGAAATCCAACTCTAATTTACTATAGTTTCTATAATTTGTCAGACCCAATTCCCTCAGATACAATTTCCTTCATCCTTCCCTTATGACCAGGAATTCGTACTTGTCCTCCAATAGAATTTTATCCCCATGATATATCTTTTTTCCCCTTCTGGTCTCCGGTATGCCATTTAACTTAATCAGACCTTCGGCTATCATATCGTTGGCACGGGAACCGGTATCGGCAATCCCGGCCCATTTTAAGAGCTGGCTTAGCTTTATAAACTCTGTACTTATAACAATATTTTCCAATGATATTTCCTCCATCGTAACGCATCAAATTAAACCATTACCAAAAAAAATTATACGTTAATCCTCACCGGCAATAAAAGATAGGTGAAGTTGCCGCCCTGTAAGGGTCTGAAAACACAGGGGCTTATACTGGTAGTAAAGTCGATATATGAATCTTCCCCGCCTATTCCCTTTAAAATATCCATGAAGTATCTGGCATTGAAGGCAATGGTCATTTCCTCCCCCTCCATGGAGATGGGCACCTCTTCATGGGCTTTTCCTATCTCCGAGTTGGAGTTTATAACCAGTTTATCCTCTTTTATGCTCAGCTTTATGAGGTTGTTCTTTCCTTCCCTTGCCAGTATAGAGGCTCTTTCTATGGAATTATAGAGGGTTCTGGTGTCAAACTTTATTCGCGTCTTATATTCCTGGGGGATTATTTGGTTATAGTTGAGGAATTCCCCGCTGAGCAACCTGGAAATAATTCGAGTATAACCCATATCAAAGAGTACATGCTTCTCATCTATGGTAATATTGATCTTCTCATCGCTGTTGTCTATGATCCTGCTGACCTCATCTAGGGCTTTGCCCGGTATTATTACATTTACTTCCTTTCCATTGTCAATGCTCCCCTGTCTCACGGCTAATCGATAGCCGTCTAAGCATACCATATTGATATTGCCGTTGCCAATCTCTATAAGGGCTCCAGTTAGGATCGGCCTCGTTTCGTCCACAGCTGCTGCAAAGATAGTTGTTTGGATCATCTCTTTAAGGAGAGCCTGATTAATCTCAATGGGATCATTTTCATGGATATTCTCAAGATCCGGATATTCGTCGGGTTTTATTCCCTGGATTTCAAAGAGGGAATTTTCCGCTCTTATGCAGACCAAATAATTATCCGTGACCTCTATTTCAATTTGGCAATCGGGTAACCTTCTGATTATATCGCCAAACAACCGAGAGGGTATAACGACAGATCCTTCTGTATGTATGTTGGCATTCAAGAAGCATTCTATACCCAAATCCAAATCATTGCCGATGAGCTTGAGGATTCCCTTATATGCTTTTAAAAAGATTCCCTCAAGAATGGGATGAGTGGTCCTGGGGCTAATGGCTTTTTGAACTATACTTATGCTATCAGATAATTTTTTTTGCATACATGTAAATTTCATGACATACCTCCTGAGTATGTTGAATATATATAATAATTTAGTAGTAATAGTAGTAGGGGCTGTGATTATGTGAATTATGTCAAATAATCGCATAAACCTCGAAAAAGGTATGTGGATAAGTGTGTGGAAGAATAAAAGTTTTTTTAAAAGTTATCCACAAATCAGCACTACGACCTGTTAGCTAAAATTGCTAAATAATCGTAATATACGGGTTATGATTCCCCCAACTCCTTTCGAATCTGGGTTACCGTCTTTGATAACTCCTGATTGTTGGCTATATCGTTAGCAATTTTGTCATAGGCATGGATGACGGTAGTATGATCCCGCCCCCCAAATTCTTCTCCTATCTTGGGCAGGGAAAGATCAGTAAGTTCCCTACATAGGTACATTGCTATTTGACGGGGAAATGAAATGGCCCTATTTCTCTTTTTAGATTTAAAATCGTCCATCCTTATATTGTAAAAACTCGAAACGATCTCCATTATTAATGGGGGCGTAATAGCCCTTGGACGGTTATTGGAGATAATATCCTTAAGTGCCTCATCGGCTATATCAACATCCAACCTGTTATTGTTGAGGGTGGAATAAGCCAGAATTCGAATGAGGGCACCTTCCAATTCTCTGATATTGGACTGGATACGCTGCGCAATAAATAAAAGAATATCATCATCCACTTGGATTTCTTCCTGTTCTGCCTTCTTTCTTAGTATAGCTATTCTGGTTTCAAGATCCGGCGGTTGGATATCGGCTATAAGGCCCCACTCAAACCTGGAACGAAGCCTGTCCTCTAGGGTGGGTATCTCCTTTGGGGGTCGGTCGCTGGATATGATAATCTGTTTATTGGATTCATGGAGGGTATTGAAGGTATGGAAAAACTCCTCCTGGGTACTCTCCTTGCCTGCAATAAACTGAATATCGTCCACTAAAAGCACATCAACATTGCGATACCTGTTCCGAAATTCAACGTTCTTGTTGGTCTGAATGGATGTAATAAGCTCGTTGGTGAATTTTTCTGACGAAACGTATAATACCTTAGTATGCGGGGTCTGGGAAAGAATAAAGTGTCCGATAGCATGCATTAAATGGGTCTTCCCAAGTCCGACTCCCCCATATATAAACAAGGGATTATAGGCGTTAGCCGGAGCTTCGGCTACGGCAAGACAGGCAGCATGGGCAAATCTATTGCTGTTGCCGATAACAAATGAATCAAAGGTGTATTTTGCATTTAGGGCACCTCTGTCAGTCTCGGAACTGTCCTTCTCGTCTTTGCCGGCATTGAGATACCTGTTTGCCTCACTGGGTAAGGCGAGAATAACGGTATAATCTGCGGATGAAACCTCCTTCAAGGCGTTGACTAGCAGATCCATATATCTTGATTCTAAAATGCTTTTTGTAAAATCGTTGGGGACCATAAGATAAAAGTTATTGTCGATGATTGTCAAAGGCTCTATTGTTTTAATCCAAGTATTGAAACTGACCTCAGTTAGTTCCAGCTTAATAAAAGGCAGCGTTTCTTCCCATACCTTTTTAATTTTTTGTAACATCAAGGAAACCTCCCATAAGATACCGTTATAACATCGGGGCAATTACCTCGGTAATCGCATTATACCCTCTCGTTATAACGAGTCGGTAAGATGTCTCCCGCTTCTATAAGCGGCGAGTTCCGATTAGTAAAACAGGTGGTGGGTATAAATCCCCCGCCTCGTTGAAACCTGTGTGTTGCAATTGCCAATGCAATTTCTTCCGATGTTTTAATACATATTTTTACCAATTTATTCTTTTTAAAACCCTGTAGACGGTTAAACCCTTCGGGTTAGTATTATAATTTTGGATTCATGGATACTAAAATAAGCTAAAGTATGTACACAGAGTCCATCGTAATAGAATCGTCCCGGAAATCGGGGCGTTTTACCAAAACCTAAACCCTAATCAAATTATATATAAGACCAGGCATAATATCCCACAAAAATGTAAAAGTTATAAACAATACTAACAACCAAAAAAAACTGGCCCTTTAACCAAAAAGTGAAAGGCGTAAAAAGTTATTCACAAAGTTATCCACAGAATGTGTATAACTTATAACCATTCCCTTCTATTATAAATAGGAAGTTATCAACAGTAAAGATATAATATCAAATAATCTGTGGATAATCAATTGAATTTGTTGATTTTCTTGACAGCAAAAGGGCTATTCGCTTATAATACTATAGTAAAGTGCCGACATCGGCCAAATAGGAAAGATTTTGGATATTGTTACAAAATTGATTCGGGCCTATTTGATGGATGGCTCCATATGTTAAGAAGAAGACTAGTCAAAAAAATGTACTTTTCATAGCATATGAATCATGGAAATGCCTTTTGCCCCATGGAATTAGATCTGTACTCCTTGGCAAAAGCATATAAAAGGGGGGATACCGGAATGAAGAGAACATATCAACCTAAGAATAGACAGAGGAAAAAGGAACATGGTTTTAGGAAGAGAATGAGCACCAAAAATGGCAGGGCGGTGCTTAGAAGAAGGAGACTTAAAGGTAGAAAGAGATTATCAGCTTAAGGCCACTTCCGCGGTGGCTTCTTCTGCCTTATTGGAAATCTTGGGATAATCCTTAGTGGCCCGATGCGATTTTTCTCTTGGGACTTGGTGTAACCTATTTGTCTGTCTTGGGACAAATACTGAGAAAATAATTCATAGCGAGAGGGTATTTTGTGAACAAGAAATATCGGCTGAGAAAGCGAAAAGAGTTCAGTTACACCTATAAGAGAGGGAAATCCCTTGCGAATTCTTGTTTGGTATTGATATACAGAAGGAACGGACTGGACGTTTCCAGGGTGGGATTTTCCGTTAGCAAGAAATATGGGAACGCTGTAGCAAGAAATAGGATCAAGAGAAGGCTAAAAGAAATATATAGACATAGAATAAGCGTGATTAAGCCAGGTTATGATCTTATCTTTATTGTAAGAATTGGGACAAGGGGAGCAAGCTTTAAAAGATTGGAAAATCAATTGGTAAATTTATTGAAAAGGGCAGTATTATTTATCGATAACGGACAGATTAAATGAAAAAGATTTTGATAGGTGGAATTAGATTATATCAAAGGTTTATATCGCCGTTGCTCCCGGGTAGCTGCAGATTTTATCCCACCTGTTCTCATTACGCTATATTATCGTTGGAAAAATACGGGGTTTTGCGAGGTTCGTGGAAGGCAATTAAAAGGATATCCAAGTGTCACCCATTTCATCCCGGTGGATATGATCCCCTGGTGTGATAATTATAGCAGGGTGAAATGCGCCCCTCACTTCAATAAACGGTGTGTTGGAATTGCTTTAGCGATTGCTTCCGATATTTAAAGGTTCATTATTGGACAAATATGTTCCGGAGGTAAAAATAGGAATGGAATTAATAGATTACAAATCCATAAAACAGGTGAAGAGGCGGGTGTTATAATATGTGGCAATCCCTGGTTGGTTTTCTTCAAACAATAATCACGGGTATAAACAGCGTCGTCGGCAATTTTGGCATATCAGTGATCCTTTTTACTATACTAACTCGTTTGGCGCTGCTGCCTCTCGACCTAAAAGCCAAGGCTTCAACTAAAAAAATGGGCGAATTGAACCCGGAAATTCAAAAGATAAATGAAAAATATAAAAATGACCCTGATAAAAAGAACAAGAAGACTATGGAGCTATATCAGAAGCATGGAGTCAATCCCATGGGCGGATGTCTCCCCATGTTATTACAACTGCCTCTTATGTTTGCGATGTTTGCGGCGCTTAGGGCTATATCCAGCGCACAGTTGGAAGGTTTTTATGTCGATCTTATAAGGTTTAAAGATAGCGCCATCGGCCCTGTCCTTGATAATTTTGTAAAGGGTATAGAGAATTCCGCAGCCATAAAACAAAATGTGGGTGATGTGCTTACCAGTCTCTTTAGCAATCCAAACAATGAACGGCTGATTACACAATTGGGCGAAGTTGTGGGGAAAACCGATATGACAACGATTGTAGATGCCATTAAAAATATAAGTACACCCCAGGCTTTGGATTTTCTTAAAACTTCCGAATCAAGTCTCAGGTTTCTTTGGATTAAAAATGTATGGATAGCGGACTCTCCCTTGAGGGATATAATAGGCAGGACCATACCATTTATGGAAGGCGGATGGTTTGGTGCATGGAACGGATTATTTGTTTTATCGGGATTGGCGGGAATTACATCCTATCTTCAAATGAAATTGACCAGCCCATCAGGCGGTGATAACCAGCAGACAAAAGGAATGGGGGCTATTATGCCCATTATGTCGGTTTGGTTTACTTCGATGTATACATCAGCTTTCAGCATATATTGGGTAACCAGTAACATATTCCAGATCGTACAACAACTGATCTATAACCGGATAGAACCTGGAGCAAAAACAGGCAAGGAAGGTGCAGAGAAATGAAAATCGTTGAGAGTAGTGGAAAGACTATTGATGAAGCTATTTTGATGGCGGTTGCACAATTAGGGGTACAGAGGGATAACCTGGATATTGAAATATTGGAAGAACCGGTAAAGGGTTTGTTTGGGCTTATTGGGGGAAAGGATGCCAAAATACGCGCAAGTATAAAGCAAACTATGGGCGACAGGACGAAGGGTTTTGTCACGGATCTTTTAACCTATATGGATGTTGAAGCAATAGTCGAAACAAACGAAACAAACGAAGTCATTGACGTAGAGCTGAGAGGTCGAAACATGGGCTTATTGATCGGCCATAGGGGTGAGACTTTGGATGCTCTTCAATATCTGACAAGCCTGGTAGTCAATAAGGAAGGGCAAGATTATAAAAGGATTGCCTTGGATACGGAAAACTACAGACAAAAGAGGGAGGATACCCTCAGGCGTTTGGCCAAAAGGCTGGGCTACAAAGTTTCTAAGACTCGCCGGAAGATCACCTTAGAGCCTATGAACCCATTCGAGAGAAGAATTATCCACGCGACCCTCCAAAATGATGGCTATGTAAGGACCTACAGCGAGGGGGACGAGCCCTACAGAAGGGTTGTAATAACCTGCAAATAGACCCGAGATTGCGTTGTAGGATTATTATCCGCGAGACTTAGTAGGACTATATATGTTGCGTAAAGGCTTTTCATTGCAGAATAGGCTTTATCATCCGATTTTGTGATATAAATTGCATTTTTGTAACATTTGAATTGTTTAATCCGCTAGAAAATAGCCCAGTATAACTATACTGGGTTAAACTTTTTTGTTTCCTAAAAAGGGGAAGGATAGATATGCTTTTTGAAGAGACCATAGCTGCTATTTCGACTCCGCCGGGTCAGGGCGGTATAGGGATAGTAAGGATCAGCGGCCCAAAATCCTTGGGCATTGCAAGGGAAATATTTGTTTTTCCGGGCGATAGGGTTTATCCTTTCAGGGATAGATACTTACATTACGGGAAGGTAAGGGACAATGAAAATAGGATTATAGACGAGGTCCTTCTTACCTATATGAAGGCCCCAAGGTCCTACACCGCCGAGGATGTAGTAGAAATCCATTGCCACGGGGGTATTATATCGGTTAAGAGGATCTTGGAAGAAGTAATTAAAAACGGGGCCAGACCAGCTCAGCCGGGGGAATTTACAAAAAGGGCATTTTTAAACGGCAGGATCGATTTAGCACAGGCGGAGGCGGTTATGGACCTTATTTCGGCCAAGACGGAAAGATCCGCCAGGGTATCCGTAGACCAGATGGGCGGAGGGCTCTCCGGGAGAATAAGGGATATAAGGGAGAGACTCCTGAATATGATGGCTCATGTGGAGGTGACCATCGATTATCCCGAAGAAGATATCGATGAGCCGATGATTTCCCGCATGAGGGAGGAGACCACGGAAATCTCCAAAGAGATAGAGGGATTGCTAAAGACAGCCGAGGAAGGTAAAATCATAAGGCAGGGGATTAAGGCGGTTATAGTCGGGAGGACCAATGTCGGCAAGTCGTCCCTATTGAATGCGTTACTCAGGGAAAACCGCGCCATAGTTACGGATATACCGGGGACTACGAGGGATGTAATAGAGGATTATATAAACATAAGGGGAATAGCCGTAAGGATAGTGGATACCGCGGGAATTAGGGAAACCCCGGATCAAATAGAGATGATGGGTATCGAGAGATCTAAAAAGAACATGGATGATGCGGATCTCGTCATAATGGTCTTAGACTCCTCGGCACCCCTAGGGTATGACGACAGGCAGATAATGAAGTATCTAAGGGATAAAAAGTCTCTGGTCCTACTAAATAAGATGGACAAGGAGCCCCTATTGACCAGGGAAGACGTAGCAGTTGAATTGGGCGGCGATATACCCATAGTCAACACTTCCATGACCTTGGGAACCGGTATTGACAAAGTTGAGGATATGATATATAAAATGTTTTTCGAAGGGGAAATAGAATCAGGTCATGATGTTACGGTAACCAATTTTCGGCATCAAGATGCCTTGATAAGGGCTCATAACCACCTGGCAGACATTATAGAGGGGCTGGACACCCAAATCCCTCTGGATATAGTTTCTATCGATCTGCGCGGTGCTTTGGACTCATTGGGGAGCATTACAGGTGAAACAGTTGCCGATGATCTGATCCATAGAATATTTTCTGAGTTTTGTTTAGGAAAGTAGGAGAATGTATGGAGCTCTTTGCCGGGGAATACGAAGTGATAGTGATTGGAGGGGGCCATGCGGGATGTGAGGCTGCCTTGGCTGCGTCTAGAATGGGGTATAGTACCGCTATCTTTGCGACTAACCTGGATAATATTGCCCTGTTAGCTTGCAATCCCTCCATTGGAGGCACATCAAAGGGCCACCTCGTCCGGGAAGTAGATGCACTGGGGGGGCAGATGGGCCTTAATATAGACGATTCCTTCATACAGATAAGGATGTTGAACACGGGTAAGGGACCGGCTGTACATTCCCTCAGGGCTCAGGCCGATAAGAATGACTACCACCGGATCATGAAAGCTACCTTGGAAAACCAACCCGGCCTTAGCGTTATACAGGGGGAGATTACCGAGATAAAGGTAAAGAGCGGAAGGGTAGTAGGGGTGGTAACCGATCTTGGCGATTATTTTGCTTGCAGATCAGCGGTTGTGGCGACGGGAGTATACTTAAAGAGCAGGATAATAATAGGCGAATACAGCGTAAATAGTGGACCCAGTGGTTTTTTTCCTGCCAATTCACTTTCGAATAGCCTAAAGGATTTGGGCTTTACCCTGCAGAGATTCAAGACGGGTACCCCGGCAAGGATAGACGGGGCAACCATAAATTATGACAGGATGCATGTTCAGCCGGGGGATGAGGTGATAATACCCTTTTCCTTTTTGAACGATACATTAGCCAGGGAACAGATTCCATGCTGGCTTACGTATACTAACGAAAAGACCCATGACATCATCAGAGCCAACCTTCACAGGGCGCCTATGTATTCGGGTGAAATTGAGGGAATTGGGGCCAGATATTGTCCGTCTGTGGAGGATAAGGTGGTCAGATTTGCAGACAAGAAGAGCCATCAGATATTTATCGAACCGGAGGGAAGGCATACCAATGAAATGTATCCTCAGGGGTTGTCTACCAGTATGCCTATGGATATACAAAGGGCCATGTATAGGACTGTCCCCGGTTTGGAAAATGTGAGAATAATGCGGCCGGCTTATGCAATCGAATATGATTGCATAGATTCAAAGGAACTAAAGCTATCTTTAGAGAGCAAATCCATAGAAGGACTTTTTTTTGCCGGACAGATAAACGGCAGTTCGGGATATGAAGAAGCCGCGGGACAGGGGCTTATAGCTGGTATAAATGCGGTCCAATACATTAGAGATAAAGAGCCTGTAATATTGGACAGGTCCCAGGGCTATATTGGTGTATTGGTAGACGATTTAGTGACTAAGGGAACCGATGAACCCTACAGGATGATGACCTCAAGAGCCGAGTATCGATTATTGCTCAGGCAAGACAACGCGGATATGAGGCTGACCAAGATCGGCTACGATGTGGGCCTGGTAGACGAGAATCGCTATGATTGGTTTATGAGGAAGTATGAAAGGGTGGAAGGGGAAGTTAACAGACTTAAGGATCTTATTATTTCCCCTACGAGGGAAGTATTAGAATACCTCGAGGGAAGGGGATCGTCGGCTATCAAAAGTGGTATTAGCCTCTATGAATTATTAAAGAGGCCGGAGATAGCATATAAGGATATAGAGAGCCTGGGTGGCGAGGCTGAGGGGCTCTTAAGGCAGGACAAAGAGCAGGTTGAAGTATCTATAAAGTACGAGGGCTATATAGACAAGCAGTTAAGGCAGGCTCAACAATTTAAAAGACTGGAGTCTAAAAGAATACCTGTGGGTATTGATTATACTAATATTTCCGGGATCAGGCTTGAGGCAAGACAAAAATTGAATTTAGTAAGGCCAGAGTCAATAGGACAGGCCAGTAGAATTTCTGGGGTATCCCCAGCGGATATTTCGGTCTTAATGGTCTTTTTGGAAAAGAGAAGGAGAGAGAATTAAGGGATATGGATCACAATCTACGCAAGCTGGAACTGGGCATGGAAAAACTGGGTATAGCCGTTACAGGGGATCAGATTGAAAAGTTTGATAGGTATATTTCCCTATTAATAGAGTGGAATAAGAAAATGAATTTGACAGCAATAACTGATCCTAATAAAATTATAATAGACCATTTCTTAGATTCCATCGCCTTATTGAAGGATATATGTCTAAAGGAGCATAACCGGATAATTGATGTGGGGACCGGTGCAGGCTTTCCCGGAGTGCCCATTAAGATAATGAAACCTAAGATCGAACTGGTTCTTCTGGACTCATTGAGGAAAAGGACCGAATTTTTATCCGCCTTAAGGGACGAATTGAAATTGTCGGGTATCGAAATTATTCATTCGAGGGCGGAGGATTTAGCGAGAAAAACCGAATACAGGGAGCAATTTGAAATCGTCCTCTCAAGGGCGGTTGCTCCTTTGAATATCCTAACGGAATACTGTATGCCTTTTGTAAAGCCGGGTGGGTTTTTCGTATCCTATAAAGGACCTGCCGCACAGGATGAGCTGATAATGGCCCAAGATGCTATCAAAGTATTGGGCGGAAATAATTCCTGCGGCATCAAGGACGCGTATGTTCCGTTCTCGGATAAAAGCCGCAATCTTATTATAATTGAAAAAGTAGCATTAACGCCTAAAAAATTCCCCCGTTCGCCGGGAAAAATAAAGAAATCACCGTTATAATGACTTTGTTTGTGAAAATATAGTAAAACCAGTCGCAATATGGAGTAATATCCAGCAAAACCTATATATACT
>DASRNX010000173.1:0-2377 GCA_035647175.1 Clostridia bacterium | reverse complement strand
GGGGGGGTACTCCGAGGACGAGGCCGTAGCCAGGGATTATATATTAAAAGGCAATCATGATATTATTATAAATGTGGTAGACGCTACCAACCTCGAAAGGAATCTCTATCTGACGACCCTCCTCATGGAGATGGGTGCCAATATAATTATAGCACTAAATATGGTAGACGATGCGGAGAAGAAGCACATTAAAGTGGACTATGAAAGATTATCCGAGGAGATAGGCGTCCCGGTCGTTCCCACTATTGCGTCTAGGAGTAGGGGGATCGATGAGTTGATGCAAAAGACGGTGGATGCCATGGGCGGGAGCAACCATAAGAGAAGTATCAGTTATGGTAAAGAGATAGATGCGAAGGTAGCCCTCTTAAAGGATCTTATCGAAAAACATCAAACGGACAGGGAATATCCTTCCGGATGGCTGGCCATAAAGCTTTTGGAAAACGATGAGGGGATAATCGAGAAGTATCATGACAATGATAACTTCAAAGGAAAAGTTCTCGCCGAAATAAAAAAGACTGCTGACGAGATCCTTGCTACGTCGGGTATGGAACCTGAAATGGTGATTCTGGATAAGAGATACGAGTTCGTTTCCGACGTCGTAAGAAAGGCTGTAGCCAGGCCGAAAGAGGATATAGAGACCGTAACCGACAAGATCGACAGGGTGATTACCCATAAGTACTTCGGGATCCCCATATTTGCCCTTATTATGTTTATAATTTACCAACTCACCTTCACCATCGGTAAGGATATTTTAGGCGAAGGTTTGGCTGAGGGAATAGAGGGGCTGGGGGAAGTCGTTGCAGGGTGGCTCGGGGCTATTAATGCTCCGGAAATTTTGACCTTGTTCATATCCGACGGCCTTTTTGGGGGAGTCGGTGCTGTGTTGGAATTCATCCCCATCATAATGGTTATGTATATGTTGTTTGGGATATTGGAAGACAGCGGATATTTAGCCAGGGCAGCCTATATAATGGACAGATCCATGAGGGCTTTGGGGCTCCATGGCAAGACCTTTATATCTATGCTGATAGGTACTGGGTGTAACGTCCCGGGCATAATGTCTACCAGAACCCTAGATAATAAAAAAGACAGGATGATTGCGATACTCATAAATCCCTTTATGTCCTGCGGTGCCAGATTACCCATCTATATGGTGTTTATAGCGGCTTTTTTCCCTAAGTACGGCGGATTGGTATTGTTTAGTCTATATGCCATAGGGATAGCCGTTGCCTTAATAATGGGTAAACTGTTCTCCAAGGTCTTGTTTAAGGGTGAGGAATCATTTTTCATAATGGAATTACCTCCTTATAGGCTGCCCACCATTAAAGGGATCGGCCTTTATATGTGGGAGCAGGTGTGGTCCTTTATTCACAGGGCCGGGACCGTTATATTCCTCGTAGTCAGCCTCCTATGGGTCCTATCCATACTTCCCTATGGCGTGGAACCCTATAGTGAAGCCAGCCTTTTGGGGATGATAGGGAGCTTTATTGCGCCGATCTTCAGGCCTGCAGGGTTTGGGACATGGCAAGCATCCGTAGGTCTCTTTGCGGGCATTGCGGCCAAGGAAGCGGTGGTGGCTACTTTGGGAATGGTATATGCGGGGGTAGAACAAGGCGCCAGACTCATTACATCCATTCAGGGTGTATTCACTCCCCTAAGTGCATACTCCTTCCTCATAATGAGCCTTTTGTATACCCCGTGCGCAGCTACCATTGCAATCATTCGTAAAGAAACCAACTCCAAGGGCTGGGCTTGGTTTGCGGCTGTCTATACCTTTGTTATCGGCTGGATGGGGGCGGTCTTGGTCTATCAGGTCGGTAAGTTGTTTGGACTCGGTTGAATGTTGGGGGGTAATGATTGGTGAGCATATTGTTGAGTACCTTAAAGGAAGTCAATGCCATGAACGTCTATTCTAAGGACAATCTGGCCAAAAGGCTTGATACCAGCCGGGAGGTTGTAGACCATATCCTGTTTAAATTGGAAAGGATGGGCTATATAAAGGAAGAGAGCATAGCTATAAGTAAGTGTAGCTCCTGCCCAAGCTTTAAAAATGGGTGTATGGGACCCGTCGCGGGGAGACCCATCAATGCTCTTACTATCACGAACAAGGGTAAAAGGTTCTTGGGCACGAAAAATTAGCCAATATCGGGAAGCCTCCGCCGGGTATATTTTATGGAGCCCCAGAAGCAATGCCGATAATCCGGGCTTTTGAAATTCAAAGTGTTTTGCTATGTATTTTATTAGGCTCCTCAAGAACACTCGTGACTTAAGTCGTGAGATGAATTGGTGAATCCCATAAAAGTAGCGTTGTGCCCTTAACAGGGCTATACGGTAGAGGCGAACTGGACACGCCTGTACGTATCAAAGTAGCTTAGCT
>DASRNX010000172.1:0-5924 GCA_035647175.1 Clostridia bacterium | reverse complement strand
TAGCTGAGTAGCCAAGTACGGACGGGATAAACGCTGAAGGCATCTAAGCGTGAAGCCCCCCTCAAGATAAGATTTCCCATCCTTTATGGATTAAGACCCCTTGTAGATTACGAGGTAGATAGGTCGGAGGTGTAAGTGCAGCAATGCATGTAGCTGACCGATACTAATAGGTCGAGGGCTTGATCAATAAAACTTTTCATTATGTAGTTTTGAGGGTGTATACACGAATATTCGCGCAGCGATATATTCTACATCTAAAGGCTTGAATATTTTCGAGGCAAAGGATTGTATATACCTATAAAGATTATAGAGAAGTAGAGTTAGTAATCCGGAGACGTGTGTATGATACAGACCCTAAGGGCAGACCTAAAAGCATCCGACTTCCAACTTCTAATTTCTAACCTCTAGCAAATTTCCGGTGGCGGTGGCGAAGGGGATACACCTGTTCCCATCCCGAACACAGCAGTTAAGCCCTTCAGCGCCGATGGTACTTGGGGGGAGACCCCCTGGGAGAGTAGGTCGCTGCCGGATTCTAATTTAAATAAGTTCATCCCCCTAGGGAGATATCCCATAAACATGGGGATGTTTCTATATCTTAATATTCCTCAGTAGCTCAACGGTGGAGCACTCGGCTGTTAACCGAGGGGTTGCTGGTTCGAATCCAGCCTGGGGAGCCAATTGTATATAAAAGTCCCTTTAGCAAATCGCTAAAGGGGCTTTTTACGTTAAAGTGCAAAAGCCACGGCCAGGTGGATCCTTCAACCGTTAATCTGCCAAGGGTATTTGGGTCACATGGTGTATTAAAAATGTTCTAAAAGTGGTATAATTCCCTATGGGGATATCCCCGGGGATAGAATCCAAAGGCTAAATAGACTGCATAGGCTAGATGGAATGCGAAGACTGAGATGAGTAGATTATTTGGTAACCGGTTCTTTAAGAGGAAATTATGAGGAGTAATGATATATGCGGAAGTTGGCTAAACTGTTTTTCTTGACGCTGGTAATATCTCTCACCCTGTTTGCTTGTAACGAGTATCTAAAGGCCCCGTCCCCTTCTGAAGATGATCCACGGGGTGTAGAGTTTACTCTATCCGGCAGAGCCAAGATTCAACGGATACTGAACGATCAAGACCTCTATCCGGAAAGGCTTATTGAATCTATAAAGCGCAATCCCGAGATCGTGGATTTCGCCTTCGATTATCTTGAGAAAAAGGGTACTTACAACGAAAATATTGATCTTTCCCCAAAATACACAAGGGGGGAAATTCCCATGCTTATGCAGTGGGACGAGGATTGGGGCTATGCCCCTTATGGACAAGGAGTTATCGGCCTTGATGGATGCGGACCTACCGCCCTTTCTATGGTGTATGTAGGCCTTACAGGGGATTTTTCCTATAATCCGCAAGCGGTGGCAAAGTTTAGCGAGGATAATGGGTACTTGGATAACAAAAATGATATAACCCTGTGGACGCTGATGTCGGAGGGAGCCAAAAAATTGGGACTTGAATCCAGGGAGTTGCCGCTGGATGAGAATATTATGGCCAGGGAGGTATGCGGCGGTCACCCCATAATATGCAGTATGAAGCCGGGGGATTTTACAACCACCGGACATTTCATCGTTCTTTATGATTATATTGACGGAGAATTTTTCGTCAGGGACCCTAACAGTATCAGCAGGAGCCAAAAGAGGTGGAGTTACTCCGTGATTGAATCTCAGATCAGCAATATCTGGGCATTCTCCAAATGAGCCTTGATATGATTCGATCCCCTGGGCATGGGGAAAGGCGACGCGCTTATCAAAGTCCGGTTGAATATCTCCGGAATCGATGTTAGAATGAATAAAATTGTTTACCAAAGATAGAGAGGGGAAGATTGGGTTGGCAATCATCAGAATAGGATTATTGGGATTAGGAAATGTAGGCAGCGGGGTTACAAACATCTTTTATGAAAACATGGAAAAAATTACGGAATATATAGGTGCCGAAATCCAAGTTGAAAAAGTCTTAGTCAGGGATATAGAAAAACCCAGGCAGGCCATACTGGACCGGCAAATACTGACAACCGATCCCCGGGATATCTTAGAAAACCCAAATATAGATATAGTGGTAGAGCTGATGGGGGGTATAGAACCCGCATTTTCGTATATAAAGCAGGCCATGGAAAACCATAAGCATGTAGTTACTGCTAACAAAGCTGTTATGGCTACCCATTGCAAGGAATTGTTTGAGATAGCAAAGGCCAACGATGTAGAAATTCGATTTGAAGGTAGCGTGGGCGGAGGGATACCGTTAATTGATACCATAACCACTAAACTTGCGGGTAACCGGATCGACGGACTGGTGGGAATTATAAATGGGACCACAAATTATATCCTTACCCGTATGACCAGGGAGGGCATGGGATTTGATAAGGCCTTAAGAAAGGCGCAGGAAAAGGGGTATGCAGAGGCCGATCCATCGTCGGATATAGAAGGGCAAGATGCAGCTTATAAGCTGGCGATATTAGCCGCAACCGCTTTTGGGCTGTATATAGACCCCGAGGATATCCCCTGTGAGGGGATCACGAAGGTGACCGAGGCGGAGATCCGCTATGCGGCGGAGCTGGGATTCGCAGTCAAGCTATTGGCTACTGCCAAGAACAAGGAGGGGGGCCTTGAAATACATGTCCATCCTGCCATCATACCGGACAATCATCCCTTGGCAGGGGTTCATAACGAATTTAATGCGCTGCTCGTAGAGGGCAATGCCGTGGGAGAATTAATGCTGTATGGAAAAGGTGCGGGATCGCTTCCCACCGGCAGTGCGGTAGTCGGCGATATTTTGGATATAATAAGAATGATGAGACAATCTGCCAAGACCGGCAGCAGCCTTGTGGCCGGCAGAAATAATATAAACGTCGTGGGTGAGGATACCGGGTCCTATTATATCCGTATAACGGTCGTGGACAAGCCGGGGGTTTTAGGAGTGATTACAACCACCTTGGGGAAACACGGCATTAGTATCGCGTCTGTGGCCCAACAGAGTACGGGGCAAAGGCTCGTACCGGTTATATTTATTACCCATGAAGTGGAAAGGGCAAAGCTCGATGAAGGGCTCGACCAGCTGAGAAACTTTAGTGATGTAGTAAAAGAGGTGGCATGCATCCTGAGGGTGGAGGGTTACTAGGGCATCTTGGGCGCTATATAATATTTTCTTTGATCTTTATACCAAGCGGTGGTCATCCCTTAAGAGAAGAACAGGTGCTTTCATGGATCTTATAGTGACAGATATCTTTCGTTATGTGTATAATAATTTCATCCCATAACACCAAATATGGATTATGGGCAAAAATCCTTTGCTTTTTTGTACAAAAGCAGAGGATTTTTTGTTTGTTCATAGAATAGATATAAGGTATTCTATAACAATTCCAACTATTCAGTTACCCTCGCGACGATGTAGATTGCCCAACAACCATTACCGACATATATTCGACTAGAAGATGTGCCGGACAAAGGATACCGCGATTTAATGCATCGTTAGAAGGCTTTTTTTCCGGGACCGCCTATATGCTTTACGACAAGCATCCTACGATGGTATGCAGAAGTCGTAAAACATTATCCTTAATTCGTATGTTACGAACAATCCGTTGCTATAACACAAAATCAGATAGCTCAGCTGGTTTTGCGACGGAAGGTCTTTTCATAACATATATAATAAAAACAGAAGGGGTGTATGAATATGGCTTTGATAATAGCCCATAGGGGTGCTTCAGGTTGCGCTCCTGAAAACACCATGGCTGCCTTTGAGGAAGCGCTGAAAATGGGCGCGGAGGGCATCGAACTCGATGTCCATATGACAAAAGATGGGGAAGTAGTAGTCATTCACGATCATACCATCGATAGAACCAGCGATGGTAAGGGCATGGTAGGGGGATTTTCTTTGGAGGAGATAAGGGGATTCGATTTTGGGGCCTGGTTCGATCCCAAGTTTGAGGGTGCAAGGATTCCAACCTTGGGGGAAGTATTTGAATTATTAAGGGACTGGGACGGGCTCTTAAACATTGAGATCAAAAGCGGCCCCATATTCTATCCGGGGATCGAAGAGAAACTCGTCCATATGGTAAGGGATTACGATTTTCCCGGCAGGATTATATTTTCTTCATTCAACCACTACAGCCTCAGGGATATTAAGGTAATGGACCCAAATATGGAGATTGGACTTTTACATATGGCGGGTTTGGTGGAGCCCTGGAAATATGCAAAGGATCTGGGCGCTGAGGCACTCCATCCCCTGTACTACAATGTAATTCCTGAACTGGTGGCCGGGTGCAAGGAAAACGGGGTGAAACTAAATCCCTTCACCATAGACGATGAAAAGGAGATAGAAATGATAATGAGGGCGGGAGTGGACGGCATCATAACCAACTATCCCGACAGGGCCCTCAATATTAAGAAGAGACTAAGCAGTTAAAGGGGGATAATTCCATGAAGTCGAAATCTATGAAACTGGATTATAAGAAGACCTTTATTTTGGGATTGGGTTTCTTCTCTGCCAGTATAATCTGGCCCATCTACAACAACTACATCCCAATAATGCTTGAATCCTACATAAAAAGCGGGACCTTTATCGGGGCGATAATGACGATTGATAATATCTTCGCCGTTATTTTTCAGCCCCTATTCGGCGCACTGAGCGATAAGACCAATACCAGATTTGGCAAACGCATGCCGTTTCTTCTGGTTGGGGTTCCCCTGGCAGCAATATTTTGTTCTCTAATACCCTGGTCCACCTCCCTGGTTACCCTTATGATATTTATCATTATTATGAATTTTGCCATGAGCATATATAGGGCACCGACGGTGGCATTGATGCCCGATGTCACCCCTAGCCCCTTACGGAGCAAAGCAAACGGTGTAATAAATTTTATGGGAGGGTTTGCGGCCGTGATAGCCTATGGCCTGGGCGGCTTTCTCTATAAAGTGAATACAGGATATCCCTTCTATATGGCCTCAGTGGTGATGGTTGCTGCCCTGGCTCTTCTATATGCTTTTATAAAGGAGCCCCAGGACCTAAAGGTGGAGGAGAAGGAAAAGGAGATCAAAAAGGACGTAGCAAAGAACAGAAGCCTTATCTTCATGCTCCTGGCTATATTCTTTTGGTTTACGGGGTTTAATGCTGTGGAAACCTTCTTTTCCCTCTATGGACAGCATATCCTGGGGATAGAGCCGGGGACATCGTCTATAGTACTCACCTCATTTTCCCTGGCATTTCTTGTCTTTGCCATACCCGCTGGATTTGTCGCAGGTAAGCTGGGTAGGAAAAGGACCATACTCTTTGGGATAATAGGTGCCCTTTTGGTGTTCGTTCCCCTTATATTCATTCGAAACACCCTCATTATCCCAATACTCTTGGTATCCGGCGGTATATTCTGGGCGCTCATAAATATAAACTCGTATCCAATGATAGTTGAAATGGCACCAAAGGGCCTGACCGGCGCTTATACGGGATACTATTATTTCTTTTCATCCGCGGCGGCGATCGTAAGCCCTATATTGTTCGGTTGGATAAAGGATTTGGTTAACAGCTACAAACCCTTATTTATCTATGCCAGCATGGGATTTGTGCTGGCCCTTGTATGCATGTTCTTTGTAGGGCATGGTGACATAAAGGATGTGGACAGGGCGAAAGCGGGAGCCGCAGAACTGGGAGTATGACAACTGGGAGAAGGATCAAGGGACATATAATCAGATGTTATAGGCTGTAATGCGGACAATTACAGTCCTTTGAAATCCCAGTCAATCGGTCATTTATTAGGCTCCTCAAGAACACTCGTGACTTAAGTCGTGAGATGAATTGGTGAATCCCATAAAAGTAGCGTTGTGCCCTTAACAGGGCTATACGGTAGAGGCGAACTGGACACGCCTGTACGTATCAAAGTAGCTTAGCT
>DASRNX010000171.1:0-7680 GCA_035647175.1 Clostridia bacterium | reverse complement strand
GCTGTCATAGGCATGGAATCCATCCAAGACAGGGACGATTTTCAGATATTGGAGGAATTGGCATCTGTATCTGGGGAAGATATTCCGCCGGGCCTGATGGAATTAAAGGATAAACCCATATTGCACCGGACTACCCTAGCTGCCGGTAATATGCGTCAAGCAATCAATAATTTTTTGGAATTGGACGGATAAAATTATGAAAATAGCAGTAGCACAATACAATCCAAAGGTTGGCGATTTAGAGGGCAACGCATCTAAAATTATCGATTTTATCGCCGAGGCCAAAGAGCAAAAATGTGATCTGGTAATCTTTCCGGAGCTTAGCATAACGGGATATCCGCCCCGGGATCTTCTGCTGAGGAGTGCCTTTTTAAAGGCCTGCAACAGAGCCCTTCATAGAATCATAGGCTATACCGGGGAAATAGGAGTTATTGTGGGAACTGTAATGGCCGGCCCTCGAGATGATTTACTATGTAATAGTGCCATTTTGATTGAGGATGGGGATATTGTAGGGAGGGTGGATAAAAGCCTTTTGCCGAATTATGATGTATTTGAAGAGGCCAGATACTTCCGGCCCTCGGAACAGATAAAGTGTCTTCAATTCAAGGGAAAGAGGCTGGGGGTGTCCATATGTGAGGACATTTGGAACGATGAGGATCTGTTCGGCCACCTAAAATACCCGAGGAATATCTTAGACGAGCTCTATGAGGACGAACCGGATATATTCATAAACCTATCGGCATCTCCATACCATTATGGAAAACACCAAATCCGTATGGATATGATAGCCCATTATACTAGGAAGTATGGTATCCCTTTCATATATGCTAACCAGGTAGGGGGAAATGACGAACTTGTATTTGACGGCTCCAGTATGGTTTACGACGATAGTGGACAATTGATCCTCAATGCCAAAGCCTTTGAGGAGGATTTGATTATATATGATACCGGGAAGGCATATCCAAAACTTTTAATCCATAAAGAGGATATATCTTGGATATATAGGGGCTTGGTGCTGGGCGTCAAGGATTATTTTCATAAGACGGGTTTTAAAAGGACTCTCTTGGGGTTAAGCGGGGGTATAGACTCTGCGCTATTGGCGTGTATCGCGAGGGAGGCCCTGGGTCCGGAGAACGTCCTGGGAGTATTTATGCCCACCAGGTATACGTCCGAAGAGAGCAGGAAGGATGCCGATGACCTGGCATCCAACCTTGGTATAGAGTATAGAACCATCCCAATCGAGGATACATTCCACGAATATCTGAAAATTTTTAACGGAGACGGGCAAGCCCGTGGGGATTTGGCAGAGGAGAATATCCAGGCTAGGATCCGGGGCAACATGCTGATGTTCATTGCCAATAGGGAGGGACGGGTTCTGGTTTGTCCCAGCAATAAATCGGAAATCGCCGTAGGTTATTCCACCCTTTATGGTGACTCCTGCGGGGGCATAGCGGTTTTAGGGGATATACTAAAGACCGATGTCTATGAGCTTTGCAGATACATAAATAGCAAGGATGAAATTATTCCGAATAACATCATTGTAAAGGCCCCTACGGCAGAACTAAAGGACAACCAAAAGGATGAGGATTCCCTGCCCCCCTATTCCCTATTGGATGAAGTCCTGAGAATGTATATTGAAGAGAATGTTCCATTGGAAGAAATTATTCAAAAGGGATACGACAGAAAAACCGTATACAGAACAATTAACTTGATCGACAGGGCCGAATACAAGCGCAGACAGATACCGCCAATAATCAAGCTCAGCCACGGTGATTTTGGTATTGGAAGAAAGCATCCTGTGGTCCATGGTTTTAGGCCGGAAGTATATGAACCATGAGGGTATTTGTAGCTGTCGCAGAAATAGATATTAGGTTGTATAATTCTCAATCGTTGAAGGAGAAAAGACAAATATTAAAAAGTCTTGTTTCAAAGGTGAGAAATCAGTTT
The DNA here is from genome assembly GCA_035647175.1 of Clostridia bacterium. GTDB lineage: Bacteria > Bacillota > Clostridia > Caldicoprobacterales > UBA3941 > UBA3941. Next base: position 5,733 of record DASRNX010000171.1, on the reverse strand, counting down.
AATGTATCCATAGCGGAGATAGGTGTTTTGGATGCCTGGCAACGTGCAAATTTAGGCTTTGCCTGTGTAGCCAATAATTCTATTCAGGCCGAGAAACAGATGAACAGAGTTTTAGAGTATATAGAGCAAGATATACGGCTTGAGGTGATAGATATCCAAAAGGAAATATTGTGAGGTATGGGATACCCGGTCCTAAGGGGGGATGACTTATTATAATCTCACGGAATGATAAAGGAGTTTATGTCCAACCCAAGGGAAGCATATCCTTTTTGACCGTTGATGCAATAAAAAGTCAGGTCTACGATTTTATCGGAAAAGGGGATACCGCCTTGTTAATCAATCTCTCAAAGGTTGACTTTTTAGACAGTGCGGGGTTGGGACTTTTGCTCTCTTTCTTTAAGTATATGAAAAGTCATAACGGGGAAATGATTGTGGAATACCCTAAATTGGGGGTGCAGAAGCTATTGGAGATGACCCGTATGGATGAGCTGTTTGTGGTTAAGAAAAAGCCGGAATCCACAACCGGCAGCTGGGGAGAGTTTATATAAGGTTTATATAAAGCCTATATAGGTGGGAAAACATCGGACATGAAAATATATGTCCGATGTTTTCTTTTTTTCGGCAGACAAACTTTGCCCAGACACATTAGAGGATTGTCACGGCATATCCTGTTATACCTTTTCATGATTTCATACTGTGGGTAGTTTAAGGACATAACCGGCGGGTCAGGCTCATTTTGCCATATATTCACATAGCATGTTAATATCATAACATTAATATGGAGGAGTAAAGATATGATCGATGTATATGAGCATGATCAGCCCATTAGCGTATTGGGATCGGATTGTATTGTACTGCCTTTCCCGCCAAATTCAAAATTGGCCCGGGCATTCTTCGTTGTCCAAAGGTATACGACCAGTCTCCCCCCAAGTGAGGCCCTAAATAGGGGGACTATGTTCCCTGAATTGTTGACCCCCTGGCCCAGTCACCAGGGGAAAGGTATGTAAAGGAGGATGTTTTTGATGAAGATTAACGACAGAGACCAACTTTTGGATGAAATTCGTCAACTGGAATTTATGGCGGTGGAGCTCAACCTGTATTTAGACAATAACCCCAATGACCAAAGGGCGGTCAGGGACTATAATTCCTTTACGAAGCAATTAATGGCTGTAAAGGACGAATACCAAAGAAGGTATGGTCCCTTGAGCAATTTTGGAACAGCATTGAGCCAGTTTCCCTGGGCATGGATAAACGACCCATGGCCATGGGATATAGATTAGAGGGAGGAATATTTATATGTGGATATATGAAAAAAAACTGCAATTTCCCATTAAGATCAAAAACCCAAACCCACAGATGGCAACCCTTGTAGTCAGCCAATATGGGGGCCCGGACGGCGAATTAGCCGCATCCCTCAGATATCTGTCCCAAAGATATATCATGCCAATACCCGAGGGAAAGGGACTGTTGACGGATATAGGCACTGAAGAACTTGCCCATTTTGAGATGGTGGGCGCTATGGTGTATCAGCTGATGAAGGGTGCCTCGGCTGAAGAGATCAAGGCATCGGGTGCAGGACCATATTTTACTGACCATGGGCGGGGGGTATATCCTACAGCAGCCGCGGGCTCCCCATTTACCGCAGCATACATTCAATCAAAAGGCGATCCCATAGCGGACTTAAATGAAGACTTGGCGGCCGAACAAAAGGCCCGCGGGACCTATGAATGGCTCTTGAGAATGGCGGACGATCCCGATGTTATAGAACCCCTGAAATTTCTAAGACAACGGGAGATAGTACATTATCAAAGGTTTGGAGAATTATTAATGAAGGTCCAGGATTACTTAGAATCAAAAAAATATTTTTAGGTATTATATGATTACCGCCCGCATAGAAAAATCGGCCCATACGTTATTTCCATGGGATTTAAAATATGGGCCGGCCCTACGGGGGGACTTGGTTGTTTTATCCTTTTGATGTATAATTTAGAGGGAATATGGGGTTTATACTTGGAAGGAGGCAGAGACACCGATATGATACAGGGAAATATTGATGGCCTATCGAAGGCAACAATCGCGGAATTGGAATCTCTATTTGATATCGTAGTATCCAAGGACGAGTTTTGTAACCATGAGATTATCGAAAAAATATGTAGGTTGACGACGGATACAAACAGGGAGATATCGGTATATATTGAGCGCAGCGGAAGGGTTTTGGATGTTTCAGTGGGAGATGTAGGTCAGGTTTCATTGCCTTACATGAGCGCCCGCAGGAGCAAGGTGCGCCTTAACGGGATAAGATGCATTCATACTCATCCGGGCGGCAGCGGAGTCCTATCTGAAGTGGATTTAAATGCCTTGACATCTATGAGGTTGGATTCCATGGCGGCCATAGGGGTATTGAAAGGCAAGTTCAATCAAGGGTATGCAGCTTTTATTAATCCGCCGGATAGTGATAGAGAGATCACCATAGCGGGGCCCCTGTCCCAGGCGGAATTTTGCCACAGTGAGCTGATGGAGTATATATACGAAAGGGACAAGGCTATTCAGCATCGTGACATAGTAGAGGTAGCAGACGATGGGCAGGAGACGGCTATACTGGTGGGATTGGACACATACGGTGAGGGTGCCGCCTCGTTAGAGGAATTGGAGCAACTGGCGCAAACAGCAAGGGCGGTTGTCATCAGCAAGGTAATTCAAAACAGGAGAGTACCGGATGCGGCTACCTACATAGGAAAGGGAAAGGCAGAAGAGCTTGCCCTATTGTGCAGGGCTGAAAATGTGAACCTAGTTATTTTTGACGATGAACTTTCCCCGTCCCAGATTCGAAACCTAGGCGATATTTTAGGGATCAGAATCATTGACAGGACAACCCTGATTTTGGACATTTTCGCCGGGAGAGCCGAATCCAAGGAAGGTAAGCTCCAAGTAGAACTGGCCCAATTGAGGTATCGATTGCCAAGGCTAATGGGGATGGGTCTGATACTTTCCAGGTTGGGCGCAGGGATCGGTACAAGGGGGCCCGGGGAAAAGAAGCTGGAAACCGATCGCCGGCACATTCGCAGAAGGATTGGGGAGATAGAGGAAGAACTGGATAAGGTCAGGGACAGGAGACATGCCCTTCGGGAAAGAAGAGAAAGAAATCAGATACCTATAGTAGCCCTGGTCGGCTACACAAATGCCGGTAAAAGCAGTCTGATGAATGCATTAAGCGGGAGTAGCGTGTTGGTTGAGGATAGGTTATTCGCTACTCTGGACCCCGTACATAGGGGGATTAGTCTCCCCAACGGGCAAGAAATTCTCTTAGCGGACACTGTTGGCTTTATTAATAAGTTGCCCCATGATCTTATTGAAGCCTTCAAATCCACATTGGAGGAGGCAGTCTACGCCGATCTGCTTCTGCACGTGGTGGATGCAGGATCACCTGACTTACAGGAACAGATGAGCGTGGTGGAACACCTTCTGGATTCTTTGGGTTGCAACCAAACAATCATTACGGTCTATAATAAGATGGATCTCGTGGGAGAGGAAGATTACGGGCAACCTGCAAAAAAACCTGCCGCATACATTTCCGCTACGGAAAGGACGGGTTTGGAGGATCTTATGGGGTTGATAGCAGAAAACCTATCCATCAAAAGACGAAGGATGGAATTGCTTATTCCCTATGAGGACGGGCATATGCTGTCTCCAATACACGACCAGGGGCAGATTTTTAAGGAAGAATACAGGGAGGATGGGATATATTTTTATGTAGAGTTGGACCCTGTATCCTATGGACGTCTTGTGGAGTATGAAATCAAATAAGGGAGTATATTTTTTGTTTTGAAGTATAGATTAGAGGTATAAATGTACGAATAAATCATATGGTGATTATCACCCGCGAAGTGGGCTCTACTAAGATCAGTCCCTATATCTATTATGAGTAGAACCATTCTGGCATTAGTCGCGGCCGTTAAAGCGGACCTATAATTCTTTATGGGGAATAATCATATAACAATAAGGATGGGAGGGATAACCTTGAAGGTGTTTGTTGATCAGGATCTGTGCATCAGCTGTGGGCTGTGCATCAGTGTATGCGAGGATGTATTTTCATGGAACGAATATGATAAGGCGGAAGCCATCGATGAAGACGTTCCAGTGGAATTAGAGGAAGATGTCGAGGAGGCGGTGGAGACTTGTCCCACTGAAGCAATCCAATATCAGGAATGACAAAACTCAAATAACCCACCTTGGAGAGATATTCCTATGGTGGGTTATTCATATATTATACATTTAACCCATTTAGTGTAAGTTGCCGTATTTTCTTTATGCAATCTTTTCAAAAAAACCACCCTGATTTTTGGTAATATAGCTATAGTCAGATTGTCCTTATAGGGATATAATTGTCTTATAATAACATGAACCCTTGATTTGCATCACAATTGATGCAAAATAATTATGTGGAGGGATTTTAATGGCAAGTGTAACCCTGAAACAAATGTATAAAGTTTACCCAGGGGGCGTTACCGCCGTCAGTGATTTTAACCTTGATGTAGCCGATAAAGAATTTATCGTTCTCGTAGGACCTTCCGGATGTGGGAAAACCACTACCCTGAGAATGGTCGCGGGGTTAGAAGAAATTACTGAAGGGGAGCTTTACATTGGCGATAAGTTAATGAATGACGTAGCCCCAAAAGACAGGGATATCGCAATGGTTTTCCAAAACTATGCCCTTTATCCTCATATGACCGTCTATGATAATATGGCTTTTGGACTAAAACTGAGAAAGACCCCTAAAGCTGAAATAGACCGTCGTGTTAAAGAGGCATCAAGGATTCTGGATATTGAGCATCTGCTCAACAGAAAACCCAAAGCCCTATCAGGCGGACAAAGACAAAGGGTAGCCTTGGGCCGTGCTATTGTTCGGGAACCTAAAGTTTTCCTAATGGACGAACCTCTATCTAACTTAGATGCTAAGTTGAGGGTTCAAATGAGAACCGAGATCACCAAGCTCCATAACAGATTACAGACAACCTTTATATACGTTACCCATGACCAAACAGAAGCTATGACCATGGGTACAAGAATCGTTGTTATGAAGGACGGATTCATCCAACAGGTTGATTCTCCTCAAAACCTATACGATTATCCTGTAAACCTTTTTGTTGCCGGATTTATCGGAAGTCCTCAGATGAACTTCATCGACGTAACCTTAACCAAAGAAGGCGATGCAGTATATGCCGTATTTGGCGAAAACAAGATCAGAATACCCGAGGGCAAGATCAAGAAACTAAAGGACTCCTCCTATACCGGGCAGGAAGTAACCATGGGTGTAAGGCCTGAGGACATGCATGATGAGGAAATTTTCCTACAAAGTGCAGCTGACAGCACAATTAAAGCATATGTTGACGTTGTTGAATTGATGGGTTCTGAGACCTATCTATATCTCAACGTAGCGGGTGCTAACATTACCGCCAGGGTAGACCCAAGATCTACTGCAAGAGCCGGTGATACCATCAGGATAGCGCTGGATCCCAATAGGCTTCATTTCTTTGATAAGGACACAGAGGAGACCCTGCTTGTCAGATAGTACAGACAAATATCTATGAAATTTTTATTAGGCTCCTCAAGAACACTCGTGACTTAAGTCGTGAGATGAATTGGAGAATCCCATAAAAGTAGCGTTGTGCCCTTAACAGGGCTATACGGTAGAGGCGAACTGGACACGCCTGTACGTATCAAAGTAGCTTAGCT
>DASRNX010000170.1:0-24146 GCA_035647175.1 Clostridia bacterium | reverse complement strand
TTACTACAGGAATATCAAAATACTCTTATTTTCATATGCCGTTGGGTAAAATTGGGTCGTTGAATTGAATAGAGGGGAAAGAACCCATAAACCCGCCTCCCATCAATCAAAGGGATTTAGATGTGTATATATGGTGGGGATTGCTATCTGATAAAACTCGACCGGATCCCGGCTTAAACGCTGGCAATAACTACCCTCTGTTGCTTTTTTAGACCCTATATACTATAATTCATTATGCCGTATTTGTTCTGGATCCGGCTATTATTCGCGCATGATATCATTCTTTGAAAGGATACTTATCAGTGTATAAACTAGTTCTTGTAGAAGACGAAATTGAAACCCTTGAAAATATAGTCAGGAATATAGATTGGGAAACCTGCGGATTTACCTTGGCTGGAAAGGCCCTATCGGGCCAAGAGGCGCTATCAATAGTGGACCAGGTAAAGCCCGACCTCATTATAACCGACATACGTATGCCCTATATGGATGGCTTTGAAATGATAAAGCGGGTACATGAAAAGGACAATTCCATCTGCTTTTTAATAATAAGCGGTCATGACGAATTCGACTATGCGCAACTGGCGCTCCAATACGGCGTGCTTGACTTTATTATAAAGCCTGTTACCAAGGAGATCATAGAAAAATCATTGGGTAAGGCCAAAGCACATTTAGATAAACAGTATGCCATACGCAACGATATGGACACCCTCAGACAACAGCTTAAGGAGAGTATGGATCTTTTACGCTCCTCCTTTTTGATCGAAATCCTAAGTAAGGGTGTATCCGACGAATATTTTAATATGGCCGTGGGATCCTACGATTTGCCCCAAAGGTCCACATTTTCCATAATTGCCATACAGACCGAGTCCACGGGAAAAGGCAGAAAATTAATTGATCGGCATTTTAGCGGAAAACAGGAGATCATGTGGCTGGCCCTGCGAAATCTTGTAGAAGAGCAGATTAATGCGGATTTTACTTCATATATCCTTCAGTATCAGGAAAGATTGGTGATCTATGCCTTCAGCCATAAAAGGAATTTGATCGCGCTATGCGACAGGATCGTGGCGGCAGCCGAGAAGCTCTGGGGGCTAAAGCTGATCGTCGGTATCAGCAACCCGTGTAGTTCTTTGAGAAACGCCAATGTTTATTATCTGCAGGCGGTGAGGGCCTTGAATCTGGATTTTGTCAACAACGAGCAACGGGTTTATTGCTATTCCGATCTCCAGTTAGAACAGGACGAATCGCCGACCCTATTGGACCTGACATTGGACGAATCGGTTATCATCAACGGTGAAAAGGACGATATCGCAGGAGTTTTTGATAATATAGCGCAATCCTTGGCCGAGGCCCAGCTGTCAGAGCAGCGACTCAGCTCTACCCAGGCGGAGATAAACAGCCAATTGCTCCGATTGGCGGATGATTTTGATGTTGATGTGCTTTCAAAATTTCCGGTACACCAGATATATGATCACTTTCAGGATATAAACGGATGGATTCAGCTTATTACTCTGATAGCGGAATATATAAACAGGGAGATACAGGACAAGAATTACTGTACCGGCACGCTGCTTATGGCCCACGCCAAGAGTTATATAGACGAAAACTATACGGATCCGGAGCTCTCCCTTGATAGGATCTGTGATCACCTAGATATAAGTGCCTCCTATTTTTCCGCTTTGTTCAAACGGGATTTTTCCCAAACATTTTTGCAGTACCTTACATCGTTGCGGATTCAGAAGGCGTGTTCCCTTCTCTTAAATACTGACAAAAAGTCTTCCCAGATTGCACGGGAGGTGGGCTTCACCAGCCCCAATTATTTTTCCTACCGTTTCCGCCAGTATGTAAAAACTTCGCCGGTGGAATATAGGCGTAAGGGAAGGGAAAGGGAGAAACAGTCCCAATGAAAATATTAAGGGCGGAACGATCGGTCAGCAAGCTTTTATATGGCTCCATACTCTTCCTGTTTATCATAGCCATCGGGCTTTTATTTGTACTCAATTATTTTCTCTTTGCGAACATCCTAAACAGGGGTTATACCTCGCAGCTTACCACGACTACTTCCCAATTAAAATCAAACCTTGAGCTAACTATGTCCTCCTTCCGCAACACCTTCAATAATGTTGCTGTGACAATTTTACACGCGGACAATCTAGATAGCGGGGATTTAAATGCGAAGCTGTCAACGATTTTTTCCACCAACAATGACATTGTTACCATTGCCCTGTTTGATTATGACGGTGACCTTATCTATTCCCAGACGGAAAATCGGTTAAAACCAACCGTCGACGCCAAGGAGCAAAGCTGGTTTGCCGAGGCCAACACCATCAATAAATTTACCGTACCCCACGTGCAAAACCTTTTTACAGGAAAATACGATTGGGTCATGTCCCTGAGCAGGCGCATCGCCTATAAAAAGGATGGGGCGATTCATCCCGCAGTGCTTCTGATGGACATAAAATTCTCGTCCATTGCGGCTGTATGTTCCGGCGCACAATCCAAGAGTTCGGGATATGTCTATATAGTAAGCAATGAAGACCTTATCTACCATACGAAGCAGCAACTGGTATTGATGGGCTTGTGGAAAGAGGATTTTCAAGGTGTTTTAACCCAATCTATAAACCATACCTATACCAGCGAGATCAATGGGAAAAAGTATATGAACCACGTAGATTACATGCCTTACGAAAACTGGTATGTAGTCAATGCCGCATATCTGGGGGATCTTGGCTATACATGGAGATTCTATGTCACCCGTTTAATTTTGATATCCGTGTTTATGCTTATGCTCATACTCCCCACCAGCTATTTGTTTACCAGGAGAATCACCCTGCCCCTAAAGGATATCAGCGAAAAAATTTATGGTATTAACGATAGGCATCTGGACGTGACTTTTGATGAGGATAATTCTATTTTGGAGATTAATATGCTGGCAGAATCCATCAATCGTCTGATTGTCTATATCAAACGGCTTCTGCGGGAACAGGAACTAAAACAAATCGAGCTTAGGAAGGCCGAATTCGCCTCCCTCCAGACCCAGATTACCCCCCATTTTCTCTATAATATCCTAGGATCCATCATCTGGATGATTGAAGACGGCAAAAAGCGGGGGGCCATAGAGATGATTACCGCCCTCACCGACATCTTTAAGCTCAATGCCTCCACGACGGCATCGACAATCCCCCTCTCCTTTGAACTGGAGTATGTGGATAGATATGTGCATATTCAATCCCTGCGCTATGGGAATAAATTCGAATTCTATATAGAGTGTGGACCAGAAACAGAGGCCTTCCTCTGTCCCCGGATGATCCTGCAGCCTATAATCGAGAACGCTATAGAACATGGCCTATCTACCTTGGACAGCGGAAAAATCTTTGTCAAGGCGTATACCCATATCGGACTGCTGAAGATCTCGGTCAAGGATAATGGGATAGGAATGACCGAAGATTCCCTAAAGGAGTTACGCCGATCCCTGGCCAATACTACAGGGACACTAGATTCCAAGCCCGGCAGTAAGGCCCATGGAATTGCCCTGAGAAATATCCATAACAGAATTCAGCTCCTCTACGGAGACGGATATGGACTGAGGATTGAAAGTGAGGAGGATGAGGGTACATGCGTTATCGTCTGTCTGCCTATCTTGCGCTAGTTATAGTATTTTCCATCATATTGGGCGGTTGTAGCGGTGCAAAAACCCTAAACATTGCTATTGTTTTGTCCGAGGATTCCCAGGATACCAACAATAATTTTCTTCAGGGTGCGAAGGCAGCCGCAGAGGAAATGGACATTAATCTTACCTACAAGATAACGGCGAAGAATACCAGTATCTCGAAACAGGCTATGTTCATCGATAGCCTAAAGGACGATGGGATAGATGCCCTTGTTATATATCCCCTGGAGTATCATAAGATAGATAGCAAATTAAAGGACTTGAATATCCCCGTTGTGGTCATAAATTCTCTTCCTACCTCTGAAATAAATGGCGATAAAAATTCTTATGTGTATACGGACCCCGTAGAGACCGGGGAATTAATGGCAGAATCTTTTTTAGAAAAATTGAACAGTGGGAACCAAATTGCGGCAATATTACCCAATGTTTCAAACAGTATAGCCATAGAACAATTGAACTCCATGAAGGCCGCCTTGGGGGAAAATGGGATTCATGTAGTAGAGGTTTCCCTAGATAGCGACGATGCCCTGACCGCCCATAAGCAAATTGCGACCTTTATTGCAGAGCATACATATATTAAAGCCATTGCCGCCTTTAATGCAATTGCCGTTGAGGGTGTGGCTGAGGCCGTTGTTCAGCAGGATGTAGACATGTTCATGGTATCTTCCGATGCATCCATAGCTACTATCAACTACCTTGAAAACGGCATCGTTGAAACAGCCATTGCCCAATCCCCTTTCCGTGTAGGATATCTGGGAGTACAAAATGCTATTAAAATGGCAGGGGGGGACAATGTTTCACGTATAACGTCCCTAAGACCCCAACGTGTAACGTTGGAAAACCTCTTTGATCCGGATACTGAAAATCTAATTTTCCCATTCCAGGCGCCTTAGGGATAGAACCCGTATTTCTCTAACCATATGTTCTGCGATAGCCATTCTGCGCTATAATATCTTCCTGTAAATGATCATAATATAAGAGGTTGCATGTTATTGAATGAAGGCCTCCATTATGTTTAAGGTTTTGTCCGCATCCTCCCTTGTGGGCATCTCAACAAATACCCTTAAAAGGGGCTCCGTCCCGGAAAACCTGAGCACTGCCCAGCCCCGATTTTTAAAATAGATCTTTATCCCATCCCTGTAGCTGATTCTATCAATATCATAGGGAAAGGCGGGCAGCCTTTTGTCTTCAAACAATAGCCTGGAGATCCTGGCCCTGCTTCCCCCGTTGAACTCTATATTTCGTTCGTCAAAATAGGTATAGCCAAATCTTTGGCCTATCCCATCCATTAGCTGGGAGATGGACATCCCTGTCACGCTTATCATTTCAATCATAAGCCCGGCTGCTATAGTTGCATCCTTGCCCATTATATGGCCCCTTATGGTAAGACCCCCGCTGCTTTCACCGCCTATTACGGCATCATGCTTGTCCATAGCTGAACTGATGTGTTTAAACCCCACCGGCACCTCAAAGCAGTCCTGTCCATATTCTTCGGCTATACGGTCCAGAATATTAGTTGTGGCTATATTCCTCACAACGCCGCCTTTCCACCCCTTGTATTCTAAAAAATAGTAATACAGAAGGCAGAGTATATCGTTAGGATGAACAAATTCCCCCCGCTCGTCTACTATGCCCAATCGATCACCGTCGCCATCGGTACCCAGACCAAGGTCATAACCCTGTTCCGGCACTAGGTTGGACAGGGCCTTTAGGGTATATGAGGTGGGGGAGGGTATCCTACCTCCAAAAAGCGGATTGTGCTTGGCATTGATGATGTCCACCTGACAGCGCATAATATTCAATACCGTGTTGAGACTTATCTTAGATGCCCCGAACATGGGATCAAAGAGTACCTTTAGGCGCATTTTTGATATGGCATTTAAATCTAGCATGGACAAAATACTGTCTATGTACTCATTAAAGGGATCTATTGTCCTTATCAGACCCTTATTGACGCCGGCTAAAAACTCTACAGAATTGACATCGATTAAGTCGGTCCTTGCTATCTGATCCTCAATTTTATTCGTCAATCCCTCATCGGCATCCCGACCCCCGCGGGTAAATACCTTTATTCCGTTATAGTCGTATGCATTATGGCTTGCGGTCACAGCCGTACCGTAGGGAGTTTTATATTTGTTGACAGCATACATCACCAAAGGGGTAGGGGCATATTCTTCAATAAAAAGCACATTTATTCCGTTGCCTGCCAGCACCTGTGTTATCCACCGGGCAGCCTTGTCCGACAAAAACCTTCTGTCATATCCAACCACAACACCTTGGCTGCCATGCCCTTCCTCATTGATTATATCCGCCAAGGCCTGGGTTAAAAGACAAACATTATCCTTTGTAAACTCGTCACCTATAATAGCCCTCCAACCGCCTGTCCCAAACTCTATCATCTTTTCCTTCCCCCTTTATAAGGCACATTAAAGCATATTAAAAGACTCGTCACTGGTCCGGTCCTTCCCCCTTAGGCTCCTGTTTGATGTTCCCGGAAGGGGGAAGATCCCCCCTTTTAAGTTCTTGTCTTAATTATCCGCCGACTTCGACCTCGGTAATATAGGTTTCGCAATCCTTTTATTCTTCATACAGCCCGACGGTTCTGCCTACCTCCATTACAAATATGATTCCTGTCCCCGGTTCATTAAGATTTAATCTCGCCTTAATCGCCCCTACAATGGATTCGGTTTTTTGAGCCTTTGACAGGATAAGGACTATTTCCTTCTCCGGTTCGATTTGGATATTGAACAATGTTTCCTTTTCCTTAGTCCCGGATCCCCTCCCGTGTATTATGGTCCCACCTGTCGAGCCGGCTGATTCGGACGCCTCTAAGACATCATCTATCGAACCCTTATCTACAACGACAAAGATAGCTTCGTAACCCAAATTATATCCACCTTCCTTTTTAGGGCCCCTGATGTTTTTGGAGCCGTCAACCCTGGAGCAATATTTTATCGGCATGGAAAAGGCTATGCCATGACTAGGTCTGTCTAAACTAAATTTCCCAGTTACCCTTTCATAAAAGGTTTGTTCCAACTCTTCGTCTATAACCGTAAAAAAGATTTCCTTTCTGGTATCCATAATTCCCAATATGTTCAATAATTCGTTTTTTATCGTACCTCTGCCCAGGAATATGGTAGCGCCTATACCCCCCATTTCATTAGATAACCTAAATAGTCTGCTTCCCTTCCCGAAGTCCAGAATACACCAGAATAGGACGAGACCCTTGTTTAGCCAGTCCATCTAATTACTCTCCTTTTTTTTTGATTTAATTTTAAATATAAGTCCGAGGGTTTGGATAGCCACCAGAGGAGCCATGGCTACCATGGCAATAACGCCAAATCCATCAATTAAAACGTTTGCAGATGGTATTGCTTTGGCTGCCCCCTGGGCAAAAGCCAGGATAAAGGTTGCGGTCATCGGACCGGATGCAACGCCTCCCGAGTCATAGGCTATGCCTACAAATATAGGGGGTACCCTATAGGATAGAAATGCCCCGAGGGCGAATCCCGGCAATAGGAAGTGCCATAGCTTTAATCCCGGTATCATTATCCTCAGCATAGACATAGAGACTGCGAAGGCGATACCCATGGACAATGCTATCAGGATAAATACCCTTTTAATATGGCCCGCGGTCACATCCTCCACCTGCTCCGTCAATACGTGTACAGCCGGCTCCGCCAAGACCACCACCATGCCTAGCAAGAACCCGATTATGGGCAGAAGCCAGGTATAATCCCTTGCTATACCCTCCCCCATTACCCTTCCGACCTCCATGAATCCGGCATTCACCCCGACTAAAAACAGGGTAAGCCCTATAAACGTATATAGGAGTCCTTTGAGGATGGATTTCCTGCTCCTTATATTTAATTTAAACCTAAGCTTATCAAAGATCAGAAACAGGAGCAACAAGGGTATTAGCGTAACAACTGCTTCCCTGGCTACCTTAGGAAAGGTGCGCAAGTATGGGTTCAAAATCCCTAAATTAACTGCCAAATCCCCCACCTCACCCTGGATATCGGTAAGGCCCATAACTATGCTCATTATCATAATCGCAAAGATCGGACCTGCGGAGGCCAGACCCACCATTCCAAAGCTATCCTCCTCCGATGTCTTTCCGCCCTTTAATTGTGATACACCGTAGCCTAAGGCTAATATAAAGGGGGTTGTCATAGCCCCGGTGGTAGCACCCGAAGCATCGACGGATATAGCCAGAAATTCCTGGGATGTTTTAAAGCCGAGTATTAATATTATAAAATAGACCAGGGTAAACAACTTGTTCAAGGGCTTTTCGTATAGAATCCTCAGAAGCCCAATGCCTACCATTATTCCAACCCCGACTGAGACCACAATCAAGATTAAAGAGCTGGGTACAATACCGCCGGATGCCAAATTAACCTGATGGGCAAGAATTTGTAGGTCGGGTTCCGCGATCGTAATAAGAAACCCCAATAGAAAGCCGAGGCTGCCCACAAAATAGGACTTATTTGTCTTTGCTATGGTCTCCCCCATGAGATTGCCTATGGGGGCTATACCCAGGTGGGCACCAAATAAGAATATCCCAAGTCCCAGGATCACCAAAAATGCACCTATTAAAAATCTAATAAACATCTGATTATCCATGGGCACTATTGTATAGTTTAGGATTACAACCAAAATTGTTATAGGTAAAACGGATAGAGATACATCCCTCAATTGCCTTAACAGTATTTCCAAATAACTTCCCCTTTCTTATGTGTAATGATTTAATCTATTGCGCTAGCTATAGGTAAGCAATCGATGAAGTCGTCCGCTTTTCAATAGCTAATTACCTTTATCACACAGTAAGTTGACGAACTATATATGTTACGAAAAAGATCTTTCAATGTAAAATCGGCAAAATTATCCGATTTTACCTTAAAACAATGTGTTTTCGTAACATACGGGTTAAGGATAATGTTTTACGACACCTATGTACCAATGTAGAATGTTTGTCGTAAAACATATAGCATAACGCGTTAATTTATTTCAATGCATTAATCAACTATATATGATAGCCACAGGGCCTTCATTTTCCCAACTTTATTCTACCAGAGTTTCAATATACTTGCTATAACTTTTCCCGGATTGAAGACAATAAAAGACCGTAAACCTAACAGTATGTATGGTTTACGGCCCAATTTTGATAGTCTTACCTGAAATTATAGCCGGTTACTATCTTTTCTCTTCCGGTCACCATATCCATAAAGTATTCGTAACAACAGATTCCCAGAAAGGAACCGGAGATATTATAGAGGTTTTGGTACCCCAAATGCTGTAGGGCCATAATCGCGTTATAGCTTCTCTGGGCTGATCTGCAGGCCAAGTATACGGGTTCATCCTTGGGGATCTCATCCAGCCTGTCCCTTAGCTCGCTCAAGGGAATATTGACCGCATTTATAAGGTGCCCTGCCTCATATTCATATTTTTCCCTTACGTCTATGATAAAGGCGTCCTTCTCTACCAGCTCCCTTACCTTGTATACAGGCACCTGCCTAAACTCCCCGTTTAGAATGTTAAGCCCTACCAAGGCAGCCAGATTTACTATATCCCTAGCCGTCCCAAATAAAGGCGCGTAGCAAAGTTCTAGTTCCTTGAGGTCCTCCAAGGTACCGCCCATGAGGATCATGGTTGCTATTATATCTATCCTTTTATCCACATTGCCCTTTCCTATGGCCTGGGCACCCAATATCCTTCCGGTGGGATACTCGTAGACCAATTTAAAATGCATGGGGCTGGAATCCGGCATCAGGCCCACCTTATCGTTGGCGATTATGTAGACAAAGTCATGGGGAATCCCCTCTGCCTCGGCCGTCTTTTCATTCAATCCTGTAGATGCCGCATTCAGGCTAAACAACCGGACTATGGATGAACCTATTACACCGTTGTTATTATGGGGGATCCCATAGATATGGTCTGCGGCCGCCCTTGCCTGACGCTGGGCAGGCCCAGCCAAGGCCAATCTGCACATCCTATGGGTTAGGCGATTATACACTTCGATGGCATCACCTACGGCATATATATCCCTGTCGTTGGTCAGGTAATTATGGTCTACCTTAATGCCGCCGGTTTCGCCTATTAACAGGCCGGCATCCCTGGCCAGATCGACTTCGGGACTGACCCCGATTGCCATAACCACGGCCCCTGCCCCTATTATCTTACCCGACTGCAATTCTACGTTACCATCATGAACCGCCTTTAATCCGTCATTTAGAACCAGCCGAATACCGTTATCGTGAATTTCCTTATGTAACAGCTGCGCCATCTCATAATCAAAAGGTGCCATCACCTGGTCAAGGGCCTCAATCAAGGTGATATTCTTCCCCGCCAAAGCCAGATTCTCCGCGACTTCTATTCCGATAAAGCCGCCCCCGACAACGGCGATATCGGTAATGCCGTTATGGCTAATATATTCGTTGAGGCTTCTGATATCCGACACATTCCTTACGCTAAATACGTTGGGCCCGTCTATTCCCGCAATGCTTTTTGGGAGTATCGGTCTGGCACCGGGGGACAATACCAGTTTGTCATAGGATTCTTCATATTCGCAACCCTTTACAAGATCCTTTACCACGATCTTCTTTTCTGCCCTTTTTATCTCGACAACTTCGCTGTGGGTCCGGGCCTCGATATTATATTTAGTTACAAAATCTTCGGGATCCATCAACACCAGGCTGTCGGCATCCTCGATTATCCCGCTTAGGTGATAGGGCAGGGCACAATTGGAGAAGGAGACATCCGGTCCCCTTTCAAACATAATAATCTGTGCTGATTCGTCAAGCCTTCTTATCCTGGCCGCAGCTGAGGCACCGCCGGCCACTCCGCCTACGATCAAAACCTTCTTGCCCATGGCAATATCCTCCTTCTTTTACTAATTAACAAAAGCGTAGTATATGGTCTGTATCGCCCTTTCGAAGTCCTCATTTTCTACCCCAATTATGATGTTCATTTCTCCGGACCCTTGGGCAATCATTCTGACATTAATGTCCTCACCGCCCAACGCAGAAAAAAGTGTTCCGGAGATTCCCGGGGTCCTGGCCATGCCCTGTCCGACTGTAGCAATAAGGGCCATATTGGAATGTACGTCCACAGCGTCGGGCTTTAATTGCTGCTCTATATCCTCAATTATACCCGCCAGCTTTTCGTTCAGTTGACAATCGGATATAACCAACGAAATACTGTCGATCCCCGATGGCATATGCTCAAAGGATATGCCCCGAGATTCTATTATGGACAGGAGCCTGCGACCGAATCCCAATTCGGTATTCATCATAGCCTTTTCAACGGTGATAACCGTAAAATCCTTATTGCCTGCTATCCCGGTTATCATACCGGCCCTGGCAAATTCTCCGCCGTTCGGTACGATCAGGGTTCCCACAGCCTCCGGTTCGTTGGTGTTCTTTATATTGATGGGGATCCTAGCTTGTCTCACCGGGAAGACCGCATCTTCATGGAGCACCTTTGCCCCCATATATGCCAGTTCCCTCAATTCCCTATATGTTATCTCCTCTATTGGTCTGGGGTTTTTTACAATCTTGGGATCCGCCATCATAAATCCGGAAACATCGGTCCAGTTCTCGTAAAGATCGGCTTTGATCCCCCTGGCTATAATAGCGCCTGTGATATCAGAACCGCCCCTTGAGAAGGTTTGGATACCCCCGTCCGGTCTTGAACCGTAAAAGCCTGGGATAACCGCTCTTGGAATATCAGCAAGGGCCTTCTCTACCGCCTCCTGGGTTCGTTGTTCGTCATATATCCCAGATTGGGTAAAAAATATTATATCTGCGGGATCTAAAAATTCATACCCCAAAAATTCGGCCAGTATCAGCCCGTTTAGGTATTCTCCCCTGCTGGCGGTGTACTCAACAGAATATCCGCCCAGTACCTTGTCCTTGATATCTTCAAGGATCGGTTTAAGATCCAGGAACAACTCCAATTCCTTCACAATCTGTAGATATCTTGTGGAAATCAATTCAAAAATTTCTCCGAGGGGAACCCCCTTCTGGGCATGCTCTTGGCAGAGGTATAATAGATCCGTGATCTTGTGATCGCCGGAATGCCTTTTCCCCGGGGCAGACGGAATTACGTACCTGCGCCCCTCGTCCATCATGACGATGGAGCGCACCTGCCTAAATTGATCTGCATCAGCCAGGGAAGAACCCCCGAATTTGGCAACCTTGATACCCATATATAAAAAACCTCCATACATGTATAATCTCATTTGCAGATAAACAATACGAAATCCAAACTTATCTGTAGATGATAAATTTTATCTCAGGGTTGTTTATCTATAATCTTTTGGACTGTAACTATTGTAACACCGGAAGCAATTGCAATGCAATTGCAACACACAGGTTTCAATGGGGCGGGAAACATACGTCCGCTATCCATTTTAATTAGCCGAAATCCACCGCTTATAGAAACGCAAGACATCTTCTGCCCCATTATATTATCAGAGAACAAATTGTCAATAAGCAATAAATCCAATTTCGTCAGGGCGTGTATTATACGCTTCCCTTGTGCCCTCCGCAACCTCATAAATCCGCTTATGGGTCTCAATCATGCCCCCTATGATTTCTTCATAAGGCCTATTGCATACATTGACTATTCCAATCTGGTAGTTTTCCCCGTCCCCTCGTCCCAAAAAGGACTGATCTCCCAGGGTAAAATAATGCGTTCCCACACAATACTTCGTAGCGGCTGCATTTTCGCAATAATACCTATAGGCTTTTCCCCTCTCCGATTGGGACGATACCGCCCTTAGCCCCGTGGCCATAAGCCCCCGGTCCAAGGCACCAAAGTGATATTCGCCTATCATTACCGGCATTCCCGTAAGGGTCCCAGCCTTGATGAGGTCGTCCTTCGGGTTCATGCTATAGCAATTGATGGAGAAAACGTCAAAATTTTCGCATCCGGCCGCTAGATTATCTCTGGATAAAGTCCCATACCTCATGCCCAGGTTTAGATGGTGTGGATCTACCCTCTTTACTGCATCACTGGGTATTTTTACATAGCGTTCGATCATGACCCGGGAGAACTCTTCCAAGTCTTCCAAAGCTCTGGGGGATAACCTTGTAGCGCCCCTGATACTGTTTTTCAATTCGCCGAAACTATCCAAATCAAGATTCCAAGCAGCATTAAACCCGGCGATATCACCGCTGTACTTATCTGAAAGGGTTTTAATAAGTTCCGCCTTTGTATCCGTCATATGCTCATTTTCAAGGAGCTTTTCGGCGATGTTCATATCGACAAAGGCCCATATCGGCTCATTCCTCAGAAAATACCCGATCATATTTCTATCGCCTTCAAACTCCCTCAGCTGTTGTGCATATCTTAAGGCGTTCACTTTATATTCATCACTGAATACATCGGGGAAATCCCTGAATATCTTTTTTTCTGTCTCGGGAAAATCCCTCATAGGCCAAACATAAGGCATTTTCGCAAAGCGTATGAACCCGGCATCGGACCAATTGGCAACGGTATTAAAGCCCCAGTCGATCATCCTTCCTTTGGTCATTCCGGCCCAGCTGTCGAACCATTTATCCCCAAAGGCACGTATCAAATTGGATATAGCAAAATCATATTCTTCCGAGCCTTCACCGGAGGCTTCCCACCTTCCCTCTGACATGCGCCAAGCGTCCCTAAATTTACCGTCCTTTTCGGGAAGCCATGATGCGAACTTTTCGATTCCGGAGATATGGGAGAACTGTTCGTGGGGGTGTATGCAATCAAGACCGTTGCTGTAGAAGGCGTACCCTTCGGGATCCACCAGCCACCATCTTTTGCCGTCATATTCCGTCCTAAAATATCCCGTGGATGAGAATTGCTTGCCCTTCCAACCACCATATATACTCCACTCATCGGAAAATTCGGACAAATCGTTTTTGTTCCGAGTTTCCAATTCCCTATGAAGATAGTTCACCATTTCGTCCTCACTATGAACCTTACCCGGCCATTCCCTCTTTGTATACTGGCCTAATTCGTCTACCAGGACTACATCGGGAACAGGATAGTCCGGCTCTTTGTCCGTCAGGTACATGTTGGTTATCTCCAGTCTCTGCTCAAATGACGATGGCCTAGTGCTTATGGCAAACCTGTTGGCCTCTTCTAGGTATACCCTGTCGCCATGAATTACGGTCTTAAGCTTAACCGGGGTCCTGGTCAAAAACATTTCCTCAGAGCTTAAGGCTTCCAAGGGAAGGGATACCCTGGTGCGGATCTTAGGCAAAAGACCCACGATATAATGCAGGGTGGGTGTTTCTGTTTTATTGTCGGGATTCCAAAATTCTATGAGGAGCGGAATATCCCAATCCTCATATCCTTTAACATCGAAAACCAGATACTTTGCATCCTTCCAATCGGCTTCTCCCAGGTTCATAGGCTCGCCTTCATAGACGAGTCTTCCCTGCCCCTTATTCAGCTTGATTAGGGCATGCTCCCTGTCCAAAACAAAGGCCTCACCGTTCTCCAGCGCAAAGCTTTCGAGATTCACTATGTTTTTCATATAGGTTCAATCCTTTCTTAACGTTATTTCAGCTGCCAAGGTTCCAGGCTATACCCAACTCGTTATAACATCGGAAGCAATTGCATTGGCAATTGCAACACACAGGTTTCAACGAGGCGGAGGATGATTTATACCCAACGCCTATTTTACTAATGGGAGCTTGCCACTTGATAGAAGCGGGGGGGATATTTTGCCGACTCGTTATAATCTAAAAAGGGCCTCCTCTACGGTACTGCCCTCGACTTCGTATGTCCTACCGTCGATAACAGTCATATAGGGTTTGGAATATTGCAGGGGAAGTATTCCCCTTTCGGTCATCTCTACTCTCAGCCTTATGGGCTTAGAAAATACCAGCGCCTGCTGCATATTTAGCAGGTTAACGGCCTCCTTAGCCTTTTCCTTTATGAGATTGTAGGACTTCTGCGGAGGAAGAAGCATCCCACCCCTCCATGTGATGCCCTTCTTAACTTGGGCGGTGATCACATCGGGAAGCAATCCTTTGGCTTCCAGGCACACCTTATCATCTCCGGAGACCATAATTACGGGTTTTCCCCTGTCCCCCACTATACCGGCATCTATCGCCAATTCACCGACCTTTACCCCATTAATCCAATAGTTCTGTACCGCTTCCGAGCTCATGGTATGCTCTAAGATAGCACCGGGCGTGCCCGCCATAGCGTGATATCCCAGGAGTATTACCCCATGGCATTCATCAAGACCCGGAAAACGATCCTGGCCGGTATCCCCAATTATGTAGTAATCTGCCAGGTCCGAAAGTCGGCTCCATACAACATTTGATCCGCTGCCGTGACAATCCCTTACATATATCCTATCTGCACCCGCCTCTTTGCATCCCTCTACGCAGGCGTTGATATCGCGTACCATGAGTTCCCTGCCCTCTTGATACCTGCTCCCCGTTGACATCACCTGATCGCTGTTATATACGCCGCTGATACCTTCTGCATCCACCATAATATAGATGTTCACATAGCACACCCCGTTTCTCATTCATTTTAAGACCCAAACCCGTCCCGACCACAAGAATTTTACCAAAATATTGTTCTACTGTCAAAAGACATCTCCCCATAGGGTGTATAATCTAAATTCTAAGAATAGTATTCCAATCATTTAAGTTCCAAAGGGTTATTGTGGCGATTGTCGCAGCAATTGTAGCACACCGATGATATTAAAGGGCAAGCGCACCTTAGACCGATATGCTTGTCATCGGACATCGGCATGTCCCTTAATAGTGCCCACTGGCATCACTTCGCCTTATTATACACCAAGGCCGCGTTCAGCTCCCCTCCAATCAGTATTATGACAGCGCTGAAATACAGCCAAATAAGGAGGATAACCACGCCGCCTATACCGCCATAGAATGTTGAGTAATGGCCAAAATTATCCACATAATAGGCGAAACCTGTAGAGGTCCCAAGCCAGCCGGCGGTTGAAAATATTGCCCCAGGAACAACCTCCCGCCATCCCATACGCCTGCTGGGGGTGTATCTATATAATATTATAAATATCAGCAGTATAACGGACGAGATAAATACGTAGCGTCCCACGTCCCATAAACCCCGGTGGAAGGGTCCAAGGCTTATACAGTCTATCAATCGTCTCTTAATAACGCCACCAAAAACCAAAAGGGCAAACGAAAATACGATAGCTACCGAAAGGAGGAGGGTAAAAAAGACGGAGATCAGTTTTACCTTGATAAAGGATCTCTTCTCCCTTTCGTCATAGGCCTTATTCAACCCCGTTATAATGGATCCGATTCCGTTCGAAGCGAACCATAAGGACAACACCCCGCTTACAGAAACCAGCCCCCCGCTTCTTGTCCCCCTAATCTCTACGATGGTATCCCTGACCAGGATATAGGCCTCCTCCGGCAGGATGCCCAGCAGCCCCTCCAATACCTGCCTACTGGAGATGGGGCTATAGCCTATGAGGGATATGAGAAATATCAAAAAGGGGAAAAAGGACAGCACCAAATAATACGCCATTTGAGCTCCCAGAGCGAGAATATCATCGTCTAAAAATCTGCGATACATGCAGCCAATAAAATTTAAGAACCTTCCGATCAAGCTTTATACCTCCTGCCTTACCCCTATCTTTCCCTATCCCTAGGGGGCTAAACCAAAGTTTTCCCTTCCCCTTGGGACCTATTGTCTGCTATAATGAGAAACAATTAATTTGACCGATTGTGCCGGTTAATGTTTTTATGAAACTTCCTTACTTTCGACATTGACTTGGGGAAAACTAAGGTTATTATTATGTGAGGAGAACTGCGATATGCTTAGAGTATGGGGAATAATCAGAAAAAATAACAAAATCCTAAAGGACATGGTTGCAGATTATGCGGGGGATGATATAAGGGAAATTGATATGCTCCACCATTGTATTCAAAGGATATGCTACGACTTTGACCTTCAACGGCCTATGTGGCTCCCAAAAAATCAAAGGGAGTACGAGGATTACAGGAGAATATTGTTAACCCAGGATAATTTCATTGAGCCCATCGATTTTGATGCCTTGGAATTGGAGATATTGGACGATTAAGGCCGAACTTATAGCCAGCCTATTACAAAAATTCCACCATGAGATTGCGCTGAAAATCTGCAATCGCCATGGTGGAAATTTTAATCAGTACATAGCCCTGTGATATAAGCAGTTTACCCTATAAGGGCTTTTGCCCTGCTTACGACGTTGTCCACTGTGAATCCGAACTCCTCGAATAAAATTTCACCCGGTGCGGAGGCACCAAAGCGGTCCAGGGCAATTATATCCCCATCAAGACCAACGTACTTATGCCATCCGAAAGATGAGCCCGCCTCTACTGCCAGACGTGCCCTTACCATATTCGGCAGCACCCCTTCCCTGTATTCGGGGGATTGCTCCTCAAATATTTTGAAGGAAGGCATGCTTACAACCCTTGCATGTATTCCTTGTTCCTGTAATACGGCATGGGCCTCGTAGATAAGCTCAACTTCCGAACCGGAGGCCATTAAAATGATATCAGGGATCTCCTTTTCTGAATCCAACAGGATATAGCCGCCCTTCAGGGCCTCTTTGCCGGTTTCCTTGTACAGAGGTAAGTTTTGACGACTGAGGATTAGGCCCGTAGGACTGTCCCCTCTGGTAAGTGCTGCGTACCACCCGGCCGCGGTTTCCTTGGAGTCGGCGGGACGAAATTCGGTAAAGCCCGGTATACTCCTCAGAGCCGCCAGATGCTCTATAGGCTCATGGGTAGGTCCGTCCTCCCCAACCCCTATGCTGTCATGGGTCAACACGTATATGAGGGGCAGTTCCATTAGGGCGGACAATCTCATGGCCGGTTTCATATAGTCCGTAAATACAAAGAAGGTGGCGACATATGCCCTCAGCCCACCATGGAGCACCATCCCATTTCCCATAGCTGCCATAGCATGCTCGCGGACTCCAAAGTGCAGGTTGGATCCCCCATAGTTTTCTGCCGAGAAACTGTCCCTGCCTTCCATAAAGGTCTTGTTGGAAGGACCCAGATCCGCAGAGCCGCCGATTAGATTGGGCAATATCTTGGTCAAGCGGTTAATAACCTTTCCTGAGGATGAGCGGGTGGCATCCTTACCATCAAAACTCCAAAATTCCTCATCGTTTAATAGGTCTATGGGCAAATCCTTGCTATGCCATAGATCCCATTCCCTGGCCAATTCCGGATATTCTTTTGAATAGGCATCCCATTTTTCTTGCCAAGCCTTTTCTTTCTCTGCGCCCTTATCCCTAATGGATGCCATATGTTCCCTTACATCCTGGGGTACAAAGAATTCTTCCTCATAGGGCCATTTCAAATATTCCTTTGCGGCTTTGAGGTTCTCGGCACCCAGAGGTTCGCCATGGGCAGAAGCCTTACCCTGCTTTGCGGGGGAACCGTATCCTATCTGAGTGGTTACAATAATCAGGGAAGGTTTTTTCACTTCCGCCTTTGCGTCCTCTATTGCGCTCGCGATAGCATCTACATCGTTCCCGTCTTCCACCCTTAGAACATGCCAGTTATAGGCCTCAAAACGCTTGCCCACATCCTCCTTAAACGCCATATCGGTGCCGCCTTCGATGGTGATGGCGTTGGAGTCATAGAGTACAATGAGCTTGTCTAGCTCTAGGGTACCCGCCAGAGAAGCAGCCTCTGAGGTTATACCTTCCATCATGCAACCGTCACCGGATAGGATATATGTATAATGGTCCACTATCTCATATCCCGGCCTGTTGAACTTGGCAGCCAGATGGGCTTCTGCCAGAGCCATACCCACACCGGTGGCAAAGCCCTGTCCCAAGGGGCCGGTGGTAGTCTCTACCCCAACCGTATGACCGTACTCCGGGTGTCCCGGCGTCTTGCTGTCCCATTGACGAAAATTCTTTAAATCCTCCATGGAAAGTCCGTATTCAAATAGGTGGAGCAGGGAATAGATAAGTGCCGACGCATGACCTGCAGACAACACGAATCGATCCCTATCCAGCCAATCCGGGTTATTTGGGCTATGCTTCATCTGCCTAGCCCAAAGGGAATACGCCGTCGGGGCCGCTCCCATAGGCATCCCGGGATGTCCGGATTTTGCCCTCTCTACCATTTCTGCCGAAAGAACGCGTATGGCATTTATGCTGTTTTTCTCAATCTGTTTCATTTTTCTCCTCCCATATATCTAAAGTTTTGATTGACCCATTGTGCTAGCCATTTTTTTACTGTGCCCTAAAGGTAATGGACTATTGATAAGCGGATGACTTCGCTGATTCGGCCAAGAAAACTTGGCTTATGAAATGAAGAAAAGCCGTAGCTCAAGACAGGACGTCTTAAGTCGATTCCACCGGCAGGAGGCCGGATTGGGGGCGATAGGCTTTTCAAATGGAATAAGCCCTAATTTTCTCCGAATCAGTGATGAAAGAAGCGTTTAATAGCCATTACCGCTATATTCAACTAGATCAGCAGGGTGAATTATTACAGTTTTCGCTTCATAAACTCCATAAAGCCCTGCCAGTCATAACGGCTGAGATAATGGGTGCCTCCCCTTAGGTGGTACCCAATATGTCCGTCATGCAATTTTGTCCCTACCTTCGGGAGCACATCCTCAGTGACCAGGCCTTTAACCCCAAATAATTCGTAGACATCCCCGGCTGCAACACAGCCTAAAAACTCTGATTCCGGATCGGCCCACTCGTCGCCAACGGCGCTGCTCACATAAACATATCTGGGTGCTATGGCCGAGATTAAAAAGTGCTGATCAAAGGGCATATTCTCTTCATTATCAGAATAATCCTTGTAGTTATCACAAAACCAATAGGGGAAGGTTTTGACAATATCCTTTATCCTTTCCCCATTTTTGCCCCGACTGATAGCTGCGCCGGAGCAACCTGATTCGTTGGATATGCCCATTATAAAGCGTTCGTCCTGGGCGGCACACCATAGGGCTGTCTTCCCCAGCCTGGAATGCCCGACTACGGCTACTTTGCCTTTATCTATTGCTTCGACGGTCTGAATAAAATCCATAACCCTTTGGGCGGACCATGCCCACATGGATATTTTTCCCCATTCATCGGGTTTGCGATTCTCCCCACTATACATTCCCGCCAGACCGGATTTAAAATCATCGTCCTCATCTCTGGTAATATCCTCATAATAAAAGGAGGCAACCGCAAATCCGCCGTCTATGATCTCTTCAACCGGAAAGTATCTGTCGGGAACATCCGGGCTAAAAGCGATATGTAAAAACAGGGGCGCCTTTGACACACCCTTGGGTATAACCAAGTTAACAGGGAAGGAAAATTCACCCCCAGGAGTGTCAAAGCTTAAGTCTATAATGGAGTGGACTGCCTTACCCGCGAATGCGTCCTCATCCTCCCTCACCAATTTCGAAGAGACCTTTAATGGTGCGGGCGGTGAAAATCCATACACTTGACTTCCAAATAATTTAACAATCTCTTGCCTGCGGCTTGCCCACGCCTCGTCGTCGTTGATGATCTTGCCTTCTTGGTCCACCAACACGTGGGGGAGGTTTCGCATCTTTAGCTTTTTGTTTAACTCTTCCATTTATAATTCGCTCCTTCCGGCTGTATCTGTAGATAAACAATGGATCAACTAAATCTGTCGGTATGATTGGTATATGTAACGGGCCCCCAATTTCATAATGGAAGATTTTATATTCCAAATTGTTTATCCATAAAATAATTTTTATCGCAAAAATAATTATCATTGCGCCTTTGTAATATGATTCCCTATTATCCGGTACCCTCCCTTATATAGTACATATTTATCCGCTAATTATCAACAGGTTCGATAAACCCAAAACTTTTTTTATTTTTAATGTTTATTTTTCATAAAATGGGTTACTATAATAACGTAAGTTACCCAAACCCCCAAACCCCTTACATAAAGAGCCGCGAATTTATTCCGCGGCTCTTTGTTTTGTCGAATCTTATTTGTCCAATCCTATTTGGAATTATTCATGGGCAACCACTCCAGCACCCTTTGGATCTTTTTATCCCAATAACCCCATTCATGGGTCCCGGGTTCCTCTTCATAAGTCAGATTCAGCCCCAACTCATTAGCCCAATCCCTAAAAACGATATTGTCTTCATATAGGAAATCTTCAGTGCCACAGCATTGATAGAGCATGGGCTTTGGACCATTGGATTTTGAGACCTCTTCTGCTAAGTGAAGCAGGTCATTATCGCTTCCCTTGATCTCATCTAAATTCCCAAATACGTTCTCCCAAGCTCTTCCCGGGTCTCTGTTTTTGGCTATTTCGGCAATATTAACTGCACCGGAAAGGCTTGCCCCTGCTATGAACTTATCAGGGCAACGAAGGGCTAATTTAAACGCCCCGTACCCGCCCATGGATAGGCCGGCCACAAAGTTATCCTCCCTGGCTGCGGATATGGGGAAAAAGGATCGCACTATCTGAGGCAATTCCTCGCTTACAAAGGTCCAATATTTGTCCCCTTTGGCCATATCTGTGTAAAAGCTCTTATGTACGGCGGGCATTACTACAGCGAGACCTAAAGATGCCACATAGCGTTCAACAGAAGTACGGCGCCCCCATATGGTATGATCATCGGACAATCCATGGAGTAGATACAAAACAGGATACTTATCCGAAGCCTTGCTGCCTTCCATACCGATTTGGCCCAAGGCGGGCTGGGGCAAAATCACGTTCATGGAGGTGGATAAACCCAACACCTCCGAAAAGAAATCACATTGAATAAATGCCATCATTATCTCCCCTTCGTTTTCTTATTTATCGCATTGTGATAGTCCATTATCTTAGTGCATTATAAAGGTAATGGGCTATTGAAAAGCGGATGACTTCATTGATTGGGCCAAGAAAACTTGGCTTATGTAATGCAGAAAAGCCGTAGCTTAAGGCAGGACGCCTTAAGCCGATTCCACCGGCAGGAGGCCGGATTGGAAGCGATAGGCTTTTCAAATGGAATAAGCCTTAGTTTTCTCCAAATCAATGTTGGAGGTAGCGTTCAATAGTCATTACCGATATATTTAATTAGCACAATAGGTTGCCTATAACCATTTTATAGCCACTTGGTAATATCTACAAGTCTTTCCACTATAATATCCGGTTGTATTTCGGATTTTTTAATATCCTCTTCTGTGGCCTCACCGGTCATTACAAGAATGCCGGTTACCCCATGGTTTACCCCTATGGCTATATCCGTGTAAAGCCTGTCCCCGACGAAGGCGATATCATCAGCCGTACAATTTAGGTGATCTAAGATAAACTCTAGGGTTTCGGTATAGGGTTTACCCAAGTATTTTGGCTTAACCCCCGTAGACGCCGTAATGAATGCACAGATGGCTCCGCAGTCGGGGATAAACCCGTCTTCCGTAGGACAGTTAAAGTCCGGGTGGGTAGCTATAAAGGTCGCCCCCTGCCTTATAGAGGTACAGGCGCGGCTCAGCTTATCATAGGTTATAGTGGTGTCAAATCCCGCTACCACCAAATCCGGATTGCTATCTACCAGTTCTATCCCCTCATTAATGAACTGCTCCTCAAGCTCCGGAGTGCCCAATAAATAGACCCTGGCCCCCTTGTGATGTTTTTTTAGGTGATGAATCGTAACCATCCCGGAGGTAACTACCTTGTTGTTCTCTACGGTGCATCCCATCCCCTTTAGTCTGTCTATATATACGTCAGGGTTTTTGGATGAATTATTGGTAAAGAAGAGAAAATCATGCCCTGTCTTCTCCAAGGTATCTATAAATTCCAAAGAGCCATCCAATAGCTTATCCCCTAAATAAAAGGTTCCGTCCATATCCAAAATGAAGTATTTTATATTTCTCAGCATTTGTTTTTTCCCAACCAAAGTCAAATCCTCCTTGTCATCTTCCATCCGGCAAGCTCCTTATCCTTCCTATTGCCCGCTTTTTCCAAGCCTTATTACGTTCCAGGAAAGGTTTTTGAGCCTTGTTGTCAGTTGTCCGTCTGCAACCTCTGTATCCTGCCTATCGGCCGGGACAACGTTATATGGATTATCCCTGGTATTTGTGGCTTTAACATCGTCATGCTCCATGGTAATATGCTCTAAAACCCTATATCCCGGGAAGTTTCTAAGGTCGCATTCCAAGACTAAAGAGTCCTCCATACCCCTATTTACAGCGAATATGGTCAGCTCTTCTTCCTCTTCATTGAATACCGCCGTAGAATCTAAACAGGGTACATCGGAGTATTCTTTGGTATCGTATACGGGTGAGGAAATCACCGGATCAAGGACAACTCCCCTTCCGTATAGGGATGCATGCATGTATGGATAAAAGATGGTTTGGCGCCATGCTGCCCCGCCATCTTCCGTCATAATAGGCGCAATAACGTTTACCAGCTGTGCCATACAGGCCATCTTTACCCTATCACAATGCCTAAGCATGGTAATTAACATGGAACCTACCAGCAGAGCATCCTCAAAGGTATAGACGTCCTCCAATTGGGGCGGTGCTACTGTCCAAGGCTCGATTTTTTTATCGGCTTCGTTGGAATGAAACCATACATTCCATTCATCGAAGGATAGGTTGATGGTCTTTTTACTCCGCTTTTTGGCCTTCATATAATCGCATATGGAGACTACGGACTTTATAAACAGATCCATATCCATGGTCCTGGCCAAAAAGTTAGGCGTATCATCGTCTCGGTTCCCATAGTACTGATGCAGGGAGATATAGTCTACGAGTTCATATGTATGGTCCAGTACCGTCGCCTCCCACTGGGCAAAGGTGGGCATCTCTATATTAGAGCTCCCACAGGCTACCAGTTCAATAGTGGGATCCACCCATTTCATCACCTTGGCTGCCTCCAGAGCAATCCGCCCATATTCGTCGGCAGTCTTGTGCCCGATTTGCCATGGCCCGTCCATCTCATTGCCAAGGCACCAGGTCTTTATGTTATGGGGCTTTTCATATCCGTGGGATCTTCTGAGATCGCTCCAATAGGTCCCCCCCGGATGATTGCAATATTCTACAAAGTTGCGTGCGGCGTCTACGCCCCGTGTGCCAAGGTTTATGGCCATCATCACCTCGGTATCCGCCTGCCTTGCCCAATCCACAAACTCGTTGGTGCCAAATTGATTGGTCTCGATGGTCCTCCAGGCCAGCTCCAACCGCCTTGGGCGATTCTCTTTAGGCCCTACCCCGTCTTCCCAGTTATATCCTGACACAAAGTTCCCCCCCGGGTAACGGACGATTGGCATCTTAAGTTCCTTTACAAGCCTAGTGACATCCTTTCGAAAGCCCTTTTCATCTGCCTCGGGATGCTCCGGCTCATAGATTCCCCCATAGATGGCGCGTCCTAGGTGCTCGATGAAGGAGCCGTAGATCCTATCATCCACCTGACCTACTTTAAAATCCTTATCAAGTATCATCTTCGCCTTTTTCATACACCAATTACCTCCTCATGCTAAAATAATTTTATTGATATATTTATATGG
>DASRNX010000169.1:0-4072 GCA_035647175.1 Clostridia bacterium | reverse complement strand
TTCATGGTGATAAATTTTATAGTTAAAGTTGGTTATCTATATTATTGACAAATCAGTTAGACAATCTGGACCTATCTTATATGAATGTATTTTTCGTAATATATAAATCCAAGGAGAATGTTTTACGACATCAGAACATTATCTAGGACGTTTGTCGTAAAACATATGGTAACAAGAAGTTTTGTTCCCTAATTAAACATTTCAAATAATATCAAAGAAAGCGAGTGAAGGATCAAATGAAAATTTCTACCCTTACAAGCCACCTTGCAAAGGTATACGGAGAAGAAAATGCTATTCGAAAGCTTGCTAGGATTGGGTACGATTGCTATGACTTTTCCATGTTTGGGATCGGAGAGGAAGGCCATCCGATAAACAGCAATTCTTTCGAATCCTATGTACAAAAGCTACGGAAGGCCGCAGACGATAGCGGTATTGAATGTAATCAGAGCCACGCACCCTTTCCAAGCTATCTTCATGATGATAAGGAGTATAATAAGCGGATGTTTCCGCTCCTTGTTCGTGCTATTGAGGTCACGGGATTATTGGGGGGAGAGATTGTAATTGTTCACCCCGCTGTTTTTCCCGGGCATAAGATAGGCGGGGATTCCCTATGTTGGGATACAAATATGGAGCTTTACCATGCCTTGCTTCCCCATGCGAAGAAATCCAATGTAAAGATCGCTCTTGAAAACATGTTTAACTGGTATGAAGGGGCTTCAACGGCCTCGCCTGCTACCTGTTCTTCTCCGGAGGAATTTGTAAAATATATGGATGCTCTGGATCCGGAATATTTTGTAGCCTGCGTTGACATCGGACATAGCGCTATGGAAAATGCCGGGGGAAGGTCACCGGCCGAAATGATCCGTGCCCTCGGGGGCAAAAGGCTAAAGGCATTACATGTCCATGATAACGATCTGGTGAGGGATGTACATACGTTGCCCTTCAACCAGAAAATTGACTGGGATGAGGTCATGACAGCGCTTAGGGATATTGGGTATGATGGGGAGCTAACCTTTGAAGCAGATGCCTTCCTCAGCCAATTTCCAAATGAACTGGCGGTACATGCGTCACGGCTCATGCTGGAAGTGGGACGCTATTTTGTAGACAAATACGAACTCTAGAATAGAGAAGGGTAGAAGATCTGTTTGATATTATGGCCGGGATTTGGCAAGGGAATACTCGCTGGAACAGAGTATCGATTTAGATATTCTTATCATTAGAGTGTCAAAACCCCATTTCATCAACAACCCGTACGGTATGTAGTTGTAATACTGATAGCTTAACGGGAACTTCAAGAACACAAACTATATATTTGACCATATAGTTGTAATACTAACTGCCTAGGCTGTTTATGGTTGTGCAGGACTGTATTATAACGAGTCGGCAAGATGTCTCCCGTTTCTATAAGCGGCGAGTTCCGATTATTAAAACAAGCGGTGGGTATAAATCCCCCGCCCCGTTGAAACCTGTGTGTTGCAACTGCCAATGCAATTGCTTCCGGTGTTATATTTTTTTGATAACTAAGTTGCGTTATACAAGAAAAAAGGTTGTCAACCGCCCCCATGCGGTAGACAACCTTTTTCACTAAGTCCTAGGATTCCTTCTTATCATCCGAAATGCCTTTGTCTATCCCCTTCCTGTCCCTGACGCATTGGGTGAGAAGATATTCTATCTGTCCGTTAATGGAGCGAAATTCATCCTCAGCCCATGCGGCAATCTCCTCGTATAGTTTCTTAGACAAGCGGAGAGGGATCTGCTTTTTTCCCATGCTCATTATCAGTACAGGCTGCCACTGTTGACAATAGGCTGGGCATCCTTGCTTCCGCAGAGGACAACCAAAAGATTGGATACCATAGCGGCCTTACGCTCCTCATCAAGTTTTACCACATCATTTTCGTTTAGCTTATCCAATGCCATTTCCACCATACCAACAGCACCGTCCACTATCATTTTTCTGGCGTCGATTATGGCACTGGCCTGTTGTCTTTGCAACATTACCGCAGCGATTTCCGGCGCATAGGCCAGGTAGGTAATGCGGGCTTCCAAGATTTCAAGGCCCGAATCCTGCACCTTATCATGTATTTCCTTTCGGATACGTTCGGCCACCACGGCGCTGGAACCGCGAAGACTTCCTTCGTCCGGTTCACCATCGCCTGTAGTATCGATGCCTTTGGCCACGTCATAGGGATAGATACGAACGATGCTTCGCACAGCGCTGTCGCATTGGAGGGAAAGATACTCTTTGAAATTATCTACGTTGAAAACCGCCTTGGCTGTGTCGACGACCCGCCACATAACCGCGATTCCTATCTCTATGGGATTGCCTAAGACATCGTTGACCTTTTGCTTGTTGTTGCTGAGGGTCATGATCTTAAGCGAAATCTTTTTAGTCGCGGTATTTGTCTGAACCATATTTCCTTCTGCGGAGATAACAAGCTTGGAGCCGGGGCTACTATCCACATCCCCGCTCTGCCCAAGACGAGTTCTAGAGGCTGGATTGACCGACACCGCGAAGGGGTGTACATAGTAAAAACCGGGTTCTCTCAAGGTGCCGATGTATTCCCCAAATAAGGTAAGCACCAGTGCCTCTTGGGGTTTTATTATCTTGAGTCCGAAAAAGGGTACAATGCCAATGATAATCCAGATAAGTCCAATGGACAGGGGCAGCGCACCGATACCGATACCGGCATTAATAAGAATTCCGCCCAGAATTATCAGGCCTATGGCGACAAAATAGAGCGAAATAAAGAAAATCAGCATAGGTATTCCGGCTTTGGCTTTTAAGTTTTTTTCCTTCATATATTCCACCTCACAAATCATTATGATATACTTATGATATCATAATGATATCAAATTAACAAGCATAAAATGGCAATTATTAAAATATCGGAAGCAATTGCGTTGGTAATTAAAACACACAGGTTTCAACGAGGCGGGGGATTTATACCCATCGCCTATTTTGCTAATCGAAATTCGCCGCTTATAGAAGCTAGAGATATCTTGCCTACTCGTTATATCGGATTTATGGGGGAAATTCAATTAAAATTTGTTCTATCGGAATCTCTCCTATGATTCGTCGGATAAAAACGATATAATGGATCAAAGAGGCTTCCGGGCTTTCGCCAGGCATCATTATTTCGGCACGGTTGTTTGTCGCCCGCACAACGCTGAAGTTGGTATAGTAATCTATATTCAAAAATTAACTAAAGTATTGTGTCAGTTAAACATACACCTGTAATGGATATTGAACACCGGGTAACATCATAAGGGTGGCTCTGTTTCCGCAGATATTAAGAGTAGATCATTCGAAGGTGGGGTGTCTGTTTGGATATAGCAAAGATGAAGCGCAGGCTCAGGGGCTTAAAAAAGTTTGAGAACAAAATTCGATTCAGTCATTTACCGCAGGGAATACCAAAAAAATATGTATGGGACGAATACTTTTCCACAAAAGTCATACATGATTTGACGGTCAAATATCCTATATTGGATCTGCTAAAACACGACAGACAGGGATTAAAGGAAATCTTCGAAGAGTTTTTCTACAGCGTATACTTCCAATTATATAAGGATTTCGGATTGGATTTTGATGAAATCAAAGACCCCACTGTCTTGGATCATTTCGGTCTCGCACCTGGGGCCTCTGTAGAAGATATTAAAAAGAGGTTTAGAGAGTTAGCCAAAAAGCATCATCCCGACCATGGCGGAAGGGATGAGAGGATGATAGAAATATTAGATGCTTATAACAGATTGCTAAATAAGAAGTAAAAACCCGCTAGGCCGTGCAGAAAGTCACTTGGATAAACTGATCGTCCCCATCTGGGCGTATACCGGGTAATTGTTTGTGAACAGACGAAAAATAGCTGCGGTTATATTAACATGCGCCCCGCTCTGACGAATGCAGTTGGCAATGTTAGACGTTACTGCACGGCCTTCCGCCCCTATACCCGGCACGGACAATCGGTATTATAGTTATTTATAATGATCAGGGTGTCAAAACTACATTTTCTAGCAAGATACACCATATATAGTGATGAGCGCAGCGGTTCATTTCTTATATGGTATTAAATCTGTC
>DASRNX010000168.1:0-4836 GCA_035647175.1 Clostridia bacterium | reverse complement strand
TATCTATCCTTATAGATAAATGTAACCTGCCTGCTTTCTCCCGATGTAGTATAAAAATCCATTTTCTCTAGCCCGCCATTATAGAATGTGATATCGGTTACTATCCCGCCCTTTGCGCAAAGGCCCTTTATACGCCCTTCTCTAAGCTCATCCGGCAGGGCGGGTAAAATCAAAACCTTATCATCGTAGCTTTGCAGGAATAATTCGGCAATTCCCGCACAGGCTCCAAAGTTTCCGTCAATTTGAAAAGGGGGATGGGCATCAAAGAGATTGGCATAAGTACCCCCGCCGCCCATATAATCGGTATTGCTTTCGCTGACGTATCGTAGCTGGCGCTTTAAAAGTTTTAGCGCACGATTCCCATCATGAAGCCTGGCCCAAGTATTTATCTTCCACCCAAGGCTCCATCCTGTACCATCATCCCCCCGAATATTTAAGGTTTTCCTGCACGCCTCAGCCAAATCCGGCGTTTCCAGCCGGGTTATTTCAAAGCCTGGATATAGAGGATAGATGTGGGAAATATGCCTATGATGTGGCTCCGGCTCTTGAAACTCCTCTTCCCATTCTAAAAGTTGTCCCTTTGATCCAACCCTATATGGGTAGAGCCTTGAAATCTTGTCCCTTATACCCCGGCTCATTTCATCCTCTATACTTAGAGCTTCGCAGCACTTAATAAAGTTAGCGAATACCTCCTTTATGATAGCGATGGTCATAGTGGCGGTCTTTGAAACCTTGCAGATTTCCCCACCATAGATAAACGCGTTTTCCGGTGAAGTGGTGGGAGACATAATAAGATAGCCTTCCTCATCCTCTACCAACATATCCATGTAGAATGTCGCAGCATCACTAATGGCCGGGTATGCCCTATATTCTAAAAACTCCTTGTCCAATGTATATTCATAATGCTCAAATAGATGCCGACATAGCCATCCTGCGGCCATGGGCCAGAAGGCGTATCCTGCCGTCCCCCGGCCAAAGTCCCCGACTGGATTGGATAATCTCCATATATCTGTGTTATGATGTGCCGTAAAACCTCCGGCTCCATAGTGCAGCTTCGCAGTCTTTGCCCCTGTTACTCGGAGTCCATCTATTAGATCAAATAAGGGCTGGTGTAGTTCTGAGAGATTGCACATCTCTGCAGGCCAATAGTTCATCTCAGTGTTTATATTCAACGTATAATTGCTGCTCCAGGGCGGACGCATCTCCTTATTCCATATCCCCTGTAAGTTTGCAGGCTGAGTGCCCTCTCTGGAGCTGGCAATCAATAGATAACGCCCATATTGGAAGATGAGTTCATACAAGCCCTTATCGTCCTGGGTTTCTTGAAAAAGCTCCAATCGTCTATCCGTTGGAATACAATCCTTTTTGTCAGAGTCTAGATTAAGAAGGACCCGATTGAATAATTCCTGATAGTCTTCCACATGACGAGCTTTTAAGATATCAAATGGTTGTCCCTGAATTTTATCATGGTCATCTTGGCAGTCCCTCTTGTAATCCTTACCTTCTAGAAAGGGCTGTTTATCATAGCCATTAAAGCTGGTGCGAACACAAAGCTTTATAACGACGCTATTTGCATCTTCAACGTGGATACTATTATCCTTTGCCACAACTTTGCCACCATGGTTTTCAATAATAGCTGCCGCCCGAAAGCCTATCCCTTTCTTATGGTCTTCCTTCTCATATATAATCGGATTATGGGAATTTATATAGTTTGGTTCCACATGGGACGGACATATTCCATCTAATAGTGCAGTGTTGCCCTCCACGGCAGTAGCGGATTTAAGCTGGCTGCTAAATGATGCAGAAAAGCTGATAGATTGGCCCTTATCCGCGGAAAGCCTTATAATCATGCATTGGTCCGGATAGGATACAAAGGCCTCTCTTTTATATCGAACCCCTTTATGAAAAAAGCTTGTAGTTACTATTGCGTTATTGAGATTTAGTTCCCGGCTGTAGGATGTAACATTTTCCCTATCAATAGAAGGGAAGTCCAGCCTAAGATCCCCAAGGGGCATATAGGACTGGGTGTATCCGCCCAGCATATGATCTTCTATACACTCCTCGGCTTCTTTATACTTTTTCTGTTTTACAAGTTCAAGGGCTTTCGGGTTATACTCTGCGGCGTCTGCTACATTTGTATCCCTAGGATACCCCGACCAGAGGGTATCCTCATTAAGCATAAAAACATCCCTATCCGGAATGGAAAATACCATTGCACCTATCCTGCCATTACCCAGAGGCAGCGCCTCTACCCATTTTTCCGCCGGC
The DNA here is from genome assembly GCA_035647175.1 of Clostridia bacterium. Classification (GTDB taxonomy): domain Bacteria; phylum Bacillota; class Clostridia; order Caldicoprobacterales; family UBA3941; genus UBA3941. The sequence continues at coordinate 2,568 of DASRNX010000168.1, read as the reverse complement.
TTATTATACAAAAGTCTCATCTTATTGTATACCTCCTATATTATTGTGACGTATGTCGCAGGGACGATGTCGGTGTGTCGCAGGGACGGGGTTAATGACACGCTTTCAATCACCATTTCTTATTAATCTGCCATACCAAGAACGGACAGACTTCCCAAAATCCCCATGGCAATCCGGCAATCCCATGGCAAATTGTGTCACTAACCCCGTCCCCCTGACACACCCTTTGACGGTCTGTCATCCGGAGATGGGTACATGCCTATCCAGGCAAAGTCTCTGCCATATTCTGGGGGAAGGTCAAAGACCGAACGATCAGGTCCTTCCAATTTTATCGTTTTAATTACCTGATTTTTGCTATTGTACATTTATACAGCACCCCTTAAATAATAAAGTCAAATCTCCCGAACTGCGCCTTCCGAGCCTCTACATCAGCCAAAGCGATGACAAACGAAACATCCCCTGGCATCATTTGATGACAAATGAAATGTCTTCTTGGCACTCCACTTATTAGATGCTGTTTAGATGACCATTTTCCATAGGAAAAATAACAGTATCTGTAAAACTATAATGAATGGGATCCCTAATTTGAATTTTGCATGTTTGGTTTTGTGGCGAAACATATGTATACCAAACAACATGCCCAAAGATCCCCCTATAACAGCCAAAATAATAAGGGTTCTCTCCGATATTCTCCATGCCCCCCTGCGAGCCTTTGCTTTGTCGATGCCCATTAGAATAAACGCTATAATATTGATGAGAATAACATAAGTCCATTGTCCTTCAGTTAGGCTCATAGTTTGCCTCCTAAAGTAAGCTATCTTTCTTCTGATGAACAGCTGAATCATTCTATATAAAAACAAGGCAAAAAACCCTTTGGTCCATTTGCCTTGTTGATAGTTATATTTTAGCATTTTTTGTGCCAACCCGCAATGATTCTTCAGCATTTAGTACCATTCCAATTCTCAGCCTTGTGCAAGCCTCGGGCAGTCGTCCCTAGCTTGCCTTTTCACATGCTTCCTATCCGCTTTGATGACAGTTGAAACGTCACCTTGGCACTAGAAGTGGAGTACAATCTCCTGTTCGGCGAGCAAACCCTGCAAGAAAGCCACATCGATATCAGCAACAGTCTGATTTTTTGTGCTAGCCAGGTGAGCGGCACTACCTGCTACTTGCCCTGTGAGGGCAGCAACCGGAATAACACGGGTGACCTCCCACCCATCGCCGCTGGCGCTGACAACCCTTCCTGCAGCCAGCATATTTGGAAATTCGCTATTATATAGACAGCCATAGGGAATTTCAAAATGGACATTTCTTTTTCGAAAATCTCCAATGGCCCCTACGGAGTCCCCATGATGTTTCCCTTCATCCCTAATCGTCAGCTCGTATTCTCCTTGAATATGGCGAGTAGTCCGATATTGAGCCATACCCGGAATAGTAATAATATCCCTTTCCCTTGGCGGATCATCTTTAATTTTATCGAACAATATCTGTTGCCCAAGCTGGACAAATTCGGTCACGTCTTCATTGGTTGTACCGGAAAATTTGCCTAAACCCTCAGGATGGCCTACTCCATTCAAATTAGAGGCGCATGCTATCCACCTTCGTATGTTTAGGGCATCCTTAGCTTCCATGTATTTTTGTGCATCCTTTGCCCCAAATCCGTGGGCGACGTAGCTTAAAAAATTTTCGCCCTGAACGCATGGCACTCCCCCACGAAATAAAATGTCCGCATCTCCTGTGGCATCGATTAATACCTTGGCTTTGAAAAATTCCCTTCCGCTCTTACTCTCCACTGTCAGCCCTTTACACCTGTTCTGTTCCATTATTGGATATGATGCTAACATATCCAATCTTACATCGATTCCCTCTGTTTTCATAAGATCGTTAAGGGCAAGAGCAAAAATAGTAGGGGAAAAGTGGGTAGCGTACCTTCTCAAACTAGAGTCTTTCCCCTCCCCGGTTCTCCAATGGTCAGGCAAATCATTAAACCCATATTTAATGGACAATAGCAATAGCTCTTCGGCTATACCTTTAATAATATGTCTTCCATTCCCATCGCAAAGCGGTTCGTACCAACTTATTAACCCTAGGGTCGCAAGCCCACCGAGCATAACGCTTTTTTCAACCAATAGGACCTTGCTACCCAATCTTTTTGCGGCAAGAGCCGCCGCAACTCCGGCTATACCGCCCCCTGCAATAACTATGTCATATTCTCCAATAAAGGGCACTTCTCTCGTTTCTATAATTTTCTCCATTATTTCCCCACCTTGGATTTTTGATTTTGGATACCGCAGTAGAAATCAACCTACATATTACACGATAGCCCTTTTACATTGATAACCAAACGCCAAAAACGCTATCATTAATTCATATGTCACAAAAACACATTGTTTGATACACAACCAAATTATGTAGTCACTTTTGTGGCTGAGGGCCTACCCCGAAAAACAATGTGGCTTTTCGTGTCAATGTCTTTCCCTTTCGGCTCTTTGGGCTTATATGAAGCTTTTCTCGGCGCTCTTTATTTTATTGTCCTTCGGTTCCGCCGTGTTAACACAGCGGGACCGT
>DASRNX010000167.1:0-8785 GCA_035647175.1 Clostridia bacterium | reverse complement strand
GTAGCGTTGTGCCCTTAACAGGGCTATACGGTAGAGGCGAACTGGACACGCCTGTACGTATCAAAGTAGCTTAGCTGCTATGAACGTAAATGAGTTCTTATGAACTCTAGAACCCCGTGACTTTAGCCATGGGAGGTTCAGGGTACGTGGTAGGCTGTAAAGCCAATGTTTTATAGAGGTGGGGGTATATCCGCATGGACGGTTATACCCCCTAAATTTTGGAGAAATGGCGGGGATGGCCATAGGAGATATGTTCTTTTACCATATAACGGCTGGGTTAATACGATTATGTCCCAATAAATACGACTTTGATGTGTCAGCACATCAATAATAGTGTATAATTATATTACAACAATAAATGGAGAATCTATTTAGGAGGGTGTTGCATGGATAATTTCACGTTTTATAGTCCTACATACTTTGTGTTCGGTAAGGGTACTGAAAACGAGGCAGGACATTATGTATCCCGTTTTGGCGGAACCAAGGTGCTTGTTCACTACGGTGGCGGGTCTGTAAAGAGGACAGGTCTGTTGGATAGAGTTATAGCATCATTGGAGGCTTCCGAGATACCCTACGTCAAGCTGGGCGGTGCGATGCCAAATCCGAGAAGCGGTTTGGTATATGAAGGTATCGATCTGTGCCGAAAGGAAGGCGTGGATTTCGTTCTGGCCGTCGGCGGGGGTAGCGCCATCGATTCGGCTAAGGCTATTGCCTCCGGAGTAAAGTACGACGGAGACTTCTGGGATTTTTATTCCAAGGATATGCTCATTACAGAGGCGCTTCCCGTAGGTACAATATTAACCCTTGCGGCCGCGGGCAGTGAAGGTTCTTCCAGTTCCGTCATAACCCATGAGGATGGGATGCTCAAGAGAGGGGCATCTGGGGATGCAATCCGCCCCGTCTTTTCCATCTTAAATCCGGAATTAACCTTTACCCTGCCCCCGGAGCAAACCGCCAACGGTGTTGCCGATATAATGGCCCATGTCTTTGAACGTTATTTCACCAATACGAAGGACGTGGAGGTTACCGACAGGCTTTGTGAGGCGGTGCTGTTGACCATGATAAAGGAATCGCCCAAAGCTATAGAAAATCCCGAGGATTATAGCGCCAGGGCTAATATTATGTGGGCCGGTATGGTAGCGCATAATAACCTGTGTGGGGTTGGACGTGAACAGGACTGGAGCAGCCATGGAATGGAGCATGAACTCTCCGCCCTCTATGACGTAGCCCATGGTGCAGGCCTGGCCGTAATGTTCCCCGCATGGATGAAATATGTTATGAAGCACGATGTTAATCGCTTCGCCCAAATCGCAGTTCGGGTCTGGGGATGCCATATGGATTATGTTAATCCTGAAGTAACGGCTTTAGAAGGCATTAAGAGATTAGAGGAGTTTTGGAAATCATTGGGTCTCCCCTTAAACTTTAAAGAGTTGGGTGCCAAGGAAGAGGATATTCCCTTTATGGTTAAAAACATAGGGCTGGGAGAAGAGGAGCATATAGGCAGTTTCGTTCCCCTGTATAACGATGATATCGCGAAGATATATAGGCTGGCCCTATAACGGGTTGGGGATCAAGTCCCGGGAAAAACAGAAAAGCATAGGGGGCTGCCTCTGGGGATTCAAGGACCTATTAACCACGGGATCAGACAACAACAGGGTGTAATTTGTAGGGGCGACTTTTTAGGTCGCCCCTACGCTTTGACATATAAAAATAACTCTTATGGAGAGGAGAATTGCCGTGTCACTACCGACACCTCACAATAAAGCGAGAATGGGGGAAATAGCTCCGACTGTAATAATGCCGGGGGATCCTTTAAGGGCTAAGTTCATCGCGGAAAATTATTTAGAGGATGCCAGATGCTTTAACGATATAAGGGGCATGTTGGGTTTTACTGGATTTTATAAGGGGTTAAGGGTTTCAACCATGGGCCATGGTATGGGCATACCCTCGGTGGGAATCTATACCTATGAGCTGTTCAATTTCTATGGAGTCGAGAACATCATACGGGTGGGATCGGCAGGGGGAATAAGGGACGATGTGAAGTTACGGGATATCGTTATTGCCATGGGGGCGTGCACCAATTCAAATTATGCCCTCCAATACGGACTTCCCGGCGCCTTTGCGCCCATAGCCGATTATTCTCTTTTAGAAAGGGCGGTTAGTACGGCCGTACAAAAGGATTTGGAGATAAAAGTAGGTAACATCTTTACCTCGGATACCTTCTATGATGATTCTGAAAGCCTGGGTAAATGGAAGCAGATGGGCGTTTTGGCCGTTGAAATGGAGGCCGCGGCCCTTTATATGAATGCGGCTAAAGCGGGAAAGAATGCCCTGTGTATCTGTACCATATCGGATCTGCCCTTTACGGGGGAGGCATGTACCAGCGAGGAAAGGCAGACCACCTTTACCCAGATGATTGAGCTGGCACTCGATATTGCAGAATAAGGGTATTGGAATATTACCCTGGAGTCGATAATCATATAACTAATTTGAGGAGGGATATACAATGGCGGATTTAAAAAAATACGAATTTTGGTTTGTCACGGGAAGCCAGCACCTCTATGGGGAGGAGACCTTGATACAGGTAAAGGAGCATTCCGAAATCATTGCCCGGGCGCTGGATAAGTCCCAAGGGATTGGCGGCAATGTGGTCTTTAAAGGCGTAGTCACCACGTCCTCCGAGATTACGAGGATAATGGAGGAGGCTAACTTTCATAAAAATTGTGCCGGTGTGATTACGTGGATGCATACCTTTTCACCATCAAAGATGTGGATAGGCGGGCTTTCTATATTGAATAAGCCGCTCTTGCATTTTAACACCCAATTTAATAGGGAGATTCCTTGGGGCGAGATTGATATGGATTTTATGAATCTCAACCAATCGGCTCATGGGGACAGGGAGCATGGGTTCATTGGGGCAAGATTAAGAATCCCAAGAAAGGTTTCAGTAGGATACTGGGAGGATGAGGAAGTCCATAAAACCATAGGGGACTGGATGAGATCGGCCATAGGTCTCGGCGAATCCCGTTCCTTAAGGCTTGCTCGCTTTGGTGATAACATGAGGGAAGTGGCCGTTACCGAGGGGGATAAGGTCGAAGCGCAAATTAAATTGGGTTGGTCGGTCAATTACCACCCGGTAGGCGACCTCGTAGAATATATAGACGGGGTTTCGGATAATGAAGTAGCGGATTTGGCAGAAGAATATCGTGATCTGTACGATATTAACACCCCTTATATGGATTCGGTAAATTACCAAGCCAGGATAGAACTGGGTATGACAAAGTTTTTAGAAGAGGGGGAATTTGGGGCATTCACCACCACCTTTGAGGATTTGCATGGCCTTAGGCAACTCCCCGGACTGGCCGTTCAAAGATTGATGGCCAAGGGTTACGGCTTCGGGGGCGAGGGGGACTGGAAGACCTCTGCCCTAACCAGGGTCATGAAGGTAATGGCTGCCGGACTTCCGGGGGGCACATCATTTATGGAGGACTATACATATCATCTGGAAAAGGACAATGAACTTATCTTAGGTGCCCATATGCTGGAGGTTTGTCCTTCCATTGCTGCCGGAAAACCCACCGTTGAAGTCCATCATCTGGGGATAGGTAACCGGGAGAATCCCGCGCGGATGGTCTTTGAGGGGCGAGAAGGGGATGCCATCCTCGCTTCTTTGATAGATATGGGTGGGCGCATGCGCCTGATAGTCAACGATGTAAAAGCCAAATCCCCCCTTAGGGATATGCCTAAACTCCCTGTGGCTGGAGTGATGTGGAAACCTATGCCCAGTCTGAAGACTTCGGCAGAGGCCTGGATACTGGCGGGAGGCGCCCATCACACCGTAATGAGCTATGCCTTAACAGCAGAGCATATGAGGGATTTTGCTGAAATGGCAGGAATAGAATTCCTTCATATCAACAAGGACACCGATATCGTTGAATTTAAAAAAGAACTCCTGTGGAACGATATGGTATGGAAGTTCAATAACTGAAGAACATAAGAGTTGATACCCTAGACGGAAATTTATGGTCACATTCTACATGATATGCTATAATATGCTACATTGTGTAGAATGTGATTTTAATTTTAGGAGGGTATAAAGTGAGGATAAGGAACGAAATTATTGTATTAATCATTGTTTTGGCATCATTTGCTCCGCTATTAATGGGATGTTCGTCCGGGGGTTATGCAAAGGAGATTATAGGGGAATGGAAAGTCGATGACCTAAAGTTTAAAAATGACAGCGATGATATGATTGCGGATCTCCAGAAGATGCTTATAGGTATAGTATTTGAACCGGACAGCATAATAGAATTCATTAACAAAGAAAAGGTAAGCCTCATGATGAACAGCGTAAATTATAATTGGATCGAAGAGGGGAAACTACAGATTGGGGACGAGGACGGCGGCGATACGCCTTTATTTTTTGACGTTACAATAGATAGTGACGATATGACCTTTGATAACCAGATGGTTACCGTATATCTAAATAAGGTATTACAATAATAGGGCGAAAAAGAGCCCCAACGCTCCCGTTATATCTATTTGCCATCCATAGAACGAAGTTTAGAATACACAATAATGGTAACAATATAGATTGGGTATGTTGTGAGATGGACCTGATGTTTATATAGGTTAAGCCGTCCCATTGCCATTAACGCAAGGTGTTTCACAACATATATACCGATGGAAATGCTCTATGATACAAAGGGAAGGGATTGATGTTTATTGTAGGGCATATATATGGTAATGGATGGATCGAAATAAATCTTGGTATAAGGGGAGGTTGTAACTATGGTGGAAGATGCTAGGGACCAGGCTGAATTTTTGGCAATACTGGCCCAGGCCCGAAGTGAGTGGTTGCAGGCACAGAACTATTTTGAAATTGTCAGCGATCCCGACCTTGTAGATTACGCTATATACCAGCTGGAGGCCGCGAAGCTAAAGTACATGTATCTAATTAAGCAGGCACGTATATTGGGGTTTGAAAATAAACAGGTTATTCAAGAGGTACCCAGACAAATGTTTAATTAATACGTCATAAAAGGGAATGCCTATCCATATACATTTAGTGAACCAATTTGCGAAATGGGGTCTGGGGTATGGATTTAGGAATTCCCTTTGGTGTTGTTATCGGTTATGCAGCGGGTTTGGTCCTCCTCTACTTGGTAGGCTGGCTACTTTTAGTGCCGCTAAAAATGCTCCTCAAATTCATATATAATGGGATATTAGGGGGCATTATCCTGTGGATTTTGAATCTAGTGGGGGGACTTATCCATGTAACTGTAGCCGTCAATCCAATAACCGCTTTAATAGTCGGTTTTCTGGGGGTACCCGGAATAATATTGATTTTGTTGCTTCAATTCATATTGGAATAAAAAACCAGTAGAATATTCAACAAGCCATGGATTTATTGTTCCCATAATCCCCTAGGGGCATGGGATTTATAAATCCATGGCTTGTTCCGCTTAGTAGATATAGGCCCAAAGATGCTTTTATCCCGGCCCTTTATTATATTCCCCGATTTGCCATCATAACTTCAATTTCATCCTCATTTATCCCTACCATCGCTTCTCCAAGATCTTCGGAAAGCTCGGCAACGCGTTTGAAATCCTTGTAGTTGGCTACTGCTTCAACTATGGCCCTGGCCCTCTTGGCAGGATCACCGGATTTAAATATTCCGGACCCGACAAACACACCGTCTGCACCTAAATGCATCATAAGGGCCGCGTCTGCAGGGGTTGCTACACCGCCGGCCGCATAATTGGGTACGGGCAACGCTCCGTTTTCATGAACATATTTTGCAAGTTCGTAAGGGACCTGAAGTTCCTTGGAAAAGAAATAGAGCTCGTCCTCCCGAAGCCCCTTTAAGGCCGCCATCTCCTGGTTTATTGACCTCATATGCCGAACAGCCTGGACTATGTCTCCGGTTCCCGGCTCACCTTTGGTCCGTATCATTGCGGCGCCTTCGCTGATCCTTCTCAAGGCCTCACCGAGATTTTTGGCACCACACACAAAGGGAGTTTTAAAGGTATTCTTATCGATATGATACTTATCATCCGCCGGGGACAGTACTTCACTCTCATCGATAAAGTCAATACCGATAGCTTCCAATATCCGCGCTTCTACAAAGTGACCTATACGTACCTTTGCCATTACCGGAAGTGAAACAGTTTCCTGTATGCCCCTGATCATCTTGGGATCGCTCATCCTGGAAACCCCGCCTACTGCACGAATATCTGCAGGGATTCTTTCTAAAGCCATAACCGAGCAGGCACCGGCATCCTCGGCTATCTTCGCCTGTTCCGGGGTAGTAACATCCATTATCACCCCGCCCATGAGCTTTTCCAGAACGGGTTTATATTGTTCATAATTTCTATTCATCTAATCACTCCCAAAAAAATTATATTGCAATATATACTATACCACAAAATAGGATATTTGAATAATTCACCGGGATAAAAATTTAAACTATTTTGTAGACTCTTGAATTTGTTTATGGATTGGTGTTAAAATCCTGAGTTTTGAAGTTTAATATCAATTTTTAATCCAGAAACCATTATGGCTACTGGATATTTTTATGTCAAGGGTTGAATATTCCTACATGTGGTATATTGTGGTATATATTAAAACATGATATACTATTGTAGTGAGGTGATATTATGTTTTTGAAATGTATTACTAAGAACGGCGTCACTCGTTTGTATTTCTATGAATCTTACTACAAAGATCAGAAATCACGCCAACGTCTGGTTAAAAGTCTTGGGCGTCTTGATGAGCTCAAGAAATCATATTCTGACCCAGTGGCACATTTTAAAGAGCTAGCGGCAGAAGAAACCCTACGGCAGGAAGCAGACAAGAATATGTCGTTCACCATAGCCTTAGGGGAGACTTTAGAAGTTAACGAAGAGAATATGAAAAATGTAGGATATGGAATCCTAAAGATACTGTACAATGATCTTGAACTTGATAAGTTCTGTAAGACGAAAATACGCAACCGGTCAATTAAATATGACTTTGAATTAATTTTTCGTCTCCTTGTTTTTTCCCGCATTCTCTATCCTGCTTCAAAAAGGGAAACCTATAGGCATAGGAGCATCTATTTCGAAAGCCTTGAAGGATTTTCTATTGATGATGTATATCATGCTTTGGATCTTATTGATGAACACCAAGAGGCACTTCAAAAATGGATTTACAATCGTTCCGGCAAGATTTGCAAGCGCGACTTATCGGTTGCTTACTTCGATTGCACGAATTACTACTTCGATATTGGTCGCCCGGACGTAGACATATTCGATGAAAAGGGACAGGCTATAAACGAAGAAGGGAAGGCGGTAGAAACTAAATACCGTAAACGTGGTCCTGAAAAGAACCGACGGCCAGACCCGATTGTACAGATGGGACTTCTAATGGACAGGAATTCAATTCCCATTGCCTACGATCTTTTTCCAGGAAACGAGTCCGAGAAATTACATATGCGTCCAATTATTAAGCGAGTAAAAACAGAGTTTTCAGATAGCCGGATAATATTCGTTGCAGATCGTGGGCTTAACACATCTGACAATATTTATTACCTCAATGGGGACAATAAACGGGAAAACAACCAACGGGATGGATACGTCTATGGCCAATCCATACGGGGTGCAGATGCTGAATTTAAGGCCTGGGTTTTAACCGGAGGATACAAAAAAACAACATTTAAGGATGATACGGGGGAAGAAATTATATTTACACACAAATCACGTATTTATCCAAAAACCTTAAAAGTCAACCTTACGGTACCAGGTAGCAAAAAGAAAAAGAAAAAAACCATTAGTGTTGACCAAAAACAAATGGTTTACTACTCTGAGAAATATGCAAAAAAGCAGCGTATGGATAGGGAGGTTATGATCAAACGGGCAATCAATATGATCCAATATCCCAAAAGGTATGACAAAGTAACTTCTGCTGGTTCGGCAGCTTATGTGAAAAATATCGCCTTTGATAAAACCACTGGTGAAATTATTGAAGGAAAAATACTAGAGCTTAATTTAGAAAAGATTGAAGAAGAAGAAAAGTATGATGGATATTATTCAATCGTAACCAGTGAACTTAATATGAGTGACATAGAGATGCGCGAGGTATACTCGGGCCTTTCTCAGATAGAAGAAACGTTCAAGATTTCTAAATCTGATTTTAAATCCAGACCTGTACACGTACGCACAAACGAACATATCGACGCACATTTTGCCACCTGCTTTACAGCACTGGTGTTAATTCGTCTGTTGCAGGCGAAACTAAAAAACAAATATCCCGTGAAACAAATCCTAAATTCATTACGTAAATACAATTGCACGAACATTGATACTAACATCTGGCAATTCCTCTACTATGATGAAATACTACAAAAATGCGAGACGGTATTTGATCTTGAACTTAATAAAAAATACCGTAGCCAGCTGCAAATTCGACGCTTACTACGGTATTAATAATTTAAAAATTATTTTAAACTTTCCTAAAATATACTTAGATACCACAGGTAGGCAAAGTCCACTAAATCTGATGGTTGCTGGCCTTTTAACGATTTCACTTCAAAACTTGAGATCTCTATCCTTTTGCGTTGAACATGATTATGTCGTATAGTTTATCTGTTTTTCCCAATTGCAACTCTTCATATTATTGTATTAGAATATCACAAACTCACAAGTTTTACAAAAATAATATGCGTACACATATATCTTTTCGGTTCCCCAAAAAATAATTTGTTCACCCCATTGACATTCCCATTATTATACAATATAATATACAC
>DASRNX010000166.1:0-5910 GCA_035647175.1 Clostridia bacterium | reverse complement strand
CCGTTTCGTCTACCGGAACTCCCTTGTAGTTAAGCCAGCTACCTGCTATATTTGTAAGGGTTCCAGGGTTGCCGGCAGCGGCAGCAATTGGTGTAAACCCCGCATCCATAATCCTTTGGCAAGCGTCTGTGAAGTCGTCCCAATCATAAATTAAATAAGGATCGACGCCGGCCTTTGCGCATACATCAAGATTGACCAGTGTAGCGTTTGCCTGCTGGGAAATCATAAGCACATAAACTGATCCGTCGTCGTCCCTTGTTACCTCCAGGGCAGAATCGGTATACAGGCCCACCCAGGATTCATTTTGGAGGTCGGCAAAATATTCTTTAAAATATTCCCTGTAATCTAAAATAGACCACCCATGTGCATGGAAAATATCCGGCAGGGAATTCGCGGCCATACGGGCTTGAAGTTTGTTTTCATAATCGTTGTGGTATGCGGTAATTTCAGCGATTGCCCCTGTAATGTCCTCAAAATCAGCAACCACCTCTTCAAATACTATGGCCTTTTCCCTGGGATAGGTTATGACAACCTCCAGTGTTTCGCCCTTAATTGTAATCCCTATAATATCGTCCTCATCGTTGCCGTATTGATCGGTCTTACCCTTCGTTTTACCGCCGCTGCACGAAGTAAGCGATATGAACAAGACTATTACGAGTAGTAGACCCAGATATCTTTTTATCATCCCCTCACCCCCCATTAATCTTAAATTTCAGCCGTATACGCGTTGTTATAACATCGGAAGCAAGACATTGGCAATTGCAACTCACAGGTTTCAACGAGGCGGGAAATTCATACCCACCGCCTGTTTTACTATAATCGGAACTCACCGCTTATAGAAGCGGGAGACATCTTGCCGACTCGTTATAGAAAAAGATCTCATATAGAAAATTGATTATCATGACATTGCATGAATCCACTGCAATTATTATGATAATAAATTTAGTTTCCGTATTGTTCATCGTTATCTAATGTACGCCGGTACTCCGGTATCCTAAACCTTGTGCCAATTTGATAATTCAATAACCGACCATGTATATTGGCCTCCAGCTTAACGGAATAGTCCCTTGTGATATAATTAATTATCCTCGCTGTTATACACAATTACTTTTATTGACCCCTGGGTATTATCGGAGGCGATACGAAAGGCCTCAGGGCCGCGACTTAGGGGAAAGCGATGGGTGATGATTCCGTCTGTAGAGATTCTGCCGTCGGCAAGCCATTGGATCGCCGTTGGGAATGCATTGGCATACCGGTTGACCCCCAGATACCGGAGTTCCTTTTCAATAAAGGATGCAATGTTCATATTGACTATGTTATCTCCCGGCCAGCCCACCTGAACTACGGTTCCGCCCACCCTGGCGACTGAAAATAGCCCTGCCGTGGCTTCGGTAGATCCTGCGGTCTCGAATACGACATCGCCGATGTCCATTGGCATATCCTCATCTTTTAGGTTTATAACTCTGTCGGCTCCGAGCTTTTTCGCTGCCTGAAGCCGCTTCGCATCCAGATCCACACACGTGACCTGCCCGCCCCCGGCGGCTTTAAAGGCCTGCAGGGTTAAGAGCCCTATAGGCCCGGTTCCTATAATAACCCCATGGGCGCCGTTTGCATACTTTGCGCAGTTGACTGCATGTACAGCAACTGCGGCGGGCTCGGCAACCGCAGCCTTTTCGAAGGACATGCCCTCCGGAATAGGGTGCGCAAAGCTTTCCGGCATCGTTATATAATCACAAAACGTACCGTTTATGGGCGGTGCGGAAAGGAATATCACATCGGGACACAGATTATATCTGCCGGTCTTGCAGAAAGGACACCTTCCGCATGGAAATCCCGGTTCCACAACCACCTTGTCCCCTTCCTTGAAATGCTTTACATCCGGCCCAGTTCCGACCACAACCCCGCTGGCCTCATGTCCGGGAATATAGGGGACCGTCACCTCAAAATTCCCCAGCCTGCCCTCTTTAAAAAACTGGACATCCGATCCGCATATGCCGTTGGCACGAATTTCAACAAGGAGTTCCCCACCGGCCGGCTTGGGTATGGGAAATTCCCTCAGCTTGAGTCTATGCTCCGCATCCAAGAAAAGACCTCTGTTTACAGCCGTCATTTTTGCTCCCTCCCCTTAAAATTTCAATGTCAATTCCACCTCATCCAGGATTTGTCTTATACGCCTAAGTCTAAAACAATCCGCGGGGACCTCCCCGGGCAGATATCTGTTATGGGCATTAAACCTACCAAAGTACAAGTTCTTGAAAATATCCTGCAGTTCCTCCAATTCAAACAGCCGTATCGTCCTTATCTCGTCACCGACTGTAATCCTTAATCCGGACGATACCCCCATCTTGATGTCAATTTCATTTTCAAATGGATGTTCTGACCCCCCCTCAATACTATACACACCGGAGGCGGGACCGTTATCTTTTAAAACGGTTACTTTCACATGGGATAAATATCCCCTATTTACAAATGGGCTGTTTCTTATATACACCGGATTGGTAAATGAAACATTTCCCGCATAATCATAGCATTTGGCTATAATAAAGCTGTCTCCTTGAAAGCCCATGCATTCTTCTGCTCTAAAACGGTTCTGTCGGATATTATATTCTTTGTATACTTCCCCGTTTATGATGAGCTGTACCTTGCTCAAAAAACCCTCAAAGCAGGCGAAGGCCTCCACATCGATATGGAACCGGTCATCATCGGAATAACTTAAAACGGATCCCGGCAATTCGCCTTCTACCTTAAGGGTAACCAAAGGACCGGTGGAAACAATATTGCGTCCCTTCTTTATCGCATCGCACAAGGCGTCAATGTTCCCGAATTTACCGTCAAAGTACGTATATGTCTTAAATGAAGTGAATTTACTGGGGACCGTGTCCAAGAGTGTATCGGTTTCCGCAATTCCCGGCAGGAAATACCCGTTATTTAACGCATCAAACCAAAGCTGCTGGTAATGAATCTGGTCACTTTTATAGCCCATAACCACCATGGCATCGATGGATTCTGCCAGTATTTCAAAGCCCAGGGTCGTGGCGATATTGGTTATGAATTCACCGTTATCATGCCACCACCAGCTTGTAGGGTGTGCAAATACGGCAACGGAATGTCCCTCCTTTTCAAGTGCCAGTGCCTCGTACATATAGGGAATCCTATATGGAGGTTCTTCCCCCTCCTTGTTAAAAAGCCACGGATCAAATTCATGGTCGTAATACTTGTTGAACGGCGAATATTGTGTGTAGTTCATTAAAAAGATATGCCCATAGCGACACTTTATGATTTCGTTTCCGATATCGATAAAAAATTCATCGTCGTTGAGTCGATCTAATGTGGATGCAAAGTGTTTCCTATAGCTTTTGCCTTCAGTATAACTATCCTTTAAACATTCCAGATGGGTCTCGTTGTCATAGGGCGAACCGGCAAAGAAGAAATGAAAACCTTCCCCCTTCATGACAAGGGCCGCCTTTTGGAGGTTCCCGGAAACCAATTCCCTGTCCCTGGATACATGGGAATGCCCGTCAAAGGCGTACAGCCCCATGGCCTCTATGTCCAGCAGCTCATGCAGAACAGCATCTATATATATGTCGCCACCGCCCATGTGGATACGCTCTCTGTAGGGTTTAAATAGCTTACCCCTATATACATTGATATCATAGAGCCCATTTTCTAGGCTGCATTCATATGTGCCGCTACAATAAACCGTATTAACTGATCCTTCCGCATATTGAGAATCATCAAATGACAACTTTTGTATCGTAATCTTGCATGGTATTGCTTTTTTGTTCTGATCAAATGCCCTGATTTTCAGTTTCATAATGCCACCCCTCAATCGTCCAATGTAGGAATTTCCGTCATGCGCAGATTTGTGGATCCATACGGGATCAGCCTGAGATCCTCTGTCTCGTGGGAAATCCATTCCATTTTAGGCGATGGGGTTGCCGCCCCCATTTTCATCCCCCAGTCCCTTGGCTCTCCCTTATACCCGGCTCATTCCCTTTGAAATTCTTGGAGTTCGCCGGCAAATGGAGCCATTTCAAAGGGACAGGGTGTCTCCACCACGCGTGGATCATCGTATTTTTCTAGGACCTCCATTAACCTATGGTGCAGCCTGTTTTTAACCGCACTATATTCCGGGTTTGACGCCTCGTTTATCATGTAATCCTTATCTTTTCGTAGATCATAGAGCTCTTCCCGGGGCCGTTTATGAAATCCTAAATCAAAGAGCGGCTTTACATCATCTTCGCCTCGATTATAGACCATCCAAGCCTTGGTGGGGCTTGCATCCAAATCCGCGTAGGCAACAAATGTATCCCATTTTAGATCCTCATAGCCGGGCGGTGTGGCAGTCGGATTGTCCAGTCCCATAGGATCACCCATGGGCCACCTATCAGGGGCAAAATTGATAATATATAGGTAATCTTCCGTTCGGATCGCCCGTTGAGGATATGGGAGATAACCCTGGCGAGCGCTATGGACATGGCGTTCTCGCCCCAGAACCACAAAGTCCCGTTCCTGCTCTATATGACCGCTCTTTTTGGACTTTAAAATGGGCATTAGACTCCTTCCAACCATGGATTGGGGAATTGCGGCTCCCGCTGCATCCATAAAGGTAGGGGCCAAGTCCATAAGGTTTATATAATCGTCTACCACGCGGCCGGGGTCTATATGCTTTGGCCACCGCATTCCCAAAGCCACCCTACATCCGATATCGTATAGGTTGCACTTGGCACGGGGCATCCCGGGGATGCCATGATCTCCGCTGACAACAACCAAAGTATTATCAAGTTCCCCCTTTTCTTCCAAGGTCTTTAAGATGACCCCAAGTCCCGCATCAAAAGCCAGGCATTCGCCCAGATAATCACAAAAGTCTTCACGCACTTCCGGAACATCGGGTAAGAACTCAGGCATCCTGGCCTTTAAGTCATCCGGTTCTAAGCCCCATAGGTTTTTCCCCGACCCTTGTTCCCAGGTTCGGTGGGTGTTTGTCGGTCCCCACCAATAACAAAAAGGCTTATCCTCCGGACGAGAACTAAGAAAATCATTAAAGTTCATCTTCACTTCGTCCAATAGCTCCTGCTTGGCGGCCTCGATTCCGACTATATTGGCGCGCTCCGTTACATGATGGGAAAATTGGTTGAAGTCGGTACCCGCGGCTTCATAGGATGTCCGTTTTCCGCCATATGGAGCGTTATAGGATTTTCCGGGAGACCATACCTTGTATGTATGGCCGATGTGATAGCCTTTCTTTTCGAGTTCTAAGGGAAACGATGGGATTTCGTCATCCCATACGGCGCCAATGAGTATCGCTCCAAGTCCTGTCTGCCAAAAATACTTTCCGGAAAGGACTGAACTACGGCAGGGGGTACAGCTTGGCGCGGGCACAAAAGCATTGGTAAATAGAACGCCTTCATCCGCTACCCGATCAAAGTTAGGCGTGGTTATCAATTGATTTACTGAATTTGGCTTATCATGCTGTCTATAGGCGCTGGCATACCTGCCCCAATCATCGCCAAATGCAAAAACTATATTCATCGAAATCTCCTCCTTTTAACACAGGGGGACGGTTCCTATGTGTTCTTTGAAAACGCTGGTCCGCCCCTAGGGGCGGTTCCACCATGCAAAACAGCCTGACGATTCCTCCCATATCCTCACGTTACATCAAGGCTACGCCCATGGTAGCGATTCCCCCCACACATGCTACAGTCTGGCAGCTCTCTCGTATTCGTTACGGGTTAATTAAAAGCGTTTCCTCCCACTTCCCAAGGGTATGGTTGCGAAACAGTATTCCATACCCACCGTTTTTATAGACCTCAAAGAAGACCGAGCGGACTGCGTTGCCACGAATATTCTCAAAGGATGCTACGTCGATCTGTGGAATGTCCTGATCGTCCACATATGCAATCTTTCGAA
>DASRNX010000165.1:0-4147 GCA_035647175.1 Clostridia bacterium | reverse complement strand
ATATGTTATTGAATTAATTAACAAGATATTAAACCTGAATGAAGGTCAAAGCAATAAAGAAAATAAGCACATTGTAATGGACTCTAGCGAATTTGGGAATGGGGAAGAAAGCCCTGATGCAATTGACGATCCCAATCAGGAACATGACGATGAGGAGATAGTTGCCGTGATCGCGGCTGCTGTCGCCGCCAGTCTAAGCTATTCAACCCATGATATTATTGTTAGGTCCATTAGGAGGATATCTTCTAATACCCCTGCGTGGAATAGGGCGGGTCGTAGTCAACAGATCGCGGGGAAACTATAAGAAAGTACAGGTTTCTATATTGAGGAGGAAAAATTATGAGAAAGTTTGTTATAAATGTCAATGGGAAATCCTATGAGGTGGAAGTTGAGGAAGTAGGTCAGGGGACAACCAAACCGATGCCTGTTAGTGCTGCTCCTGTATCAAATCCAATAGCAACACCTGCTCCCGCTCCAAAAAGAACGGAAACCCCCAAACCAGCCTCAGGGGGTGCAGTTCCACAAGGGGCTAATACCATAAAGGCACCTATGCCGGGTACAATTTTAGACATCAAGGTACAAACCGGCGATAGGGTTTCAAAGGGTCAAGTCCTGGCAATTTTGGAGGCCATGAAAATGGAAAATGAAATTATGAGTCCTGGAGACGGTGAAATTGTTTCTGTTCAAGTTGCTAAAGGTGCATCTGTAAATGCTGGGGATGTTCTGATTGCCATCCAATAGAAAACACCAAATAGCAACGAGGAGGGATATTTTATGGATAAACCATTAATGGAGGTAATAACCGGGTTTTTGGCGGACACAGGTTTCGCACAGCTGTCATGGCAGCAAGGAATAATGCTTTTGGTTTCGTTTGTACTCATATACCTTGCTATTAAAAAGGAATATGAACCGCTGCTCCTTCTTCCCATAGCCTTTGGTATGCTACTGGCAAACCTACCTTTGGCGGGTCTGAACGATGCTCCTGTGGGCATATATGGTGAAGACAACTTCCAGCCCGGCGGACTGTTATATTATCTGTACATGGGAGTTAAATTAGGCATTTATCCGCCTTTGATTTTTATGGGTGTTGGTGCAATGACAGATTTTGCGCCCCTTATAGCAAATCCCAGAAGTCTTCTTTTGGGTGCAGCCGCCCAATTGGGTATATTTGTAGCCTTTTTACTGGCTATCTTATTGGGATTTCCGGGTAATGTTGCTGCTTCCATCGGCATAATTGGCGGTGCTGACGGACCTACGGCTATATTCGTAACCACAAAGCTGGCGCCGGAATATCTGGGAGCCATTGCAATTGCTGCCTATTCGTATATGGCGTTGGTTCCAATTATTCAACCGCCCATCATGAAGGCCTTGACCACAAAAAAAGAAAGACAAATAGTGATGGAGCAACTCCGTCCCGTATCTAAATTGGAAAAGATTATTTTTCCCATTATTGTAACTGTTTTGGGGTCCTTATTACTCCCATCTGCAGCCCCGTTACTGGGAATGCTAATGCTGGGTAATCTCTTTAGGGAGAGTATGGTGGTAGATCGGTTAACCAAAACCGCACAAAATGAATTGATTAACATAATAACTATCTTTCTGGGGGTAACCGTAGGGGCTACGGCAAAGGCCGAAAACTTTCTTACTCCGGACACCCTGAAAATAATTGCCCTCGGACTTTTAGCCTTTTCTTTTGGAACCGCAGGGGGAGTATTATTAGGAAAAGTTATGTGCAAGGTTTCAGGTGGCAAGATCAATCCCCTGATAGGTTCTGCCGGTGTCTCCGCGGTGCCTATGGCAGCGCGTGTGTCTCAGGTAGTAGGCCAACAGGAAAATCCGGGCAACTTTTTACTCATGCACGCTATGGGTCCCAATGTCGCGGGAGTAATCGGGTCCGCTATATCAGCCGGGGTTTTTCTAAACCTTTTCGGCTAATCATTATATAGGAGGTAATGGTCATGGCAAAAGTTAAAATAACTGATACCATTTTAAGGGATGCCCATCAATCTCAGGCAGCAACTAGAATGCGACTGGATGAGATGCTCCCTATTGCAGATAAATTAGACAGAGTGGGATATCATTCCCTGGAAGTGTGGGGCGGTGCTACGTTTGATTCATGCCTTCGCTTTTTAAAGGAGGATCCCTGGGAAAGACTTAGAACCATAAGAAAAGCCATCCCAAATACCAAGCTGCAAATGCTGCTTAGAGGGCAAAATTTGCTTGGTTATAAACACTATGCAGATGATGTTGTAGACGAATTTGTTAAAAAATCCATAGATAACGGTATCGATATCATTCGAATTTTTGATGCCCTCAATGATGTCCGAAATATGGAGCAGGCTATTAAGTCCACAAAGAAATATAAGGGCCATGTTCAGGCCGCGCTGTGCTATACTACCAGCCCTGTACACACCATAGATTATTTTGTGGATCTTGCAAAAAGGTTGGAAAACTTGGGGGCAGATACCATATGCATCAAAGATATGGCAAATCTGCTGTTGCCCTATAAAGCCTATGAGCTGGTCACGAAACTGAAAAATACCCTTAAGGTTCCCATCCAGCTTCATACCCATAACACCACCGGTACCGGTGATATGGTCTATTTAAAGGCAATAGAGGCCGGAGTGGATGTAGTGGACACCGCACTCTCTCCCTTAGGAAACGGGACTTCCCAGCCGGCAACTGAACCTTTGGTGGCTACCCTCCAGGAAACACAGTGGGATACCGGTCTGGATTTGAATTTGCTGAACGAGATAGCAGATCATTTCAAGGTTGTGGCAAACAGGCTCTTAGAGGATGGGTTCTTAAACCCGAAGGTTTTGAGTATAGATATAAACACCTTGATTTATCAGGTTCCCGGCGGGATGCTGTCCAATTTATTATCCCAGCTAAAGCAACAGAATGCTGAAGATAAATTCGAGGAGGTATTAAAGGAAGTGCCA
Source organism: Clostridia bacterium (assembly GCA_035647175.1). Lineage (GTDB taxonomy): Bacteria > Bacillota > Clostridia > Caldicoprobacterales > UBA3941 > UBA3941. The sequence continues at coordinate 1,205 of DASRNX010000165.1, read as the reverse complement.
AGGGTTAGGGAAGATTTTGGGTTCCCGCCGTTGGTTACCCCCACGAGCCAAATAGTAGGCACCCAGGCGGTACTAAATATCTTGACAGGTGAGAGATACAAGATGATCACCAACGAATCTAAAGGGTTAATACGCGGGGAATATGGGCAGCTGCCGGGTGAGGTCAGTGACGATATTCGGAAACTTATTATAGGCGATGCCGCTGTTATAACCCACCGGCCTGCGGATGATATTCCGCCCGAACTTGATAAATATCGGGACGAAATAAAGGAATATTTAGAACAGGAAGAGGATGTTTTATCATATGCATCCTTCCCCCAGGTATCTATGGAATACTTCAAATATCGCCAGGCGCAAAAATACAATATAGATAATACCCTTATCAATAAGGAAGAGATGACACATCCGATTTAATTGTTTAAGTCCGGGGAACCCAGTGGATCCCCGGACTTTTACCTTTGGATTTGTTTGTTTTATGGACCGAAAAGCGGTTAGGGAGAACAGTTATGGTGGAGGTATATGGTATTGGGGCAGTTACTAATATATTTTAAGACCTTCACTTTAGTACCCGGGTTTATTTTTCTGCCGCACTTGAGGCATGTATAATTTTTCTTATACAGTATATCCTGGGAAATAGAAACATTTAGGTTGCCATATTTTTTAAAGCTCTTCCAATCCGTTTTACAAAGATTAAACCTATTGGGATAATCTGCATAGACCCATCTTAATATTCGATGAAAGTGCAAGGGATATTTTATATAATTAACATATTGCACCGGCACGCCAAGCCCCAGGGCATACTGATTAAATGTATGCTCTATTTTGCTCTGCAAGGGATCAACGATCTTGGTGCTTGTCCAATTTAATTGAGAATCGCTCAGGAACTTTCTGGCTATATCGAACATATAGCCCCGACAAATCAAAATTTCATCTTTTTTAGTTATCCCGAGTTTTGCTATGAGCTCGAAGACTATATCCTTGCTCTTGTGCAAATAAAGCTTTTCATAGAAATTTCCATTCTGGTAATAGCTGATTGGTATAAAATCATAGACATATTCATTTGTTTCCGAACGAAGTGCGGCAATACATGTACCACCCACAAGACTACCGCTGCCCGCATCGTCTATTAGTATCACAGATTCACCCCTTTAGATTATGCAACCTTTTAAATCTAACAGGATTTACTCTATTGTATGAAAAGTGGC
>DASRNX010000164.1:0-10462 GCA_035647175.1 Clostridia bacterium | reverse complement strand
AATATGGACCTGATGCTGGTCTTGCTATGGAGGCTCCTGTGATAGGTAAGAGCGAACCTGTGTGCTTCGTCCCTCACCCTCTGGAGCAGCTGGAGTCCAAGACTGTTTTTGGGGATCACCAAGGGCTCTTCCATCCGCTCTGTGTAGATTTCATCGAATTTTTCTGCCAGGCTAATTATGGGAATAGAATCAATCCCAAGCTCCCTCAATGCGGCAGCTGCGACGTTTAGCTGGCCTCTCCCACCATCTATCAATAAAAGATCCGGAAACCTTGAAAATTTACCCTTATTGGGATCTCTGCCTTGGGCTTCCATTTCTCCCTGCTCTTTCAGCCCTCTTCTAAACCTTCTGGTAATCACTTGGGACATGCTGGCATAGTCGTCGGGTCCAATAATTTCTTTTATCCTAAACCTCCTGTAATCCTGCTTGCTGGGCCTACCCTTTTCAAATACAACCATGGAAGCCACAGAATTAGCTCCCTGGATATTGGATATATCAAAAGCCTCTATCCTGGTCGGCACATAGGGAAGGTCCAGATCCTGCATCAGCTCCTCGGAGGCACCTATGGTCCTTGCCTCCTCCCGCAAAATCTTCTGCTTTAGGTTTTCCAATGCCTCCATGGCGTTCTTTAGGGCCATATCCACCAGCTTTTTCTTATCTCCTCTCTGGGGCGTTTTTATATATACCCGATTCCCCTTTCTAGAAGTAAGCCAGCGTTCGATGATTAAAGCCTCGTCAATGCTTTGCTGTAAAAGGATTTCCTTGGGGATAAAGGACGATGTCAGATAAAACTGCTTAATAAAAGAGCCCAATATCTCTTTTATATCGTTGTCATTTTTGGTATTCAATACGAACTGCTCGCTCCCCGTCAGCTTGCCATTTCTTATAAAAAACATCTGTACTATACTTTCAGATTCGCCAAGGGCGATGGCTATAACATCCTGATCCAACATATCAACGGATACAATTTTCTGTGTTTCCATTACCTTTTCAACTGAAATGATTTTATCCCTGATAGAGGCGGCCTTCTCAAAGTTCAGCTCTGCGGCAGCTTCCTTCATCTTCTCCTTTAACCCCACCATAAGGTCCTCATATTTACCGTCTAGAAATTTACGCACATCCCTTATGACTTCCCTATAATCCTCCTTGGTGATATTTCCAAGGCAAGGGCCCTGACATTGATTTATATAGTAATACAGGCAGGGTCGATCCCCTTTTTTCATGTTATTTAGGTTCTTCTTACACGTCCTTATGGGAAACAGTTTTTTTATGACCTCTATGGTATCTCTGACCACCTTGGTGCTGCTGTATGGCCCGTAATAGAGGTTTTTATCCCTGGCTACGTCCCGGGTCAGCATAATCCTCGGATAATCCTCTTCCATCGTAACCTTGATATACGGGTAACTCTTATCATCCTTTAATAGAATGTTATATTTTGGCCTGTGTTTTTTTATTAGGTTACATTCCAGGATCAGGGCTTCCAGCTCCGAATCCGTGATTATATATTCAAAGTCCCTGATATTAGCAACCATGGCCCTCACCTTAGGCGAGTGATTTTTCGATGATTGAAAATATTGGCGGACACGATTTCTAAGGGAAATGGCCTTACCTACATAGATTATATTATCTGTCTCATCCCTCATCAGGTAAACGCCGGGGTTTTCAGGCAGGTTTTTTAATTTTTCATCCAATAGCATCATAAAATCCCAACCCTTCTGTGTAGTCTCTTCAGTCAAAAACAATCCACTAATAGCTTGGATCATTCCGCGTTGATAAATTTCATTCAATAACCCAGATCAACGGCCTTTTTAAGTATCTTTCCGGCCAGCGGCGCTGCAGCCTTTCCCCCGGTCTGACCCGAGGGCATATCCTCGAGGACTACGGCGATGGCTACCTTGGAGCTGTTATCGGAAACAAATCCAACAAACCAAGCATTGTTCCTCGGATTGGAATCCTGGCCTGCCGTTTCGGCAGTCCCGGTTTTACCCGCTACCTGTTTCCCTTTGATAGCAGCGGCTTTTCCCGTGCCATGCGTAACTACATCCTTCATCATATCCCCTATGATTCGGGATACTTCCTCGCCCATAGGCTTTCGATAGACCTTAGGCTCCATTTTTTTTTGTTCCTTGCCGGTCCTTCCGACCACCTGGTAGACGAGTTTGGGTTCCATCATTTCGCCCTGGTTGGCCACCGCAGACACAACCATGGCCATATGCAGGGGAGTTACCTGCACATCCCCTTGGCCTATGGAGGATAGGGCCAATTTCTCCTTGGAAACGTTGGCCTTGAGGGGTAAACGGCTGGCAACCAGCTTTAAATCAGGAAATATGAAATCCTGGTTAAAGCCAAAGGCCTCGCCGGTTTTAAGGAGCTTTCCCTTCCCCAATTCTACACCTATTCGGGCGAAATCGCCATTACAAGACAGCACCATTGCCCGGGCCAGGTCAACCTGACCGTGGGGTTCACCCCCGTAGCATGAGATCTTCTGTGTACCGATTTCTATTTCTCCCAGACAATCAAAGGTATCGTCGAGGGCACCGTCTATATTCTCCAGGGCAGATGCGGCAACTACTATCTTAAAGATTGAGCCGGGGGCATAAAGCCCTTCCGTCGCCCTGCTTACCAGGACATCGCCGGCAATACCCTCCCCTAAGCGGTTGGGATTGAAGGTCGGATGGCTGACCATGGCCAATACCTCCCCCGTTTGATAGTTCATGACTACGACGCTGCCCCTGTTCTTTCCGAGGATATCATCGGCATATTGCTGGAGGTCGGCATCGATTGTGAGGTATAGGCTGTTTCCCACCTCCCGTGATAAAAATACTTTTTGATATATCCTCTCGTAAAAGGGATTGTTGTACCCCAAGAGATATCGGACCTGTAATGCCTCTACCCCGGATCTGCCAAACTGGGGGCTGTTAAACCCCACCACATGGGCTGCACTCTTAGCCCGTTGTTCGCCGCCGGAATAACTCCTATAGTAAAAGACCTGTTTTTCGTTTGTGTCCGGGTTCTTGCGATTCTCCTTAATGGTCGAAGCCAGGGCCTTCCCCTTTCGATCCTTTATATCCCCGGGGATGACTTTGGGCTCCCATGCATCCATACGCACCCTCGGATTATATGAATTTGCGAACCATCTGTCCCCGTAGAAGAAGAGAACATAGCAATAATAGGCAGCCAACAAGACAAAGGCAGCCATAAGGGCAACGAGACCTCTCTTTAGGTTCTGCCTTAAAGCCTTCATTCCTCATTATCCCCTTCCCCATAGGTTTCATGGTTTTCTTCATCTGCATCATCGTCCTCAACGTCGGGTACGCCCATCGCCACACCCTCTAAAACCCCTATGAGAGCCAGCGAAGATATCATCGAGCTGCCCCCTGAACTGACGAAAGGCATGGTAACACCCGTTAGGGGTATCATCTTGATAACGCCCCCTATGATGGTAAAAGCCTGCATGGTTAAGGCCACCGTTGCCCCCAAAGCCAGCAGTGACCAATATGATTCCCGGCTCCTTATGGCGATGGTCATCCCCCTAATAACTATGACGGCGTAGAGCCCGATGACGCAGAGCCCCGTAATGATCCCAAACTCCTCGCATAGGGTCGCGAATATAAAGTCCGTCTTAAACGCGGGAACCACTTGCGGCGAGCCTAAACCCAGGCCCGTCCCTATAAGACCGCCGCTGCTTATGGCTATAAGGGAATGGGCTATCTGGTATCCCTTATTCTCTATATCCCTCCAAGGGTTCTTCCACGCCTCTATACGTACCCGCACATGGCTAAATAAGCGATAACTTATTACGCTCCCCAAGGCGGCTGTCCCCAAGGCCAAAGCGGCGATTATCCAATCGGAGGTAGCTATATAATAGACAAAAAGGAAGATGTAAAAGTATAACAGGGCTGCACCTAAATCCTTCTGAAGTACCACCAGCATAACAGAAACCCCTGCAAACAAAAGGGCAGGCAACCGCTCCCGAAACCTTTGGCCCGTATTAAACCATATGGCAAAAACAAATACCAGGATTATCTTCACAAACTCCGACGGTTGAAAGCTAAAACCCATTATGGATACCCAATTCTTGGCCCCATAGATTTCCTTTCCAAATATAATCGGCAATAACAACAATATACAGGCAAGCGCCATAATTGTGTAGCCCAATTTTTTACCCATCCTGATCCGTCGGGTAAAAAGCACAAAAAACAGCATTCCGATATTTCCGTAACCAAAGTATTTGATCTGGTGCATACCCTGATCGGGACTAAACCTATAGAGCATCACGAAACCTAAAATCGCCAATATATCGACTACTATCAACAAGAGCCTATCCGAATCCGGAAAGATCAATCGAAAGAGGTTATACTGCAATATAAAGGACGCGCCCACTATCAATCCCAAGATAGCGGTATATATATCAAATCCCCCGGCGCCCCTATAGGAAAGCAAGGCGAAGGCGGAGATGAGAAAAATCACCATAAAAAAAACAATATGTCCGAATGGACCCTCGTCCCGAAAATTTTGACCTCTTTTTGGGCCCGTCGTTTCTAAAAACACCCTAATGACAACGAATATAATCAATCCAATAAACCAATAGCGCATGGTTAAGGCTATTATCTCGAATTTCTTATCAGGCACCATATCACAGCCTTTCTGCAGGTTCAGCCCCTATACAACCATCTTAACCCAATATCTATTAAAACAAACAAAGGGCGGCGGCACACAAGGTGGCACACAAACCCAAGATCCTATGGGGAATCATTAAAAACAAAACCCCCAGAGACTTAGATATCTAGGGGTTCTTCACTGGTACGTCTGAAGGGATTCGAACCCTTGGCCTTTGGAGTCGGAGTCCAACACTCTATCCACTGAGCTACAGACGCAAATATATACTTGATTATATCATTTATTTAAGTCAAATGCCAGTTCTAATTATTTCCCCATTTTTAGGCGGTTCCCACAAACTTTCTTCCTATATCCCGTTTTAGATGCTATAATCAATCTAAATATATTGGGGTGTTTCAAAAAAATGTTATAGGACTCCTTAGTACATAATATCTATAATTCAACTTTTTGAAACCTTAATTTACCAACCATTAATTTGGTGGCACCCTATACTAAAAAATCCAGCAAACTTGCTGCAAGAGAGGATGAACAAGTTGATTTTAAAGGTTTTAATGGTGGACAACAGCTATAATGCACGCAGGGATATAGATAGCAAGGTCAAATGGGTGGAACACGATTTTGAACTGGTCGGCGAGGCAAATAACGGTGAGGAAGGATTGGGCCTTCTGCCCCATGTAGCCCCCCATGTAATACTCACCGAGATCAGGATGCCAAAGATGGACGGTATCACCTTCATCGAAACGGCAAAGAAGCGCTGGCCTAATATAAAATACGTAATCGTCAGCAACTACGATAACTTTGATTACCTACGGCAGGCCATGAAAGTCGGGGCCTACGATTATATTTTAAAGCCCGTGAAGGTGGAGGAAATAAACCAGGTATTGCTCCGGGCAAAGACGGAGATTGAAACCGGGGTGAGAAAGTTCTTTTGAATCACTCAAATATCACCTTTAGATTCTCAGGCTCTATATCCACTATCTCCAATCCCGAGGGTAATTTATCCACCAATATGGGATAGGTTCTCCCGCCCCTTGAGGATTCGTTGAGGTCCACATACAGCCTTAGATCCTCGGGACCAAAGGCGTTTACCAGGCTTTGTGGGCCCCTTATGGTAAGGGATATATCTCCCCCGTCCTCTTCAACGTTGGCTTCCACTCCCTCGGCTATATTGCGAAACTCTACATCCTCAATGGAGACCTGCTTGTCAACGATCTTCTCTATCCTGACCAGGATCTGCACAGTGGATGGTTCGCCGGGGCTCACCCTTATATCCTCCTGTTGTTGCAGCCTGACTTCCTTTACGATATTACTGGTGGCACCTTCGATATCCAATATCTCAGTCTGTATGGAATCCATAGCCTCCAATACCTCGGGATTCCCGCTTATGGTTACCTCCCGGGGTTTTACCTCTTCCCCCATTACGACGAAGCCATCGGCCGGTTTACCGGTAATTACCGCATCTATCCCGACGGTCTTGTTCGGGTAGATGGTTACTACGCAGTATTCGGGGTTTATGGTTATAAACCCCATGTCAAGGGCCTCATCCTCGTCGTTAAACAGCTGAACCGCAGACGAGCGCTCCAACTTTTTATCCTTATCCCCCAACGAAACGGACACCTGCCCATATGCCGCCGTAGCGATGAGTGATTCGGGGCCTCTGACCTCTACAGATCTGGGCTCTATTTCATAGAATCGCTTGCCAAGTTCCAGGCTGTCCTCGTCTGCTATCTTGGGCAACACAGGGATGGATTTGGATACTATCCTCTCCACGTCAATTTTTATGTCCGGAGCTGATTTAATCTCAATATTGCTGGTGCCCGGAAGTCCTTGGAGCTCGACGGATACACTCTGTTCACCCGTCTTGTTGATATCCGACAAGTTAACCAGGGCAACTATCTTGCTCCTGTCCAAAAACTTTACCATGCTGCCCTTGGCTCGTATATCAAAGCTGTAGCTGTCCGGCATCTCCGACGATATCATCAGTCCGTTTTCGGAGAGTTTCTGCTGGTTTTCAATCTTTATGGGAATATCCCTAAAGCTCATATCCCGCACCGGATCCCGGTTGTTTGGGGTCATGCCCCAAAGGATAAGGGCGATTATGATGGATATTATCTTAAGGGTTGTATTTCTTTCAAAAAAGCTACCCATTTTTGGACCTCCTTTTAATAAAGCTAAAAGGCCCAATATCGGAATCCTTAACATATATTGAACCCAGGACATTTTTGAGGCCGTCTATGTCCAGATAGCGAGTAAGCCTGCCGCTGTTGGCCATGGAAATAACCCCCGTCTCCTCAGACACAATTATCGCCAAGGCATCTGAGCTCTCCGATATTCCCAGGGCCGCTCGATGGCGGGTACCCAATTGTTTGCTCAGATTTGGGTTCTCGGTCAAGGGCAGAAAACAACCGGCTGCGGCCACTCTGTTCCCCCGAATCACAACGGCTCCGTCATGGAGTGGGGTATTGGGGACAAATATGTTTTCCAGCAGCTCCCTGGTCAGCCTTGCGTCAATCCAAATTCCCGTTTCGATGATTTCATTGATTCCGGTATTCTTTTCTATTACTATAAGGGCCCCTATTCTGGTCTTGGACATATTGGCAACAGCCGCCACGATGCCGTCTACGATGCTCCTTGCATCCCTGTCCTTTTCGTCGCGCATCAGAAGGGTTCTGTCAAAAATACGCCCCCTGCCTATTTGTTCCAGGGCCCTCCTAATTTCGGGATGAAAAACAATTACGCCCGCCGTAATACCAAAATTGATGGTGTTTTCCAGGATCCATGCTATGGTATTTAGCCTTAAGCCCTTAGTCACAAAGTATATAAAAAACAGGAAGACCAAGCCTTTCAGCACCTGTTCCGCTCTGGTCTTTCTAATGAGCAAAAGGAGCTGGTATAACACGAAGGCTACAACCGCAACATCTATAACATGGCGAATAACATCCGGAAACCTTAAATACGGTTCCAAACGCTGCAATAAATCAGATATCATCGGCCACATATTTCCACCCCCGCTTTAGGTATTATGAAAGAATAACCGCTACATATAAACAACTCTAACTATGAAATTTCTCACCTACAGATAAATATGGTTGACCTATCGTTTAACTATAAATAGAAACCATATAAAATCAGATTATCGTTATTACGAATTAATCCATAGTATAATACACCTTTTGAAGTTTGCATAATTACACCTTTAGATAGGCCCCATAAGACCGCCCCTATAATTATAACATCATTCTATGATGTTTTTCTATAGCAAGCGTAAAAAATATGATAATCATCTTACTATTTGTCCCCCCATGCCCCCAAAATCCTCCTTGTATCGCTGCTACAGCCGCTACACCTTGCCTCCTGGGATATTCCGGCTGCCCTGGCCCTATAGTGACCCCTGTCTATTAAAAGTTCCCGGCAATTAGGACAATAGGTGTTATTATCCACCCCGCCCATATTCCCCAGATAGATATGATTCAAATATTTATCCCCAAGGGCCTTTAACGACATCATGGTCTCCACCTCAGTGCCAGGTAAGTTCATTTTATAGTTCGGTAAATACCGGGAAAGGTGCAGGGGTATATAGGGGTCTATCCCCTTTATCCATCTAAAGAGGCTCTCCATCTCCTGCGCCCCGTCATTGACCCCTCCGACTACAAGGGTGGTCAGCTCTACATGGCAATGTCCCGCCGCCAATTCTACGGCCCTCTTTATCGGCGAGAGGCTTCCCCCGCAGACTTCCCTGTAGTACTCCTCAGTAAAGCCCTTGACATCTATATTCATCGCATCTATATGGGGCAATAATTTTTCAAGGGGTTCTGGCAGGATGTACCCGTTGGTGACCAGCACGATCTTTAGATTATGATCCGCCGCCAGGATACCGGTGTCAAGAATATACTCATAGTTTATGATGGGCTCGTTATAGGTAAATGCGATGCCGATGCTGCCATATTCTTTGGCCATGGTGATTAAACTTTCGGGAGAAATAAACTGGGTCTCGCCCTCACGATGGGCAATGTGCCAGTTCTGACAAAAGGAACACCTTAGGTTGCACCACAGTCCGCCCACGGACAGGATGTTAGAGCCGGGATAGAAATGATAGAGGGGCTTTTTTTCTATAGGGTCCATGGCTATGGCGGATATATTACCGTATCCCTGGGCAATCAATCTGCCCTCCATATTCACCCTGACGTTGCAGCTCCCCCTGTCCCCCTCTTCGATGATACAGACGTTGGGGCATAGAAGGCATCTTAGCTTTCCCCCTTCGGCCCTCGTGTAGAATAATGCCTCCTTCATAGATGCCTCTTCACCTCAAATCTTTGCATCTCATAATCCTCGTCCGGGTCTATTCCGGCCTTTTGAAGGGCAATGCTTACCTGCTCCTGGGGGGAACTAATACCCTCTAGGTTTGGAAGGAGGAGACCGGATCTAGAGCCGTGGCTGACTATTACCCCGTATTTTTTGATGTCCAGATCCCCAAAGCCCTCTGCCGGTTCCGGTTCCATCAATATATCTACGGAATACACCAGACTATCCAGCTCTTCTTCCGCCACGGGGAAAAACCTGGGATCCCTGGTGCCGGCGCTGATGGCATTTTCCACGATTTCATGGGCTATGCTCTCCCGTGACGGCTCTATGGTTCCGATACATCCCCGGAGCTGACCGTGTTGTTTAATGGTAACAAATGTGCCGGCCCGATTGTCCAGCATAGAATCGGGGAGCCTGTCGCCTAAATCCATAGTCTCCCCCGTCCTCACATAGGTTTCAAGGGATTCCCTGGCCAACCGTACATAGTCGTCCTCTTTTTCCCTCGTATCCCTTATGCTGCGGCGGCTATTCTCTATAAGTTTATCCATAAGATTGCGTGAACTGTCGGCGTCTTCAGGTTCAAAGGATGCCACACAATAACCCACGCCAAAGGGGCCTTCGTAAGAATGGACTTCCGGCCTAAAAGCTTGTCCGTCCAAGGCACCTAAAGCCATGATAATGGATCGCAGCCCACATTCCCCGCCTTCACTTATAAGTTCAGGATCTATGGTCAAAAGCCCCTCGACATCGCCCTCTTCTATCAAAGACGTAATGGTCTTATCCAATTCCACCCCTGCAGGATGGAACCCGTAGGGTCCGTCTTCCTTCAAGCGATGGGAGAGATCCCCGCTGGCGATTATGACGACATCCTTGTCTTGGGATTCTATCGCTCTCTTCATGGCTATCCCGAAGGCGTACAGCTCATGATAGGGAAGCTGGGAAACGCCCATAGTCACTAACCTGTATCCGGTAAAGTGTTGGTTGACGAAGTAGAGGGGAACTAAAACGCCCCAATCCAACGTACCCGATATATTATATGAAGAGCACATATCCCTATCTAGATCTATGGCTAAAATCCCTATCCTTTGGGCCTCGCCGATGATTCTTTCTATGAGATCCCCATGGGTTTGAAAGGCCATGGATACACCTGGGGCACCAAATCTCGAAAAATCCCCCTTCAATATATCCTCCGACATTATGCCGATCCCGTCAGCGAAGACCGGTCCATGGGGGCTTATCACGATAATCGTATCGGGGTTTTTGCTTTTGATTTCTCTGCCCAAAATACCCATGGAGTCTATGGTGGTCCGAGCGCCTTCCCTATCCCCCTTCCCCACCTCATCTACAATGATTGGCGGATGAGGGGCTAGATATACTCCTTGAATCCTTCCCATTGCGATTCGTCGAGTAGACAAACTCGACACTCCTTTCAAAATATTTATATCGTGAAGGGAATGTCTATTGCCCCTCACAGAACCGTACGTGCGGTTTTCCCGCATACGGCTCTTCTGATACACATGTATCTTCTTACTTTCGCCCG
>DASRNX010000163.1:0-3439 GCA_035647175.1 Clostridia bacterium | reverse complement strand
GGGGCGACTCTTACTATGTTATCAAATTTCGGATGCTTTGTCAACCATTTTTTCTAATTCTTTTGATTCCAATTTGTGGTTAACGTCCTCCAGCACCTGAATCGATGTCTTTTGAACAACGATTTATATAGTAACACAGCAAATATGTTATGTCAACAAAAGATTTTAGACATGTTATCCCCCCTGAAGGGGAATTATATGATAGCATATCCCAAATACGTTGTCAACAAAAACTAAAAATAACATTGTTCGAACCGGGTTGTAGGACCCGACATAAATCCAACTCAATCTTTTTTTACGCCGTCATTTAATATCCATTTTAGTACTTCAACGGCCATCGATGGGTTATCACTGTAGCCCATTATCCCTATAACCTTATCCGATACATCATAGCCGGTGTCCATAAATAATTCCAGGCCGTTCATAGAAATACCATAATAATGAGGTTCTACATCCTCTTCCAGGATCATTTTTTTACTCTTCCCGAGGCGATCTTCACCTATAAGATCCCCATTCTCTTCTACGAACTCATCTAAAGATATGAATGCACCTTGTTCAGCAATTTGTGCAAACTCATCCTTTTCAAAGGCATATATATCCCCGGTTTGGCTAGCCAACATGACCATTAACTTTTGTCGGCCCATGTAATCCATCTGAAGATCCTCCCCGCCCAGGGAAATATTATTGATATTGACCTCCCATAGATTGGGGAAATCGTCGAGAATCCCTTCCGATACAGCTGCAGCAGGTTCATCGAACATATAGTCGCCAATTAAAAATATCTCTATCTTCTTATCTGCAGGCGTTTTGGGCTTTGTAACAGTTGTCACAACATTCCATATAGCAATAGTGGCGATTATGCATAGGATATATTTCCACCAATCATATTGGATATGGTTTTTTAACCTTTCCCTATTCAGTTTAACGCGATACACATCAACACACCCCTATCGATATACAAACTTAGCCCATATTTTTTGTTAATGGCTCCTAGGTTTCATGGTAGGAAATAAAATAACATCCCTTATTGATGCAGAATCTGCCAATAACATAATAAGGCGATCGATCCCTATTCCCAGTCCGCCGGTGGGAGGCATGCCCACCTCTAGGGCATTGATAAAGTCTTCATCCATCATATGCGCTTCCTCGTCACCCGCTTCCCTCTGTCTGGCCTGATCTAAAAACCGTTCCCTTTGGTCTATGGGATCGTTTAATTCTGTAAAGGCATTGGCTAGTTCCCGGCCGGTGATGAAAAGTTCAAATCTATACGTCAAGCACGGATCCCTATCCATTCTTTTTGCCAAAGGTGAAATTTCAACGGGATATTCCGTAATGAAAGTCGGCTGTACTAATTGTTCCTCAACCTTCTCTTCAAAGGCGAGGTTTAATGCCTCACCCCAAGTAATGGCTTTGCTGATCTCTATACCAATTCCCTTTAAGGCTATTGCCGCCTCTTCCCCACTGCTAAAGGAATCAAAGTCAATACCGGTATACTTTTTAACTGCCCCAACCATAGTCAAACGATTCCAGGGGGGAGTAAGATCAACCGGTTGTCCTTGGTATTCAATATCAGTTACACCTATTACATCCTTTGCCACTGTGGAGATCATGTCCTCCGTTAGATCCATTATATCCTCATAATCTGCATAGGCCTGATAAAGTTCAATAGTAGTGAATTCAGGATTATGTTTTACAGACATTCCTTCATTTCGAAAGATTCTACCCATCTCATAAACCTTATCAAAACCACCTACTATCAATCTCTTCAGATGCAACTCTGTTGCAATGCGCATATACATATCTATATCCAGAGTATTATGGTGGGTAATGAAAGGTCTGGCTGTTGCCCCCCCGGCAGTATTGTGCAAAATAGGGGTATCTACCTCTAAAAATCCCCTTTGATCAAGGTAATTTCGAATCCCCTGTATGATTTTAGAACGGATGATAAAGGTCTTCCTAACATCTGGATTTACTATAAGGTCCACATGTCTTTGTCTATAACGAAGATCGGTATCCCTAAGGCCGTGCCATTTTTCAGGCAAGGGCTGCAGGGACTTTGTCAAAAGAGTGATTTCCTTTGCCTTTACAGATATCTCGCCTTTTTTAGTCTTGAACACTGTCCCGGTTACACCCACTATGTCCCCAAGGTCTATCTCCTTAAAGTCCTCATAGGCTTCTCTGCCAAGCTCGTTTATCTGAACAAAAATTTGAATTTGACCATCGCTATCTAGGATATGGGCAAAGCTGGCCCTACCCATAACTCTTTTGGTCATAATTCGCCCTGCGATTACTACCTGTTGACCCTCCAAGTTTTCATAATCGTTAATTATAGTTACGGACTTATATGTAGGGTTGAATTTTGTTATTTTAAAGGGGTCCCTGCCCTCTTCACGAAGCTTTACAAGCTTGTCCCTTCTGACCTTAAGAATCTCATTTAAATTCTCTTGTGCAATACCGTCTTCTCTCGTTTCATTCATCGACTTTCATACCTTTCCAACTATATATAGGATAGCGACCAGCGGACCAAATTACCGATAGAGCGCATAGGAACGGATAACTAAAAACATACGGAAATGGTGATTGATAAACCGTCCGGATCATAATGCCGGTACAATTGCTTCAGTAATTATAATACACCGTTTCAACAAGGCGGAACCTTTTGCCCATAATCTAATTCGCCAGTAGGATCCGCCATTTAAAGTAATGGAGATATTGTTTAGTCTCGTTTAATAATACCACATCTAACCCTTCAGCTACAAATAAAATATACCCTATGGGCATATAGTCTGATAGCGATCCCTTCTTATTTCTTGATCTCCAATATTTTCAACTTTATAATTCCATCGGGAACACTGACATCGACTATTGAATTAACCTGCTGACCAATCAACGCTCTTCCCACAGGCGATTCGTTGGATATCTTGTTCTGGCCGGGATCGGCCTCTGCGGATCCTACGATTGTGTATTCCATAACCTCGTCAAATTCTATATCAAGTATTTTAACTGTAGAACCGATACTAACAACATCGGTGGAAATATCCTCATCATCTATAATCCTTGCATTTCTGAGCATATTTTCCAGAGTTACTATCCGGCCTTCTATAAAGGCTTGTTCGTTTTTGACTTCATCGTATTCGGAATTTTCACTGAGATCCCCAAAAGCAATAGCCTGTTTTATTCTTTCCGCAATCTGTCTTCGCCTTACCGTCTTTAAAAAGTTTAGCTCCTGTTCGAGTTTTGTGACACCCTCAGGAGTTAATAGAGTTTCTTTATTTACCATAATCAAGTCTCCCCTTTATTTTATTACGCCTTCCCTATATCTAGGATATTTAAACAAATGTCCCTACACATCGGCAAGAGATATGATGATAATATATGCCTATATTTTTCTTTTATTCTAAGGGCTTTTAAGACTCCATTGGGTTACAATACAATAAGC
>DASRNX010000162.1:0-17190 GCA_035647175.1 Clostridia bacterium | reverse complement strand
GGGGCGACTCTTACTATGTTATCAAATTTCGGATGCTTTGTCAACCATTTTTTCTAATTCTTTTGATTCCAATTTGTGGTTAACGTCCTCCAGCACCTGAATCGATGTCTTTTGAACAACGATTTATATAGTAACACAGCATTTATAGTATGTCAACACCATAATTTTTTATTCTTTTTAAATAAATTCATTCATAAAACCCAATTCAATCACTATGGCGATCACAGTATCCATGCCTTCCATGGGCAAATGATTTAATTTGATCGAGTCGTATACTACAACACGATTGGGGTATCAAGCATACATTTTTCCAACAGGATACACCATATATAGTGATGAGTATAGCGGTTCGGTCCATACCTGCTCAGTTCATATGTGGTAGTGAACTTTTGCCCCATGCCCTTTTGATGCTTGAATTATGACATATGATTAGGGGATATGGCCTTTCGCCTGATGGTTGTATCCCGGCTTATCATGACTTTTTTAGTAACAGGGCGAAGAAGCTTTCTTCGCCCTAATTACATATTATTAGCCCAGTCCGATACTTTTCGGATGTCTCTTTCTATTCTTCACATATATGGTCAACACAACTACTATAGATATAACCGCTACTAGGACTATCAGACCTTTATATGGGAGCTTATTATATACCACGGCAAATGTAACGGTATTTCCTTCAGCTTCAAATACCAGATACTTCCCGTCTGTATGGCTCTTTGATCTGCTCCAATTCCCGCTCGACAGGATATATAGATCCATTTCCCTTCCTGCTACCGATGGAAGATACCTGATAATATGCTTGGATTCCCCGTCGTCCGGAATAATTACGGTCAATTGATCAGCTTCCGCTCCCTTTTTAAATTCAGGCAGTTCGGCCTCGTCGTCAAATCCTAAGGTCAAGGTATCATCATATGCGAATTGTCCTTCCACCAGGACCATAGGTAAAACATTATCCCACTTCTCATCACTTTCGAGAACCGTTGCAATTGGGGTATAGATTGCTTTAATGGTGGTATCAAAGGTGATATCCTCCCCGTCAAATTCCTCCCACTCCCCATGGTAGCCATCCTTTTCCGGTACATCCGGTAAATCAATTTTGGAAACGGAGTCTCCGTAATTAAGATTTTGGGTACGGATTATTTCGTCTTCGGCCACAAAAGCCAAGCGAAATTCCTTAAAGATGGATGGGAGATTCTCCTTTGATATAAGTTCTCTGTAGCTGATAGGTTCAGCCCTCTCAATATAGCTTATACCGTCTATGCCCGATAAGGTTTTACTTACAAAAGAATTTGCCTTTATGACATTATTTTTATCCACATCACCTGCGATAGCTCCTACACAGGCGTTGGATCTTTCAATTCTTATAAGGGTATGGGAATCTAGTATTTCGGTTCCATATCCGGCAATACCGCCTATATAATTCGCACCCCTTAGGGTACTTTTTGCATAGCTGTTTACAATGGGACCATGGGCCTTTCCTGCTATGCCGCCTACATAGTCACCGTCAGTGCTCTCTACCAAATCAGCCGCTACACCATCTAGGATATACCCGAGATCCATACTGCCTACAATACCGCCTACGTTGTTTTTTTTGCCAACTACCCCTCCGCCATTTTCACATTGCTGAATGATCGCACTGGTTTGAAACACTGAATTTATGGGGGTGTTTTTAATTATGTTAAAATCATCTTCGGGATCAAATTTTAATTCAATAGCCATAGCCCCCGCTATGCCACCCACATTTATATCTCCTTCGATTGTACCTAAGTTCTTGCTACGGAATACCTTTCCATCCGTTTTTTTATCGATATCTTCTCGGGATACATCTTGGTAGACATTATCAAGCCCCTTTTCTTCATTCATTAAATCATCAATCAGGCTAAATGATAGATCCATTACTAAAAAGAGCTGGTCATTAATCCCCTGCATATCCCCTATCATGATTTTACCTTGAACAAACATGCTATCCATGAGATCAGAAAGCGTTACTGACATATCTCCCATGGAGTCAAAAAGATCCTCTTTGGTTTTTTCATAGACATCCCTTATAGCCTCAAAATCAAGTTGGGGCATATCGGTGAAATAGCCTATAAGGTCATTTATTTGTTTGGAGATATCCTGAATCTTATTAAATACGTCCCCCAGAAGGTCGAAAGCCCTATCCATATAGTCCAACGCAGCTTTTAAGTCTTCACTGATGTCCCCGTCCAAGGAGACTATAAGCTCCCCTATGATTTCCCCTATCTCCCTAATATCCTCCAGGCCCTCTGATACAACATCCATGACCGAATTAAGGCTCTCCGATACAGACTGCAATAATTCGGGGATCCCCTCAGTTTCTCCTGTTTGAAGTTTTTTCAGCACCTGGTCTATATCGGCGCCAGCTCTACCTAGCCCATCCCGGACATCTTTTGCTATAGATAAGAGGTGTTCTGCCTTCAGTGTAAGTCTCTCATCATCCCAATCATATTCTTCTATCTTTTCCAATATCCGCCTGATGTAATCCATGGATTCTTCCATGGTGGATATGGCGTTTTCCAGATCTTTCGGTATATCGTTTAATCCTTCTATAATGGGCTTTATTCTACCAAGTATCTCCTCCCCTGCTGTGCCGGTTTTATCTATAAGGTCCTCTGACATACTGATTAATTCCTGTGCATGGGCTTTCCCGGCATTTATACCGTCTTGTATCTTAGACAGCTTTTGGTTCATATCGGCTGAGGTGGTTTGTGTAAAGCTTATCATCTTATTAATGGAAGAATGCAGAGTGTTGAGTTCTTCGTGGAGCTTATTTAGCTTTGATGGGGGAATTAAAACATCTATATATGGCTCCATCTGTCCAACTATACCGCCTATCTCCTTGCGTCCCTGTACGATTCCTTGGTTTAAGCAACCGGATATATAGCCGGTTTGTCTGCCCGCAATACCTCCTATATTATAGCCAACCTGCGGATACCCCACCGTTCCGTGATTCTGCGTGTTTTTTATGGTACCGGTGTTGATCCCGGAAATACCCCCTATATCGGTTATATCCGATGATAGCTTCGATAATTCGGCCATATCCAGGTTTTCTATATCAATTTCCCCTAAATCCACCTTATATTCCTCTATCGTTGTATTTACGCTAGACTCATTGGTGCAGCTGAGGATGGTACCCGTGTTGTAACCCGCAATGCCCCCGACCTTTCTTCTTCCATATACTGCGCCCTTGGTCCATGAGTCCGTAATCATACCGGTGCTTCCATTCCAACCTGCCAGACCCCCCACTATGTCCTTGCCCTTTATATACCCGCTAAATTCGCAATTCTCGATAGTGCCCTGGTTATAGCCCACCAAGCCGCCAATTGTAGATTTCTCCCCTGTAGGGGTGACAGCGCCTTGGACCTTTAAGTCCCTTATAGTCGCATCTTCCTCAAGATACCTGAAAAGCCCCTGGTTTGACCCTTCAACCGCTACGGACAAACCCTTAATGGTATGCCCGCCTCCGTCAAAGATTCCCGCAAAGATAGGTATGGGAATAAAATCCTCGTCCTTTAGGTCGATATCGGCATTTAGAATCACCTTTATACCGCGGGAGAAGGCGTCATAGGAACAATCCTCTGATAATTTGCGAAGATCCTTGGCATCGTCAATGGAAATAATCCTGTACGCCGGTTCTGGCGATGCACCTATAACGTCAGGTATCAAGGTCGATAGAATTATAATCACCGCAAGAATGGTACTAAACTTCCTCATATGCATCCCCTGTTTCCCCCTCTAAGTCCTCCTTCGGTTCTTCGTCAATATCAAATGTTCCCTGTATTCTCCCCGTGATAGAGCCTTCAACATAGGCGTCGATTTCACCATCCACATACCCCTTTAATTTGCCCCTCAGTTGTACTTTCCCCCTCGACGCCTGATATCGGGATGTGAGTAATTTTAATCTAAATGAGGTTTTTTCAACCATGATATCTCCCAGATAGAGCAGCTGTGGAAGTACGAATATGACAAGTATCATGGAGATAATGGTACCGTACCCCAAATAGGATCCCAAAACTGAAGTGGCACCATCTGTAGAAATTTGGCCTATCAGTATACCCGCTACGGCCAGAATAGTTCCGGAGGTTATTACGGTGGGAAATCCCTGGTTCAAAGCCATGATTACAGCCTTGTCCCTGGACATATTCTCTCTAAGGGACAGATAGCGGCTTGACATGACTATGGCGTAATCTATATTGGCGCCCATCTGAATGGACGATACCAGCAGGAATCCTAAAAAATATAGCCCCTGATTTCTTATAAAAGGTACAGAAAAGTTAATCCAGATGCTGGCCTGGATTACGGATATAAGTAAAAAGGGAAGCCCCGCCGATTGGAACGTGAAGGTCAAAATGATGACGACGAATAAAACGGATAAAATGCTGATTATGATATTATCCCTGTCGAATGTTGATGACAGGTCCCAGGAATTCGTGGATTCCCCCGCCAGATAAATAGAACCCTTGTCATAGTATTTGGCGGCCTCCTTTTGAATCATAGTCAGAAAATCAAATGTCTCTTGCCCTTCGCCCGGGAGGTTTAGGGCCAGAAACATTCTGCTGAATTTCTCACTTTCCATCTGGTTGCGGGCACTCGACAGCTGACTATTAGAGTCTTCCAGCTCCTCCATTAGCTCACCATCTAGGGTAACGAACCCCCCTTTTACCTGATCATAAGAAAATTGAATCATGTCTATAAGGGGAATCCCATATTGACCGATCCCGCTAATAACCTTTCCATAATCCTCATCGCCTATTGCGTAGGCGGTGTAGAGAAGTTGGGCTACTTCATAATCAAGATCCATCAACTCAGAAAATTGTCTGGGGGTCAGTATATCCGTGAGCATATATCCGCCAATGGCCTCTGTATTGGCTAGTCCGATAGCCTTGTCTACTTCTTCGTATCCCTCCAAGATCCTTAAGAGCTTCTTTTCCCCTTCATAATTTCCGGAGGGTACCATCAACGCAACCATATTGCTGGAACCAAACTTCTCCTCTATTCGATCTTCCGCAATCTGGGCCTCAGAAAGCCTTTGGGCACGTATACCGCTTAGGCTAAAGACAAAGGGGCATTTTGCAGACAGTATAAAGGCAACTACTAGGACTAGGGCAAAGATTGGCGGAATGATATATCTAGTTTTTATAGAAAATCGCCCCAATGCGGAAACTGAGGGTACAAAGCTCCTATGCCGTGACCTATGTATAAGCCCGCTAAACAATACCAAAAGCCCCGGCATGAGCGTAAATACGGACAGCATGCTGAGCAGTATAGCCTTGATCATAACCATGGCTAAATCCTTTCCTATCCCAAATTCCATAAAGGCAAGGGCACCCAAACCCGCAATTGTTGTCAGGCTGCTGGAGGATATTTCGGGGATTGCTTTTCTCAGGGCAACGATGGCCGCTTCCCGAGGTGGGTGAATCTCATTTTCTTCACTAAACCTATGACATAGGATAATGGCATAATCTATGGCCAAGGCCAACTGGAGGACCACGGCTACCGAGTTGGATATAAAGGAGATCTTACCCAAAAGAAAATTGGTCCCCATATTCAAAAGGGCGGCTACCCCGAAAGTTATAAGGAGTACAGGCACTTCGGCATAGGACTTTGATGTAAATAAGAGCACGATTACGATGATGATGCCGGCAAGGATACCGATTAAGGTCATGTCCTTTGTCAATTGAGAAGCGATACTGGAGCCGATAGTCGTAGAAACAGAAAAATCGTAAGGGGATATGAGGTTCCTAACTTCATCCATAGCTTGAAGGGTAATCTCGTCCGTTTCCTCGCCCAAAAAGGTTATAATAAACAGAGCCGATGTATCCCTGTAATGATCCTCATTATTTTCAAACATTACAGAATCAACCCCGTCTATTTCTTCGATGCCCCGGGCAATATTCATAGCATTGGTAGGTGCAATATTCGAAACCATTACATTTGCCATGCCATAGGTGGTAAATTCCTCTTCCATAATCGTTATTCCCTGGCGTGTCTTACTGCCCTCGGCCAAATAATTGGCAATATCCTCTTCCACATCGACCCAGCCCATAGAAAATAGGCTGAAGATGATCGTAATGATGTAGAACAAGAAAAATAAGTTCCGCCTATCTATAATAACCTCCGCAATGCTTTCCAACAATCTATATCTTTTCTTTTTCATCTTCCCCATCCTATCAGGATATTTCAAATAATACATACCGGTAAAGAGTCGACATAATGCATCTATTTAAAGTCTGCTCTCGATATTACCCAAGACAACGTATATCAGTTCGTTGACCAAATAGAATAGTCTCCCCTCGTCCCCCCCATAGTTGTTGAAAACGGTGATAAAGCTGCTGACTATTCCGGATGCCAAGGCTTTTGCAAATAACGGATCCATCTGTGCGCTTGAGGCCCTGGGATATATCTCCCTTTCTATTCTATCGCTGATAAAATCTATTATGTCCTGTCTGATATCTTTAAATTGAGAGCCCTTACTACCGTTCATAAGGATCAAAAACCCCCGTTTATTTGCCATAAATACTTGGCAGATCTCCTCGGTTATCTCAATCAAGCTGGGCTGATCCTTGCTTTCATACCCCGTAACGTCCAAAGAGATTAGGCTTTTTAGACCCTTTAAAGCCGGATCAATGACGGTTTCAAATAAGTTATCCTTACTGGAAAAATAGGAATAGATGTTACCTATAGTCATCCCCGCCTTAGAAGCAATGATACGGAGGGAGGAGTTGTTATAGCCCTCTGCCAGAAACTCCTCAGTAGCGGCCTCTATTAAGTTATTTCTGACCTCATCTTTTAGTACTTGCAATACTAATCACCTGCTTAGTGGTATTATCTTTATTCTAATGCATTATTCCCATATGTCAATGATCTTTTTGGTTTTGGATAAGGTATACTTAAATATTTCGGTAGGCAGGATCTTAAGCGGACTAATTTTCTTATGAAAACATTAAAGGACGGCCATCGGCCGCCCTTTAATAAGTAAGTTTCACCTTCTTGATATCATAAACAGTATTTCCTCCGCCTCATCCGACTCTTCTTCCGAGAAGGGTCTTGTCTCACCCCTTATCCATGAGACACCCATCTCAATCTTGAGGTCCCTCTCTTTAACTAAATCCAAGAAATCCCTGGCTGTGAAGAGGTGGATGTTTGGAGTATTATACCAATAATAGGGAAGGGCTTCAGTGCGGGGCATCCTTTGGCTTTGAACGAAGGATGCTACCACCTCTTTGTACCCAAAGTTTGGGAAACTGATTATGCCCACCTTTCCTAGCCTCAGCATTTCATCTAATAGCCCCATGGGGCTTGCTACCGCCTGTAGGGTCTTCTCTAAGATTACAAAATCAAAAAAATGTCCGGGCAGTTGGGGTAGTCCATGATCGAGATCCGCGTGATATACCGGTACACTATTTTCGATGCAGCCTGCCACCCTTTCCATATTTCTTTCAACACCCATACCCCATACATTCTTTTGCTCTATGAGTTTTTTCAAAAGATCCCCGTTTCCACATCCAAGATCCAGGACCGAAGCTCCATCGGTTACCAGATCAAATATTACCTTGTGGTCCCACCTCATATCCTGCTGTAACTCAAACTCCATGACATGCAACCCCCTTTAAAAATTTAGATATAAGGGGCGTAATCCGGTCCACCTCTAAAAGGAAGGCATCATGACCATAAGTCGATGGAATTTCGACATAGGATACGTCCTTTTTGGTCCTGTACAATGCGAAGGTCAACTCTTTCATCTGCTCCGGGGTGTAGAGCCAATCCGAAGAAAAGGATATTAGGAGAAACCTCGCCTTCGCAGTTTTACAGGCCTTGTCTAAGTCCCCTCCCCCTCTATCTGCAGCGTCATAATAATCCATTGCTCTTGTTATATACAGATAACTGTTGGCATCGAACCTGGATACGAAGGATTGCCCTTGATATTCGAGATAGCTTTCCACCTCGAAATCTACCCCTAAATGAAATCCAGGCCGATCACCGTTCTTGCGATACCTTCTGCCGAATTTATCCCTCATGGATGTTTCTGAAAGATAGGTTATATGCCCTAACATTCTGGCTACAGCCAGGCCTTGAGCGGGTTGATCGCCCTCATAGTAATCTCCCCCGTTAAAGTTTATATCATTCAATATAGAATTGCGGGCGACCGCATTAAAAGCAAGTCCCTGGGAACTTAACCTGGCGGAAGAAGCCAGAATAACGGCCCTTTCTACCCTATCGGGATATGCCAGGCTCCATTCAAGGGCCTGTTGCCCACCTAGGGAGCCCCCCACCACTGCATACAACTTTTCAATTCCGAGATATGAAACCAGTCTTTCCTGCAGCCTAACCCAATCTCCTACCGTAACAATAGGGAAATCCAGGCCATATGGTTTACCCGTATCTGGATCTATGGAAACCGGCCCCGTGGTTCCATAACAGCTCCCTAGTACGTTGGAACAAATTACACAATATATATTGGTGTCCAGGGCCTTCCCGGGCCCTATCATGGTGTCCCACCACCCCGGCCTGCTGAGTCTCCAGCTGCGGCCCATATCCTGGGCTTCTTTATCCCAGCCTGCGGCGTGGGCATCTCCGGATAGGGCATGGAGAAGCAATATAACATTATCTCTACGGGGATTCATCTCCCCGTACACCTCATACTCTACAGATATAGGAGCCAATTCCTCTCCGCAGTCCAACAAAAGGGGATTGTCCTCGTCGGCCAGGGTAACGACATGGGGACTTGTCCACCCCACAGACCATGGGGAATCCGGGGTTTCATATTTTTTCTTACTCTTTGAGTCGCTCTTTTTGTTGACATTTTTCAATTCCTAGTCTCTCCTTAAGTACGCCTATGCACTATTTTCTTTGGATATACTATCTCGGTTAAAACATCGGAAGCAATTGCATTGGCAATTGCAACACACGGGTTTCAACGAGGCGGGTGATTTATATCTACCGCATGTTTTACTAATCGGAACTTACTCGTCGCTTATAGAAGCGGGGGGACATCTTGCCGACTCGTTATAACATCGGAAGCAATTGCATTGGCAATTGCAACACACAGGTTTCAACGAGGCGGGTGATTTATATCCACCGCATGTTTTACTAATCGGAACTTACTCGTCGCTTATAGAAGCGGGGGGACATCATACCGACTCGTTATACCGAATCTGCCTAATTAATCCATTGCACGGATCAGCCTTAATTCGATAATAGCTGTTGAACGCCCAGTTAAACCCCATAAGCAGCTGTATGACGGAATGATCGCCTAAGCGAAACCGTTAGCCCTGACTCTTAATTAGCGCCTGATCAAGATCCGTCAATATATCGTCTATATCCTCCAGCCCCACGGAAAACCTGATAAAGTCGTCGGTTATCCCCGATTCTTCCTGTTCTTTGGGTGTCAACTGCTGATGGGTGGTGGAAGCCGGATGTATAATTAAGCTCTTTGCGTCCCCTATATTAGCCAGGTGGGATATTAGGTCCAGGGACTCTATAAACTTGATTCCCGCGGGTTTCCCGCCCCTTATACCAAACCCGACTATGGCTCCTTGACCCGTGGGGAGATACCTTTTTGCATTGTCAAAATCCTTATGTTCTTCCAAACCGGGGTAGTTGACCCAAGATACTGCCGGGTGGGATTTTAGCCACACTGATGCCTTCATAGCATTTTCGCAATGCCGCTTCATCCGAAGTGGCAAGGTCTCCAGACCCTGTAAGAACAAAAATGAATTGAAAGGAGAAAGGGACGGTCCCAAATCCCTCATAAGCTGGACCCTTGCCTTGGTTATGTAGGCAGCCCCCGTCTCCTTAAATGCCTCCCAGTAGTTTAGTCCATGGTATGCGGGATCGGGTTGATTGAGTTCTGCAAATTTGGGATCGCTCCAATCGAATTTCCCAGAATCAACGATGGCCCCGCCTATGGATGTTCCATGTCCCCCGATATATTTTGTCAGGGAATGAACTACGATATCTGCACCATATTCAAAGGGACGGAAAAGATAGGGGCTTGTCACGGTATTATCAACTATGAAGGGGATACCGTGGCTATGGGCCAACTCCGCCAGGGCCTTAAAATCGTCGACATTGTTTTTGGGGTTTCCTATGGATTCCGTATATATAAACCTGGTATTTTCATCAATCAGCCCACGGCATTCGTTCGGGTCCGACAGATCCGCAAACCGTACCTCGATGCCCAGTCTACCCAGGGTATGCAGAAAGAGGGTATGGGTTCCGCCGTAGATGTACTTTGATGATATAAAATTGTGCCCCGAACCGGTTATGTTGAGTATAGCCAAGGTGATAGCCGCCTGCCCTGATGAGGTAGCCAGCGCTCCTACCCCGCCTTCCAGCATGGCCAGCCGTTCCTCAAGTACAGAAGTCGTAGGGTTTCCTATACGGGTGTATATATTGCCGCCCTCTTTAAGGGCAAAGAGATTAGCGGCATGTTCTACCGAATCAAATACATAAGACGAAGTCTGATATATAGGAACGGCTCTGGATCCGGTATCCGAATCCGGAGTCTGTCCCCCATGCACAGCTATCGTATCAAAATGTCCTTCGTAATCCCTTTTCAAATCTATCATTCCTTTCGTTTGAATATTGAATACATTGCATTAATAATCGAATCCGTGAATACTGGCTTGGTTACCTCGGCATAGAGGTATTGGGATAAAGATACTCAAAAGCCCTCCTTTCGGTTACAGAAAGAAGGGCTACAATGCCAATTATCCTCCTCCTATCTGTCTGATCTATATCAGCTGGAATTGGCACCTTTTCAGATACGCTCTGAAGGTTGCCGAAGGTTCATAGGGCCAGTCCCTCCCCCCCTCTGGATAAGAAGTTATTTATATGTTTTTAATTGTATGCATTATATACGACTTATCACCGGCATGTCAACAATAGTTTTGTTTTTAACAAGGGGTAATGTCAGCATAGCGGATATATTACATTCTCGATGTGCAGTGCCGGGGAATAATTCCAAAAAAGATGGCAGTAAAATAACATGCCATCTTTTTTATCCGGGCCCTACCGTTCTTACCGTACGCTTACATCGAGCATCCCACACTTATATCCTGGTATTATCCCCAATCCATTGTTGCTAAAGGTTCATAGTATCAACGCTGAAACACATGTTAAAACCCATCATGTTATAAAATTCCTTAAGGAAAGAATAAATTACTCTTCCGTGGGGGCCCCTAAACCTAAAAATCCGCCGCCGCCACTAAAGAGCAGGAGCACAATTATGATAATAAGTATGGAGTAATCGTCCCCTTTTCCGAAACAGCCCTTGCCGAAGTCGTTAAAACCTCCGTCTCCCATCAATAGAAAAATAACTAGAATCCAAATGATCATGGATTGGTCAAAACCACCCTTACCATGCCCGCTTGCGCCAAACCCGTATCCCATACCAGCACCTCTCTTAATTTATTTGTAGATAAACAATACGGAACCAAAATTTATCGCCATGATAGATTTTATAGTTGGAGTTGTTTATCCTTAGTAAGTACATAGGATACTTATATACTATTCCCGCCGCACCTAAAATGTGTGAGGAAATTTAAAAATGCTGTCCCCATAAGAGCAGGAACAGCATTTTTTGCCTCCCATTATTCTATTTCTGCCTCTACTCCAAAGAAGCCTATGCCGTTTTCCCCAAAAAACAATATCACCAGAAGCAGGAAAAAGAATAATAGTTCACTTCCATCGTCGAATAAGCCGCAGTTACCAAATATTATTACCAGCAACAAAAAGAAGAATAGAAGTGAGTTATCTGCGCCTCTTCCTCCGCCATGACCGAAACCAAATCCCATTTCTTCACTCCTCCCTTGAATAGATACAACTATAGACAAAAGCTACGTATAATGATTATGCCGGCTAATCATACACATGGTGGTTATAAAGTGTTAAACCGGGTTAAGGCATTTACATTAAATAACGCACCCTATGTGAAACTGTAGCAGCCTAAATTGCTCATCTATAACATCACTATATATTATGCCAAGAGGATTTTTAATGTGATAAAATCCTCGGGGTCCTTATCACCCTTTATATTTAACTCCATATTATGAATATTACGACGCGCAATGATACCTACCTTCACCATGGATTAGATATTCCGATAGGCTAAATAAATTGCGTGCAGGGACTGTCATGTCGTTAAAATCATATGATGCGATTGCCACGATATCTTTAGATATTTGGCCGGGCATAAACATTGATAATAGGGGGTAAATCCATGGGAAACAGAACGGATAGTCAAGGGATATATGAATTGGTTGAAAAGTATAGAAATGCCAAGTTCCTTCACAACGGTAGATCCTTGGATGAGGGAATTGATTGCCTGGGCTTTATAATTCTCTTCTACAGGGATCTTGGTGTGAATCTGCCTAATGACGATGGGAAGCCCATAGAGGAGGATTGGTTTAAGACCAATCCCAACCGCTATATTAGGGCTATAAAAAATCTGGGATATAAAGAGGTTCGATTCCGGGATCTTAGGCCGTTGGATATGGTTTATTTCGCCATAAGCCGTAATATAATTACCCATACCGGAATTATGATCAGTAAAAGGGAGTTTGCACATATGTCCCCAAATAAGAACTTCCTCATAAGCAAGCTAGAAAGGGGCTGGCTCTCCAGGGCTAGGGGGGCCGTAAGGGTTATAGAGTAGGGGAATGCTTTTATTCCTGCCCTATCCTTACATTTTACGGCAAACATTCTGCACCGACATACAAATGTCGTAAGATATTATCCTCAATTCATATGTTGCGGAAAGTACATTGCCTTAACAGTGGATCAGATAATTTAACTGAACCTGTAATGAAAGGCCTCTATCGCAGCATATCTATTTACCGCTTGGATTACCCTTTGGAATTAATTCCAGCATAATAGGACAATGATCCGAACCCATTACATGGTTTAATATTAGTGAATCCTTTACCCTGTCCAGCATATTGTTTGAAACAAAGTGGTAGTCTATCCTCCAGCCGATGTTCTTTTCTCTGGATCGAAATCTATAGCTCCACCAGGAATATTTTACGGTATCGGGGTAGAGGTATCGATAGGTATCCGTGTATCCGCTTTTTACTAACTTATCCATCCAAGCCCTCTCTATAGGTAAAAATCCCGAACGATCCGCGTTGGATTTGGGGTTTTTTAAGTCTATTTCACTGTGGGCGGTATTATAATCCCCCGAAACAACGACCTTGTCCCCCTGGGCTACCCTCATATTGCAGTATTTTAGTACTGCATCGTAGAAATCTAGTTTATACTTAAGCCTCTCGTCGCTCATCTGCCCGTTGGGAAAATATATGTTGAGAAGAACGAAATCATCGTATTCCGCAACGATTATTCTGCCCTCTTCGTCATATATATCTATGCCTATCCCGTAGTATACGCTTTTAGGCTCCGTCTTGGTGTACAGGGCAACACCGCTATATCCCTTTCTTTCGGGATAGTTCCAATAGGACTCATAGCCTTCTATATTTATAAGTTCATCGTCCAATTGGGACAGGTGGGCCTTAGTTTCTTGAAGGCATAATATATCTGGCTGCTCCTCTTTTACCCACTCAATAAACCCCTTTTTTTGAACCGCCCTTATCCCATTGACATTCCAAGAATAAATTCTCACAAACTCACCCCAAAGCCCTTTATTTGATGATACCCAACTTTTTTATCCCTGTCTTTATCCTTTTAAGGGATTCCTTCCTTCCCAGAAGCACCAAAAGGTCGGTGCCTCCGCCCGGAGACGACGGTTTGCCGGATAGTGCTGTCCGTATCGGCCACAGCATCTGCCCATTTTTAATCCCCATCTCCTTTATTGTATCGAACAATACCTTGTGGACGGCTTCGTCTCCCCAATCCTCTAAATCGGCAAGAACTTCGTATGCCTTTTTTAGGCTCGCCAAAGCATTCCCATGGGTAGTCTTCATCCTTTTATGGATAAAAAGATCTATATCGTATTGGGGTAATGCTTCTATAAAATCAACATGATCCCCTATATCCTCTAAGGCATCTACTCTGGTATGCAAAAGCTTGCTAAGAAGGCTCAGATCAACATCCGCAGATGAGATATACTTTTTATAATAGGGCAGAGCCGACTCATGAAAATCCTCCAAGTCCATCTTCCTTATATATTCTCCGTTCATCCACCTGAGCTTATTGACATCGAATACCGCCGGGGACTTGCTCAGTCCCTTTATATCGAATTGTTCTACAAGCTCATCTAAGGTGAAAAATTCCTGCTCTGTCCCCGGACTCCAGCCCAGCAGGGCTATATAGTTAATTATAGCTTCCGGTAAGTACCCCTTTTCATAGAAATCCTCAAAGGAGGCATCCCCTTCCCTCTTGCTGAGCTTTCTGCCCCCCTCCTTCATGATAAGGGGCAAATGAACGTAGGTTGGGATATTCCAACCAAAGGCGCCATAGATCAAGTTGTATTTGGGAGCGGAAGAGAGATATTCGCTCCCTCTTATAACATGGGTTATTCCCATAAGGTTATCGTCCACTACGTTGGCAAAATTGTAGGTAGGCAGACCGTCGGTCTTTAAGAGAACGCCTTCGTCCAGTTCCGAATTCTCTACGGTGATGGTCCCATATACTGCATCTTCGAAGGTGGTCTTCCCCGTTTTAGGTATCCGCTGCCTGATCGTATGAGGTTCCCCTGCATGCAGCTTCTCTTGGACCTCTTCCTTACTG
The DNA here is from genome assembly GCA_035647175.1 of Clostridia bacterium. GTDB lineage: Bacteria > Bacillota > Clostridia > Caldicoprobacterales > UBA3941 > UBA3941. Next base: position 2,484 of record DASRNX010000162.1, on the reverse strand, counting down.
AGGGACTTACAATACCCGTCGTATTGAAATGTGATCCTATCCCCTTCTGCTTGTTGTCTCAAATCGTCAAGCCTTTCCCTGCTGCAGAAGCAATAATATGCGCCATCTAGCTCAACCAATTTTTCGGCGTATTCCCTGTAAATATTTCGGCGTTCGCTCTGTACGTATGGCCCATAATCACCGCCTACATCTGGGCCTTCATCGTGTTTAAGGCCCACCTTATTTAGAGTATTATATATGACATCCACTGCATCCTCTACGTACCTTTTCTGGTCCGTATCCTCAATCCTGAGTATAAATTTACCTCCGTCATGCTTCGCAATCAGATAGGTATACAATGCAGTCCTCAGATTGCCTATGTGCATATAGCCCGTGGGGCTAGGGGCAAACCTAGTTCTTGTTTCCCTCAATCTTATAACCTCCCGGATAAATTACGTAATCAGATCTTATGTTAAAATTAGGTTCGATGTTTAAAGCCCTTTTTATCTATTGGGCCTATAGGAACTCTTTAGGGGCACAATTTGGTTGAACACCAGGTTGTCCGGCGTTGAATCCTTTATATCGGTACAGAAGTAGCCCTGTCTGAAGAACTGGAATCGACTGCCCCCCTCGGTACCCTCCAATGAGGGTTCCACGTAGCCTTTCAGTTCCTTTATAGAATCCGGGTTATACTGCATTCCCCCATCTTCATCCTCTGTAAATAGATAATCATAGAGCCTGATCATAACGGGTATTCCATGGACTACAGACACCCAGTGTAGAGTACCTCTGACCCTTCTGTTAGCCGACCCCGAACCGCTTTTGGTATCCGGATCATAGGTGCAATGGACCTCTAAAATTTCGCCCGTCTCCTGATCCTTGATAACGCCCTCACAGCGAATTATATAGGCATTCTTTAGGCGCACTTCCTTGCCCGGAGTCAACCGGAAAAACTTCTTGGGTGGATCTTCCATAAAGTCTTCACGCTCTATATATAGTTCCCTAGCAAACGGCACCATTCTGGTTCCAGTGGACGGATCCTCCTGGTTGTTCTCCACCTCCATATATTCTACCTGGTCCTCGGGATAATTGGTTATTACCAGCTTTATAGGATCTAATACCCCCATCACCCTTTGGGCATCCCTGTTGAGCTCTTCCCTTAGGCAATGCTCTAAAAGGGCGACATCCACCACGCTGTTGTTCTTGGCTATTCCAACCCTTTCCGAAAAATCCCTTATAGAAGAGGGAGTGTATCCCCTTCGGCGAAGCCCCGATAGGGTGGGCATCCTTGGATCGTCCCATTCTGCTACCTTGCCCTCTTCTACCAATACCCTTAACTTTCGCTTGCTCATAACGGTGTTGGTGAGTTCCAGCCTGGCAAACTCTATCTGAATCGGCGGATTTGGAAAAAGGTCTATTTCATCTAAAACCCATTCGTAAAGAGGTCTATGATCCTCAAATTCCAAAGTACATATGGAATGGGTAATATTCTCCAATGCATCGGATATGGGATGAGCATAGTCATACATGGGGTATATGCACCATTTATCCCCGCTTCTATGATGGGGAACATGGGCAATCCTATATATTACCGGATCTCGCATATTCATATTTGGGGAAGCCATATCGATCTTTGCCCTCAATACCCTTGAACCATCTTCAAATTCCCCTGCCTTCATTCGCTCAAAGAGATCCAAATTCTCTTCCACCCCTCGGTCCCTGTAGGGGCTGTTCTTCCCCGGTTGGGTAAGGGTCCCCCTGTATTCCCTTATCTCCTCAGCAGTCAGGTCATCTACATATGCCTTTCCCTTTTTTATGAGAAGGAGGGCATATTCATACATCTTATCAAAATAATCTGCAGCATAATACAGTCTATCTTCCCAATCGAATCCCAACCACCTTACGTCCTCGATAATAGAATCTATGTATTCTACTTCCTCCTTCAAGGGATTAGTATCATCAAAGCGCAGATTGCATAGCCCATTATATTTATCCGCTGTCCCGAAGTTTAGACATATGGATTTGGCATGTCCGATATGCAGATATCCATTTGGTTCGGGGGGGAATCGAGTGTGTACATTTTTATAAACCCCATCCTCTAAATGCCTGTCGATGATATCGTGGATAAAGTTACTACCTATATTTACCTCCACTTTGGTATTTTCTTTGTTGTTGCTCATATATTGCATTCTCCTTACTTTTTATTTAAAGCGTTATGCTACGGACCTATGCCAAATATTATGTTCCATGTATTACACGACATAAATCGTTTCTTCAAAATCAACCGATATAAATATCCTGCCTTAATCCCTTGTTCCAATGGATAAAGGTCCGGTTTCCCCATTATTTCTTATTTTATCACCTTTCAATTTTTTCATCAACTTAGGAATTTTTGGTGGTTTCGAAATTTCCCGGGTCTGTTAATTTTCTATGCAATATGGTATCATAACTAATGAAGTCATCCGCTTTTCAATAGTCTATCATTTGGATAATGAACTATATATG
>DASRNX010000161.1:0-9312 GCA_035647175.1 Clostridia bacterium | reverse complement strand
CTTTTATATTATCCGTTATAATGTTCATCAGAGTGGATTTTCCCGCCCCGTTAGGGCCTAACAATCCGTATACCCCGGCTGTCAGCTCTGCGCTAAAGCTGTCCAGGGCCTTCTTTCTACCTTTTTGATAGGTTTTTGATACGCTGTCTATGGATAAGATCACCTCTACACCTCCAATAAAAAAACTGGGATTCCTTCTATGGTCTTTTATGATAAACATCCTGCACCGGAATTTGGGTCAAGTGGAGTACCACTTCGGATACATATATCACAAAAACCATATCCTCTTTCATAAAAATAAGGGATTTGGGCAGGTTTTAACGGTCATCGGTTAATCCTGGTGTACTTTTTATATGATAAGCGGGTCATACAAACCGTAACCAGTACCATACCCAGAAGGTAAACTATGGCAATACCCGTCCCCTTTTCTTTCTCTAAGGTATTGTTGATAAGAAAAGTATTATTATAGGAAAAGAATCTAAGGATTCCCATGCCCAGGGCCTCCATTAGAATAGGGGCGATAATGCTAAGCGCCGCAATGAAAACGGTTATGGCCTGGCTTTTAGATATGATGGATATAAATATTACAAATAAGGACATGGATACCGCACCGAGAATAGTCACCAGCCATTTCGCGGCAATGAACCCGCCTATTGAAATATTAAAGCCCGGGCTTCCAAGCCCTATTTCATTAGGGCCGGGACTGACATACCTTAGGTTTTTAGGCCCTATATTTATAGACCCTAGGTTTTTAAATCTTTGAATGCTTTGAACGGATGCCCTATAATCACCCAAATTATAGAACTTAAGCATATTTATATACTCCGGCAAGTATACCAACAGGGTTAAAAGTATAGCAAGAACTGATGACACTATCACCTTTCTGATAAATAGGTCACTCCGCCCATTTTTCGTGGGAAGAAGGATATTGATCATATCATTCTTGTATTCCCTACAAAAAACCGTACTAATAGCAATTATAATCATAGCCGAGAGGATCAAGGCATTTTTTATATCCCTTTGTTTATAATGGAATATATAATCGGAATTAATCCTGTTTATAAAACTGGCAGTCCTTCCGCTTCCCTCAAGATCCAGGAGATATAGATATTGTTCTTCAATATCGTTGAACACCCTTTCCCTGACCTGACTTGAGGCAATATCCGCCATAGCTATATCGTATTGGGCTTTTGTTATTTCGTTGCTCTCATACATTTCGCCTAGACTTGTCTGTCTGTCGCTTAAGGTCTCAAAGTATTCCCTCTCATTTAGGATAAACGTCTCCTTTTCAGGGGTTATAGCGCCTTCCAACTTTTCCATATAACCGTCATAGACCATCTCATAGAAATCCGATTCCGGTGCTTTCTTTAGAAGGTCACTATGCCCTATATAGATAAGGGATAATATTATAAGAATGGCCCCTCCTGAAAACATTAACTTATAGGATTCGTGCCAGATTAGACTGGTGCTTCCAAGCCATTTGAAACGGCGATATAAAAATCCCTTTAGCCTTTCACCCAAAGGACCAAACGAATCCCTTGTCGTAGCCTTCCTCTGTACAGCGAACAACATAATGTTCGTTATACTTAAAGACATTATTGAGGCAAAAATTACTATCCCGGAAATCGTTACCCTACCTATAGGAAGTCCGAAAAATGATATATTGTTATACCTGCCAAGTAGATCGCCCATATCCAAAAAGGCAAATATATTTATATATTTGAATATGTTAAAGGGTGAGAGGGGCATAATGTATGTGTAGGTCGTATATCCTGCTGCCAGTATAGCTATGATAGAAAGGTAGACCTTCGTACTGTTATCAAACATCATAAATAGAAGTGCGAAAACAAGGGATATAAGAAGGACAACGGAAACCTTGCCCATGAGAAACAACATTATGTACTGCCCGGTGGTTAACAAGAGATTGGATTTTTCAAAATAAGGCATGGACTGTATGAATCTTGATGTATCCCCAAAGCCAAATATCCACCCGGAGATACAGAATACAGATCCATACAAAATAACGGCCGATAGGATGCATACCAGTCCCGTCGCCATAAGCTTTGCGGCTATAGCCCCTGTCCTGCCATTCTTGCAGGACTTTATAAGGTTAAAAATTCCGTTTTCTTTCTCATGCCAAAAAAGTAAAGCGCAGACTAGAAAGGTGAAAATTATCACCAAGATATCGGCAATTCTAAAATTGGTCGCGGCTATTATACCTTCCTCGATTCCTAGTTTTATCGGAATGCCCCTAAGGTGCTGATAATCTCCCGGGGTTTTCAATATGTTTCTATAGGAGAAGCTGCCTTTTTTAAAAAATATCGAAAAGGTCAGCATCTCGTCGGCTTTATCCTTTATACTCTCTATATATTCCCCATATCCGTCTAAATAGTTTATATGGGCGCTTAGCTTTTCATAGATGCCATACTTTTCGTAGATTTTCGCCGTATCATCCATGTATTTAGTAATATACTCCTCAACCAATTCCGGGTTTTTATTATAGAATTGAAGTTGTTTATCTATAGCTATGCAAACCCTTGTCCTTATGTTTCACCCTTAGATTTTGGGTTTTATTCAAATGCCGGACTAGGGCAGTTCATTATAATCAATGGACCATCCCATGTCCTGAATTTGTCTTCTTAAGATTTCTCTAACTTCGACCTTTTCTTTCCCAAAATCCTTTTTATCTATAACATAGAGGACCTCATCACCATCATTCAAACCATCGGCATAATCCGTATCGTCCACATTGCCTCTGTCAAATGCCTTTAAGAAGATATGTTCACCTTGGGTTAGATATATCTGAAGATAATTCCCCGGTAGGTTTAAAGACCCTATATCCACCATGGCAACCTCATTGAAATCCTTATCCATGACCTTTAAGTATCGATTTTTTAGGCACTCATTTGGATCTGCTTCGCTGCCTTCCTCCTGCAACCAGCGTCTTTCGAGAAAGCGGTAATAATTATAGCTATACTCATAGACGTAATCAGAATCGGCTATTATATCAGAATTGGAATTAATGATATTTATATCCATGACCTTCTTTGGGTTTTCTCCCCATAAATCCGCTTCGTATAAGGGTATAGTAGTTAAGTTTTTGGCCTTAAGATATGCGTCCTTGCCCCCAAGCTCCTCTACCACATCATAATCATCATAGTCAGTGATATAAAGAGCCCCTAAATACATTAGCTTTCCGCCAAAGATCGTTGAAAAATGTGGGTGAATCTTGTCATCCCCAAGATTACCCATTTCTTTTATCTCCCCTGTCTCGAGGTTATATATCATGGATCTTGAAATGTTTTCCTCGCCCCTGTAACCCAATTCATAAAAGTACAGATAATTTCCGTATATACTGCCGAGCCTGACATTGGCATCCTCCAAATCCGATTCGAATAGGATCTCCCTTTCACTGGGATCCTTTAAGTCGTATCTTGATATTGAGGCGCCTACATTAATGCTCTCCCATATAAAGGGGGTTATATTTTCGAAATATATGTATCCTCTATGAATGGTTTTTGGTTCCCCGAACTGAAACCCGTCTTTATACTCCAGCACTGTCTTTCTTTCGCTGCCATCGAGGGAAACCTGGTATATGTAATTCTTTAGCGCCCTTTCCTCCTTATCCGAGGCTTCCCCTTTAACATAGAGGCTTCCCTTATAGAAGCTGAGAAAGTTATCATAGGTATGAAAGGCGGCATTACATTCATCGCTGTCATGCTTACAATTGGGTTTATTGCATAGGGGTACGGCTTTTAAGGTCTCCTTATCAATAAAATAGACAAAGGCGTTAATCACAAAATAGTAACCGTCTTCGGTAGTGGCCAGATATGGGCCTTCTTCAAAAACGGGGCTATAAAAAAACTGTGAATCCTGGCCGTGTACATACTTATCCCCCATATCAACGCCTTCCCCGCCGCAGGCAGCCAGCAAAATGGATATCGTAAAAAGCACAAGAAATAACCTAGCCTTAGTATGGCTTCTGAATTTAATCATACCCAATCCCTCCATGATAAAGTTCTATCTCGGGTGACATTTGTCACCTATGGATATCCTACCATATTATCTTCTGGCTTGTCAACATTAATTTGTTTTAAAATCCCATTTATTAAATATTGATGCACCAATAGGAGGTTTTTATATCTATTGATTGGTGGGATTCCCAAAGCGTATTATCCGCTAATTTAAGGTATAATACGGAAAACTCAAATTCCCAAATTCCCAAATTCCCAAATTCCTATGGGATTAAATCATTCATTTTATGGTACGCAAAATAAATCCATTCAACAGAAAAAACTCTCAGATCTTAGGGTTGACATAGGGCAATATATAAAATATTATATAAGTACATGCTACATTTGTCACGTTATATATCTAAATTCTGTATCGGGCTACATATTATCATAGACGACTAACCGTCCAGGGTGCAGACAACCCACAGGATTGGGATTATTACCTTGATAATTGGGCATCGTTTTTCAAAGCTTTTTATATACAATAAGCTATACACAGAAAGGATGAAAGTGATTTGATCGACAAGATTACCGAATCTGAATTTGAAATAATGAAAGCCCTGTGGGATTATGAAAACCCGCTGACATTTTCAGATATACGCAAATATGTTCAAAGGAACAATGGGTGGAGCCCATCTACCATCAAGACCCTACTCTATAGGCTCTGTGAAAAAGGCGCTGTATCACAAAAAAAAGAGGATGTGTATTACTATAGACCTCTAATAAGCCAGGAAGAATATAGCGACCATACTACCCAGTCCTTAATTGATAAGCTATACAATGGAAAGGCTGCAAACCTTATCGCCACTCTAGTAAAAAATGATACCCTGGCCAAGGCTGACATAGACGAACTCCGAAAACTGCTCCACGGGGAGGATTAAATCATGGATAGAATTATATCTCGTTTCGTGCCTATGATGCTCTCATTATCGGTTTCCGGAACCATTTTGGCTCTGATAATAATATCGCTAAAAGTCGTAGTTAAGCAGGCAGTCTCTAAAACATTCATGTACTATGTATGGATACTGGTGCTCTTGCGCCTTGTGATACCCTTTGGTTTATGGGATGGGCTCTTTAGGACAACCTCCTCCGGATTTTATGCCCTAACCCAAGTAAATAACGATTTTCATGGGAATAGCCAATATCCCGGCGCCTATCCCCATGGCGAGGAAATATCCACCGATATGGAAAATATCCGGCCATCCTATTCTCCGGCTTCCCAGAGCATAAGTAACGAGCCCATGGACATAACACCAAATAAAATCCCATGGGTAAATAGCAGCAGGGCTTTCATCTTTTTTATATGGCTCATGGGGGCTCTGATCACCTTTTCCTACTCTTTTATATCCTATCTTCTATTTACTAAAAAGACTATACAAACAGGCAATGTTCCCCCTAAACGGATAAATGATATATTTCGCTCCCTACATAATTTTAGAAACCTGGGGCTTATTTGCAGCAAATATGCCAAAACGCCCATGCAAATTGGGATCATCAAGCCCTATATCGTCATCCCTCAGGGGAGATACGAAGAAAGTGAAATTGAATTAAAACATATCCTGCGTCATGAGATTATACACTATAGGAGAGGGGATCTTGTCTATAAATGGCTTGTCCATCTTGTCGCGTCCCTCCATTGGTTTAATCCTTTTATGATTATCATTCGAAAGTCTGTAGAAGATGCCTGCGAATTGGCCTGCGATGAGGAAGTCATAAGGAATATGTTAGCACGGCAACGTATGGAGTATGGGGAAGTTCTTATAAGCCAATCCCATGAATCCGGGATATCCGCGGGAAGGTTGGCAGCCTCCCTTTATTATCCAAAGAATAACCTGAAAGAGAGGATCCTGGGCATAAAGACCTATCGTCCCCGTTCCCTTGCCACTAATATCCTTGCCTTAATCCTGGCGATAGCCCTGACCGGCTGTGCCTTTAGTCTGGGACCGGAGGTGCCAGATGGCGATACCAATCCATCAGCCAAGGATTTTATCCTGCAGGAGGAGGGTTCGAAAACGGATGATAACGGATACCCCATGGACGATATTCCTAATTTAACCACCTACCTTTCAGGTAGCGACAACAGCCTCAGGCTTAAGCCTATAAACATTGAGAGCAAGATGCCCATGTTTGAACTCCCCGATAAATCTCCCCTTCTCTATCCGGACAGCAAGGGTCAAATATATAAAGTGGAGCCGGTAGATGTTAGGGCCAACATCCAAACAGCTGAGCATACTGCCCATGAGCTATGGGACAACGTAACCCAAATGTATTCCGAATCCAGCCTGAACCTTAATCCCAATATTCTAGCCTTTGTATCGGACACGGCAGGGGCCCATTATGGCTCATATAGAGAAAGTATTAGAATAGACGGCCGCGATCCATTGAATATGGAATACTTAGGATACGATAATGCGTTCTTGGACAACCCCGCTTTGTCTCCCCTCCCCGGGCAGGATTCCCTTAAAAGAAGCGATAATGAATTCATTTCCATTGCCAAGAATTTTGCATCCCGTATTCCAGAAACAGCCGACTATATAGTGGATGTGCCAAGGGTACATAAAGTCCTAATGGAGTATTATAGATCCAATCTTGAAGGTGATGTCCAAATCCCTGACGTAACGGCGGTCTGCTGGGACCATTGGGTTGATGGATTACGAGTATATAACGACGGGTTGTACATAAGCTTTTTGGGAAACAATGACAGACCTCTGTCCTTGTCCTTAAGAAAACATTTGCTGTCTAAGATAGACGGGGAAAATCCGGATTTTCTCCTTAGGGCCGATGAAGCCCTCCACTGTATAAATTATGTCCGAAGCAATCGCGAATTATGGAGTACTAACCCACCTGGCATGGCCATATTCTCAAATAGGCAGGAAATAGTATCTGTAAATCCAATTCTTTCAAATGTATTTTCAAACAAAGGGGATGTATTCGTTCCCACATGGGAATTTATCATATTTCCCTTCCCCCACCCTGATTCCGATTGTTTTTCCATGGATATCCTTGTTAACGCACTCACAGGTGAGGTATACATAGGCGCAAATGGTAGGCTGTATTCGCCGCCACTTGAGATGTAATTAAAAAATGTATTTTCCGCAACATATGAATTGAGGTCAACGTTTACGACATCCGAAACATCCCCTTGGCATCTTTGGTGCCTAGTATACTATGACGGCTACGCCCCGCTTTATATGTTCAAACATTTTTTTTGCTGCCTTTGGGGGCATATTGATACATCCATGGGAACCCTTGGTCTTATATATATCTCCCCCGAACTTGTTTCGCCAGGTAGCATCATGAAAGCCGATGCCCCGGTTGAAGGGCATCCAATAATCCACCGGGGTGGTGTAGTCCTCCCCCTTTAAGGTAGCGTTTCTTTCCTTGTACTGAACCGGATAGGTACCCGGCGGGGTGCCATACCCCTTGGCAAGATTTCCTGACACAAAGTCCGTCTCCACGATCAGTTTGCCGTTTTTATAGAAAAATAGGTGTTGGGCTTTTAAGTTAACCTCCACGTAGGTATCCCCTACATCATCCGGACCGTATTGCTGTGCGGTCTGAAAATAAGCCGGCTCCTTCTTTGCCTTTTCTCCGGCAAGGAGTAATTCTATAAGTTCAGAGACCTCCAGGGGTCTATTCAGCCACCAGCCGTAATCTCCGCCTTTGACCTTTATGGTAGTGCCATAGGAGGTCTTAAAGGTCCGTGTTCTTCCGAAGGAATTATATGTTTTCCCTATATAGTCCACATATTCTTTCACACCGGTTTCATCCAAAATCACATTGTCGTCTTCTGAAACGGAGAGCCACTCGCTTATTAAGGTTCCGTCTAAAATTTCCGTATCCCTGCCAAACTCGTAGACTATCTCCGCTCCTGCAATTTTATTTAATTCGTTTGTCACCCTGACCAGATTATGGGATTCGGAAATGATTTCAGGCTTTTTATAACAACCGATATCCTCCAATGATATCGTAGGCTCCAGATTGGCTATGGCCGCCTTCACTGCCCCAAACAATATATCAAAATCTGGCCACGCTCCGAAGACCTCAGGAATTATCTCGTAACCCTTATTCTTATCGTACTCAGATATATAGGCGTTGACGGGTTTTATCATATTTTCTTCTTGAAAGTAGGCAAGATTGGATACTACTTCCCTCAATAGATCCGCATCATATTCCGGTCTGGTCTTGATCTCCATCTTCGGGGTTTTAAACAATGCACCCACCCACATAAAACTATTTTGTGTATCCAGTAATTCATCCAAGCTCCCATCAAATTTTGCGTATATATTAAAATCCCTGCCCTGGATTTGTTCGGTTAAATCGTTACGTCCATTAAGGCTAAGGGAATAGTTTTTAAATTGTTCCTGTATCGCCTCTTCTGCCTGTTCCACTGTCATATTAGAGGTGTCTACTCCATTGATGACGGTATTTATATAAAAATGGGTATTATAATAAAGGCTTATGGATGTATATGATATTATGCACAGAATGAAAAGTCCGGCCGTTATAAATAGCAGCTTCTTTTTCGTTGTTATTAACCTGGTATTATTTTTGCTTAATGAATTGTTGTTCATATCGAACCACCCTTTTCACAGGGCGTATTGCCCTTTATACTATTATTCTAAGGAGGATTCCCCCAAATTGCCCAAGATTATCATAACTATACCATTAATCAGATTATATTAAACATTTTCATGCCAATTATTATTATGGCGCTATCCGCTAAAATATGTACCAGCCATGAATTCATAAAGTTCCCGGTTTTGGTATCAAGCCGGTTAAAAACCATGCCCACGCTGACCAGGCCTAAAAGGGCTAAAGCCGTTAGGGCAGGACTAGACCATGTTTTAAAAATCGCTATATGGTATATCCCAAACAATAATGAAGAATAAATATAAGCAAACTTTTTAGATCCCCTATAAAAGAGATTCAGAAATATAAATCCCCTGAAGAAGAATTCTTCCAGGAATGAATTACCAAAGGTTATATATAGTCCTGTGAAAATAAAATTTGATGCCGTTATCCCGGACATAGACCCTAATTCCTGTACAATACCGTTAAAATCAATATATTTTCCCAGTACAAAATAGCCTGCAAATATAGATGCAAAGGAAATCAGACCGAGGGTTAAGCCATATTTTAGTGTATTTATTTCAACTTTTATAAGCCTTATAATTCCCCTAATACTGGAATTTTTCATAAGTGCCGAATATACGGATGGTATGCCTACAAATAAAACCACTTTTGCGATGGTCTTGGTTGTATAATCCGCCACTAAAACTTGCTCAATCAAATACAG
>DASRNX010000160.1:0-5461 GCA_035647175.1 Clostridia bacterium | reverse complement strand
GGCGGTGTACATTCCCTTTGGACCTGTTTCAGAAGATCATCGTCTGCTTCTACTCCGAACTCCCGGGCCCGCTTCATAGCCGTCATACGGAACCACAGGTCAGTGAGCTTAACCTCCCCTTCCCTTACATCCGTAAGCTCTATATCACCCTTTAGCATATCCTCTACCCCGTCTATATCCCCCGTATCGAGAAGGGCCTCGATCAATATGACCTTGAGCCTTCCCAGTCCCTTGACTTCTTCCGGTAGCTTATGGTAAAGCTCTATGATCTCGCTATGCAGCCCGGCCTTACTCAGTATCTGGAGGGTCTCCTTTGCTATATTGGGCTCCGGGAGCATGACTACGGCCTGGAGCAACAATCTGGCAGCGGATTCTTGGTCCCCGGCCAAATCCCTTAAAAGGGCTTTGCTTCTAAGAGCCCAGGGGCTGATTTCGCATTCCAGGGATTTGTCAAAGGCAACTTCCGCCTCCTCCATCCTTCCCCCATGGGCCAACATTACCCCGTGTTGGTAATAGCCGTACCAATGCCTGCTTCCTCCCCCTTTGATGGATTTTTCCAATAGGGATTCCCATTCGGACCCGATCTGATAGCCGCCGGGCTCTTCAAGCACTTCGGGGCAGGGAAGACTGCCTTCACGGACCAACTTGAGCCATGGTTCTTCTCGCTCTCCGAGGTTCAACCTAGGAAACTCCAGTTCCACATCCCGAAACCTCTCCCCCAAAAGTTCCCTATCCACGAGGGCCCAACCCTCGCCTACAGACCTTAGATCCCCTGCTTTACCATCCAGCTCACTTTTAGCCCTTTGGTGCATGTCATCCACCATAGCCTGGGGACAGGCCTTTTCAAGGCTCTCCTCTATAGCTTTGGCGGCGGAATCCCAATCACTTCCATGGACGATATCGGCCTCGGCCGAAATCGGGCCATAAGCCTCCATCCAACTGATGGTCTCGTTGGCCTTCATAGGCAGGTGCTCCAACTGGGTGCGGGCCAGACCGGCCTGCAATTCCAGGTATGCGTGACCCGGTTGGGATAGGAATGTCTGCCAGTTTCTGCCGCCGGCACCCATCCCCCAGACAAACAATTTTCTTCCACGGAGTTCGTCGGTAGAAGTTTGTACAAACCCATATCCGTCATCGCCTACAGCCGATATCCAGGGCCTGTTGTCTGCCGGGATATCAAAGAAAAAATCCATAGCTTGGGGCAGCTGGGTGGTGCGGCTTATATCCCAACACTCCTGTTGGGGTTGCTCGCCGTCATGCCCGGCTTTAGGAATCTTCACCTTCATATATGGGATGGAGACCTTGCTGAGGTTTCCTCCATATCCCCAACGATAGGATTTGTCCGACGGAACCAAAACCCTTACATCTTCCCTTTCATCCACCGCAATGTTGCTCCACCAATAGACGGCCGTATCCTCATCCAACGGATTATCTATGCGGACCCGTACGTACAGATACTTAGAATCCTTGGGTAGCATTGCCTCTATCCGGTAGACCAGCCTTCGTATCCGCTCATATTGGAACATTCGCAGAACCGGCGTACCGTCATCAAGGGCCAATTCCTCGGCAAACATAGAGTCCACCGTAAATGGGGTGTGTCCGATAATTCCTATATTCCATTCCACGCCCCCCGAAACCCAGGCGTTGCGCAGCCCCAGATTGCAGGGTTGAAATACGGGATTTTTGTGTAACAGCTCCTTCCCCGTAGTCTTATCTACAAGAGACCAAAGGCGTCCGCCAATTTCCGGTAAGAATACTGCACGTAAAGAGTCGTTCTCCAGTATAGCCGCGTTCCACTTGCGAGGTTTTTTCTTACGGTCATAACCGTCCTGTAATAGGTAAGGCAGTATGCCATTTACCCTACCCCAGCCCATATATTTGGATTCTTCGCGAGTAACAGTAGATTCGTCTATGGGAATAGATGCATGGGCATCGACTGTCTTCTTGAGATCCGGCAATGGGTTGAGTTTACCTAGGGAAGCTGACGGCATCTCATAGTGGGTAAACTTCAAGGTAGACAATATCTATCACTCCTTAACTATTTTTGAACATGTTGTGGCTCCCCTTATAAGTTATGGGGAGCCACCGTTACTACAATAGATTAGCTCTCAGCTGAGTTTATCTGGCTGCATTCCATGCGTCAATTTGGGATTGGGCCTCGGTCAGCAGCTTCTCAACCCCGTTATCCTTAAGCTTTTGGTTAAATTCGTCAACAGCTGCATCCACTTCTGCCACAGACCCCAGCTGTCCATTTCGAAGTACGTCCCTATACTCCATAACGACACTGGTACAGGACGCCAGCTCATTGGTAATCGGTTCGGTATCAAATACAAAGCCCATATGTGCCGGAATAACTGCATTGTTGTTGTAATTTACCATCTCTGTCAACATGATTCCGTCTGGGCCGGTTAGGGATTCGGGGGCGTTGACTATGGTCAAGTTCCCGACAGGTGCGGCATACCAATAGTAGTAACCGTAATCTGCCCTGTCTCCGCCGTTTCGTTCGCTGCCCTCGAATTGCATCTTGCCTTCATCGTTGATGACGTAATGTTTATCTTCAACCCCAAAGCGCATCATGGTTGCGAATTCGGGATCGGTATTAACCAGATTTAGGATCATCATAGCGCGTTCCGGATCAGCACAGTTGGCTGAAATAGCGGTCCCTGCGCTGAAATAGTTGTTGGTATCCGTCCATATATTATCGGAAACTACCATCTTGGTCTTGAATGCGTCACCGTAGAGGTGCTCTTCCATATAGGTATAGCCCCAACCAACCCAGGCGAACATCCCGCCGGTATAGTTCCATTCGCTCTTATCCGTATAATCATAGGCAAATATGTTCTTATCCACCATCCGCTGCCTGCTCTTGGCAAATTCACGGTACTCATCCGTTGCGTATAGGTTGAATACGGTGTTGTCATCATAACCCGCTATATCGTTGAAGGGATTGATATTGCATGCCAGCAGGAAGGAATCGTTTAGGAAGGTTTCAATGGCAAAGTTATATGGCATCTCAAGGAATGCTCCGCCGCATAGGGGATATTCGTCATACTCGGGGAATTTCTCTGTACGCTTTGCAAGAACATCCTCTAGAAATGGTTCTATATTCCGCCAGTTCTTGTATTCCAGTGCATCCATGTCGATTTCAAGAGCCTCTGCCATATCCGCATTATATACGATGGATATGATGTAGCAGTTATCCTTGAGGGACGGTATACCATAGATATTATCGTTTATGGTCATACAATCCCAGATTTCATCGGAGAATAGGGCTTTGGTACCTGCGCCGTATTCATTTAGTAGGTCATTTAAGGGATAGAAAGAACCCCGGCTTGCTTGTACCACATAGTCAAGTTTGGATTGGCTGCCAAATCCGATTATGCCCACGTCTTGTCCCGCACTTACCATGGTGGTCATCTTTGTTTCCCAATCGCTTGCGCCCCAATAGAAGATATTGACATTGGCATTTACCTTTTCTTTAAGGTAGTCATTGACGGCATCATTTACCATCTCGTTATCCGGCATAGGGCTTAGGCCCAGATACCAGTCCAGGGTTACAAATTCCAATTCGTCCTTGGGCTCGGGTTCCTCATCTTCTTTTTCGCTATCGTCGGGTTTTTCCTCGGGGACTTTGGCAGTGTCCTCTGGTTTTTCCGGGGTTACAGCCGGTTTCGAACAAGCAAAGAGGGGTATAACCATAGCTATAACCAATAGGAATAGAAGTGTCCGGGTGATCCACAGCTTCTTCATGAAAGATCCTCCTTTAATAATATATTGTCCCGCCTTAATATGGCGGATTTTTAAATTTGTCCAGGCCGAGACCTGACTCTTTAGGCCGCGACCGGGTCTATGTATCCCCCCTTATGATATGGGGAGCCCATATTCATCAACCTTTGATACTCCCTATGGTCAGGCCCTGTACAAAGTAGCGCTGAAAGAAGGGGTACGCGAAAAGGATGGGAAGAATAACCGCTACGGTGCAGGCCATACGTAGGCTCTCCTGAGGTAGTGCCCGAAGCAGTGCTATACCGTCCGGCGTCCCTGCAATAGCCGCATTTTCTTTGAGGAATTTGATACTATCCTGTAGTTTGGTAAGCAGGGTCTGAAGAGGAATCAATTTTGGGTTTTGTATGTAGAGCATGCCTATAAACCAGTCGTTCCAACGGGACACCAGGCCGAAAAGACCCACCGTGGCGATACCCGTCTTAAAGAGGGGAAGCACAATGCTTATAAAGATACGAAAATGCCCGGCTCCATCAATACGCGCGGCATCAAAGAGGCTATCCGGGATAGTGGTTCTGATAAAGGTACGTAGTATGATAGTATAATATGCATTTACCAGGGAAGGAAGTAAGAATATCCATATGGTGTTGTTTATATGTAGGTAGCGTACATTTAGAATATAACTGGGTACCAGTCCTCCTCCAAAGAGCATGGTGAAGAACAGGAGCCAAGTAAACAGCCGGGAAAACTTGAAATTCCTTTGGGATATGACATATGCATACATGGTCATAACGGCCAGACTCATGAATGTCCCCGTAACGGAATAGATGATTGTAATGATATAGGAATCTAAAAGCTGATCCCCCGTTTTGAGTAAGTACTTATAGCCGCTTATGGACCATTGGGTAGGTATGAATGAGAATCCCTTGTCGGCTATGCTGATCTCGCTTGAAAAGGATATTACGATTATTAACACCATGGGTATTATAACTAACAGGGCTATAATCAACAGAATAATGACGAACACCATATTCCAACCCTCTGAAATTGAGTTGAGCTTATTTATATGCTTTTCCTCTTTTGCCATGTTTAGATCTCCTTTCCTAATCCCATATAAGTCCCTTAGAACATAGCACTCTCGGGATCAATTCTATTTACTATATGATTGACTATGATCACTAATATGAATCCCACCACGGATTGATACAGACCGGCTGCTGTAGACATGCCCACATTGTTTAGATATATAAGAGCCCTATATATGTAGGTATCTATAACATCCGTTACCGGATAGATCATCCCCTGATTCATAGGCACATTGTAGAACAATCCGAAATCCCCGCGGAAGATAGAGGACATGGCCAGGATTAAGGATATCCCCACTATATACCTGAGGTGGGGTATTGTGATGTAGCGGGCTTGTTGCATCTTAGATGCGCCATCTAGTACTGCAGCTTCGTAGTACTCTACTGATATTCCCGAAATAACGGCTAAATACAACACAGTTTGATAGCCCACGCCCTTCCATGCATTGACAAAAACCAATAATGGGGGCCATAGCCGCAACTGGTGATACCAATTTGTCTTCCCGACTCCCCCCGACATCCTTATTAAAGAATTGATAAGTCCATTGTCCCTATGTAAAAAGGCGTTTGCTACGATGGCAACCACCGCATAGGACAAAAAATACGGCATCATATAGGTGGTTTGCATTACTTTGGCAAAGGTTCCCCAGCGA
>DASRNX010000159.1:0-4483 GCA_035647175.1 Clostridia bacterium | reverse complement strand
CTTCCATACCGTCAAAAAAGGCCTTGGCATACATCACCGGAAAGATATTTCCTATCTGCATATTAGGTCCCATGTGATATCTATACAGGTCAAAATCGTAGTATGTGTACTCGGGCTCCGCCTCGTCGAGCCAAAAAATCTTTATTCCCCTATCATAATAGCTTTTCTTGATCTTCTTCCATACATATTCCCTTGCTTCGGGATTGGTAGGATCGAAATGGGCCGTATTTCCATGGAAGTCCATAGCTATTCTATGTCCCCTGTCGGTTCTTATGAGATAGCCCTTTTCCACCATCTCCTTATAGTTTTCACTCCTGTGATCAACTGTAGGCCAAACGGAAATCATGAGCTCAATTCCCATCTCCTTTAATTCCTCTATCATAGCATCCGGATCCGGCCAATAATCAAGGTCAAACTTCCATTCACCCTGCATGGTCCAATGGAAAAAGTCAATTACAATTACGGATATAGGCAATCCGCGTCTTTTATATTCACGGGCCACCTGCAAAAGTTCCTCCTGGGTCTGGTAGCGCAGCTTACACTGCCAGAATCCCATAGCGAAATCCGGCATCATAGGGACCGTACCGACGGCTTCCCCGTAGGTCTCCGCTATTTGCGAGGGGCTATCACCGGCGCAAATCCAATAATCGATCACCTTTGATGAATGGGACTGCCATGTAGTCAGATTTTTTCCAAAGGTGACCCGGCCAATTGCCGGATTGTTCCATAGAAGTCCATAGCCGAGATTGGAGATCATAAACGGTACACTGGCCTGGGAGTTACGCTGGGCCAACTCCAAATCGCACCCCTTGAGATTAAGAAAGGGTTGTTGGTATTGACCCATCCCAAATATCTTTTCTTCCCGGGTAGATTCAAAGCGTACGGTGATGGAATAGTCCCCTCCTAGGATGGGCTTAAATTCCCGGGCCTCTATCTCAAGGGCAGAAGCAAACCCCGTTGGTTTTGTATTCGGTTGAAAAGTGTATTCCCTTCTGTTTCTTACATACTCCTCCAGCAATAGCTCTCCCTTTTGATTATAGAAGGTGATCTTACCGGCACTGTTCAATTCTGCTTTGATCTTTCCGTTCACTATGGTCGCCCCATATGGTGTAATGGAAATGTCAGCCATACTATCATTATCATGGCTTAACAAAGCCCAATCTTCCTTCGGCATCTCTGCCATCTTCGTAGCCCTTATCCTGAGGGCATTATCTCCCCAGGGTTCTATCCATAGCTTTTCTGAATCATAGCTAAAAATCAGCCGTTGTCCTTCCTTGTTAAACATATAATTCCTCCTGTCGTATTGTAAAAACTTTTTTTTGCAAGGGGCAATTTCTGATATATCTGTATAGCTCCCCCTATATGGTCTTTTTAAAAAGGATTTCCAGAGCTTGATTTTCAAGCAATAAGCACCCGGCATCCCTATAGCCATTTTCCCTGTAAAAGAACTGCCCTTCCTCATCTGCCTGCGTGGATGTCATAACCATATTATACCCTTGTTCCTTCATAACTTTTTCCCAATAGAGCACAACTTTTGAACCTATCCCCCGCTTCCTAAAATCCCCTTCTAGATAGAGCATATTCATGAACGGTGTATTGTCCCAGAAATAATTGTATCTCAGCCATCCGACTAATTTCCCGTCTACACGGGCTGCGATTATCTCCCTATCCCCTATCTTTTTTTCAATCATTTCCCTGCTTATATGTATATCATTTTGGGCGAGATAATCCAAATCGTCATTTCCGGCATAGTTTATAGAAATATACATAAATTCACCTCACACCTATCCTGTTCTAAGGCCAGTCCCGGTCCTTAGCAATACGACGAGTCCTGAATAATTCTAGAAGGCACCGGATATTCCTGACCAGTCCAGCTTGAGCAAGCACTACATCAGAAAAATTATTCTCTGAAATATGTGATAAGCAAATTATTAACCTTATCTGCACATTCATGGTTTACTCCGTGCCCTGCATCCTCAAAGATCCTATATATTATACCATATTCCTTGAATTTTCCAACCGCTTTACTGGTATCCCCCATCGGGTCCATCCCCCCGCAAATGAACATAGTTTTTCCAACCAATAGTCTGATCTGATCCGGTGAGAACATTTGGATCCTATGAAATCTCATTGCCATATTATTGAACCCCTTGAGCAACCATTTGTAATGTTCCATTATAACGAGTCAGTAAGATGTCTCCCGTTTCTATAAGCGGTGAATTCCGATTAGTAAAACAGGCGGTGGGTATAAATCTCCCGTCTCGTTGAAACCTGTGTGTTGCAATTGCCAATGCAATTGCTTCCGATGTTTTAAGATCATTTTCCGTAAATACTTTGCTATGTGCCCCACTTAACTTTTTAATAAGCTTGACCACATTCTTATCTGTAGGAAATAATGCCTCGGGCAGAAAGACCTTCATCATGGTTTTCATCGGATTCTCGCTTATCTCGTCAAATATGGAGCTGGACATACAAACACTCTTTCTAACCCGATTCGGTCTCTCTATGGTATATCGCTGAACCATATATCCTCCATTTGACACCCCTGCCATATATCCACTTTCAATATTTAACGAGTCCAATGTGTCATCCATCCACAGGACTTGATCAAAGCCTTTATTATAAGAACTATTTGGCCTGCTTTTCCCTGGTCCGCCCATAGTGTCTATAGCGAAAACATGAAAATGCTCGGCTAAGGCCCCAATATTGTAAATCCACATTAGCGCTGAATCGTCACCTACACCATGAAAAAGTATCAATGGATCTGCCTTCTTATCCCCACATTCGATAACATGGGTTAATCCGTAACGGGTTTCTACATCGATCTGTTTGAACCCAACTTTCCATTGGTCTAATAGACAATCATATGTCTTCGATAACATCCTGCCTGCCTTTTTGCTTCGATATACCTTCATGTTCACACCCCCCCAAAAATTAAAGATAACCTGTACAACTTGTCCCCTATATCGTCCCGCCACAAGAAAAAGCGTTCTTTTATTGAAACGGGTTGCCTATCATAATCTTCCCATCCCCTTTAAGTATAGAATATTCAATACCGCATCGCTACCCTTCCACCAGTTTTTGCTGATGGCCCATTCCTCGGGGTAGAATTTGGGTTCCACGAATCTGGCTCAAGTGCATGACCAAACCCGCCATCCTCGTTCTGATAAGGAGCAAGGGCGGTTAGTACAGCTTCTTTACTTCCATCCTCAAAATGATATTGCCACCTAGCAATATCCAAGGGACGTGAGTTACGATAGACGAACATACGGGTTTTCTCGAATATGGTCATATTCCTACCTCCTGAAAATAAATTAAATGACAAAAACATTACTACGGAATACACCTAGATCCCACATTATATCCCCATCTTGAATGCTTACAAGGGCAGGTGGGGTTCTAAAATGGAACCAATTGTCTCCCTATGCAAGTTTAAGTCGAAAGCAGAGTTGTCAATTCTATATTTGGTTAACGAAAGAGACTCATAAATTTCCTGCTCAAGTCTGTATCTTGATTTTAGAATGCTTATTACTCCGTCTAACCCCTTCAGATTATTGTCCAAACCATAGCCCTGATTTGTATAATAATCCTCAAAACTTTCGAACCACTCTTTTGGTCTTTCGCTGATAGCCTTCTTTAATGACATTTCAATGTTTTTTTGTTCCAAAAATAAAAGGATAGGTTTCAACGGGACCACCATTTTTGCCAGATTCTGTACATAGTCTATTGTGACCTGTGGGGTAGAATTGTTTTTGATCATAGTCATAGTCACGGGATTTTGGATGAAACAGCATTCAAAAACAACAGTTTTATCCTCATGAACGCAACGGTTAACAAAGTCTTCCCAACGATTCAATATTAACACCGTGTGTAAATCAAGTGGTAATTCATATACATTATTCTTAGTTATATCACTTAGCAACCTGTCGGGGAAGGATATTTTTTTCTCCTCAATTATTTTTCTGTATGGGATCAAATATCCGCTGCCATGTCTAATCTTTATTTTGTTTAGGATATTTTCGTTCTCCAAATGCATGTTTTTCAATTTATTGAAATCCCCATCACTAAAGTAGGCTACTCCATCATAATCAGCTGGATGATTGTAATCACCCTCACTAAAAAGTTCTGATTTAATGCCTTTGCTTTTGAGAATATCGTATACCATTCGGGCTGTCGTAGATTTCCCTAATCCTGGTAGTCCCTCAATAATAATTAGCTTGGTTGTCATTTTCTTTCCGCTCCGCTTCACATATGTTTATATATTTCCAAACAAAGGCCCCGAGGATAGGCCCTGATATTACCATGAAATCAACATCAATTTATTTCAGTCCCTTCCGCATAACCGCCTTACCCCCACGCTCGGCAAATTTGGTAAATCCGCATTTTTCGTACATCGCCACTGCACCTCTGAAATCAAGTTTTGTATAAATTTCATTTACATAGGCTTCCACATAATCAAATCCATCAGTAGCTGCATCGAGAC
>DASRNX010000158.1:0-19759 GCA_035647175.1 Clostridia bacterium | reverse complement strand
CTATATACCGATGAGGATGGTAACTATGCATGGGACGTACCCGAGGGGTTGTGGCAGGTGCAATATGAACTTGATGGCTATGAAACTATATACAGCAATTGGTTGCCGGTACCGCCCCCCCAAACAGATGTAAATATAGATATGATATCAATAACTGCTCCTAAGTTAGAAAGTCTTAATGTGTTCGCTGATCGGATAGATATAGTATTTGATAAATATATTGATCCTGCAACGGTTAATGGTATTTTAATAAAGGACAAGACAGGTGGCAAGATAGGTTACAAAATTCAATATAGTGAAGAGGAAACGTCAGAAAATGGTACTGTATATACAGAAACCTTCGTTTTGAAATTTGATTCGAAACAGAGCATAAACGACATCATGAGCATTGATATTCCCAACACCGTACAAAGTTATTCAGGTGTGCCAATAGAGGCATATAGCAAGAATTTCTTGTCCGATGACCCCGATGGGGACCAAGGTTGGAAAAAGAACAGCAACGGTGAGTGGTATTATCTAAGTGAAGACGGGAAAATGGTAACCGGCTGGATGTTAGACGCAGACAAGTGGTACTTTATGGATGAGAAAACTGGGATTATGCAGACCGGATGGTTAAAATCGGGCGGCAAATGGTATTACTTTAACAAAAGCGGAGTGATGCAATCAGGTTGGGTGCCCGTTGGCGGCAAGTGGTACTACATGGATTCAAGCGGTGCTATGACAACGGGTTGGCAGAAGGTTGGCGGCAAGTGGTACTATATGAATGCAAGCGGCGCTATGACAACGGGTTGGCAAAAGGTTGGCGGTAAGTGGTACTATATAAGCGCAAGCGGCGCTATGACAACAGGTTGGCAAAAGGTTGGCGGTAAGTGGTACTACATGGGCGCAAGTGGTGCTATGACAACGGGTTGGCAAAAAGTCGATGGTAAGTGGTATTACATGGACAAAAGTGGAATAATGCAAATAGGTTGGTTATTATCTGGTGGCAAATGGTATTATCTGTATCCAGACGGTTCTATGGCAGTTAACACTACTATAGGCAAATATAGGATAGATAATAAAGGGGTATGGACAGCGTAATTTTTATTTGGTAGCTGGTTGGAATATTAGCTATAGATAAACAATACGGGAAACTAAATTTATCAGCATGATAATTATAATGGATCTGTGCAATTATCATGCTGATAGATTTAGGGGGGCGTAAATAATTACGTGTAATTGGGGCTATTAATCTACAATGAGGGGACTGGGAGCAATCAGGGACTATAACTCCTCCTCAGCACCCTAATCTCTTCCGCATAGCCTTCCAGCTCATTCGGTGTTTCTAGATAAAAGGGCAAATGCCTGAGCATGGGGTGGTTGATGATTCTTACTATGGTCTCTAACCCCAATGTACCTTGCCCTAACTTTTCATGCCTATCCTTATGGCTTTTGAAAGGATTCTTGCTGTCGTTTATATGTATAGCGTGGAGCCTATTAAGACCTATAACCCTATCAAACTCTTCTAATACCCCGTCTAAATCGTTTACTATATCATATCCTCCGTCATATACATGGCACGTATCAAGGCATACGCCAACCTTTTCAGATAATTTTACCCCATCAATTATTGCATTCAGCTCTTCAAAATTCCTACCAATCTCGGTTCCCTTTCCGGCCATTGTTTCCAGCAGTACCGTGGTCGTATGTTCAGGTTTTAAGATCTCATTTAGCAGCTTAGTGATGTATTCTATCCCCTTAGGTACACCCTGGCCAACGTGGCTCCCGGGATGGAAGTTGTACAGATTATTGGGGAAATACTCCATCCTTCTAAGATCGTCTTCCATAATAAGCCTTGCAAATTCTCTGACATTTTCCTTGTTGGATGCAGGATTTAATGTGTAGGGCGCATGGGCAAGGATCTTTGCAAAATCATTCTCCCTCATGATATCTTTTAGTTTTTGGGCATCTTCGGGATCTATATCCTTTGCTTTACTACCCCTTGGGTTTCTGGTAAAGAACTGAAAGGTATTAGCCCCAATCTTTATGGCATCCAGACCCATGGCTTCAAAACCTTTAGCTACGGACAGATGCGAGCCTATCTTTAACATAATTCATTCAAACCCCCAAGTCGGTGCGTATTCCGGTGTAAAAGTGCACATTTTTCTGGAATTTAGTGCAATCTTATCCGGTATTAAAACAATGCCGATCCATCCCTTCTTATTCAACCTAATTAGGCAGGACAATAATAAAATAATAACGGACCGACCAAAAAGAGACATGGTACAAGCCTACCATAAAGATAAGCCCATCTCAACTCCATTGTTAACACTTTATTCATATTTTATTTAAATAACTTTGCTATAATCAGCAGTGATGATATAATCATGTGTGTTTAGTATTCCTTAGATCGCGGAAATGGGGGGAGAATAATTGATAGAGATTCAAAACGTAACTAAACGGTTTGGGCAGCATTTAGCCGTGGATAATTTGGATTTTACCGTAAACGAAGGCGAAATATTGGGCTTTCTAGGGCCCAACGGGGCGGGTAAGTCCACTACCATGAACATTATCACGGGCTATATTTCTGCTACAGAAGGCACCGTCACAGTGGACGGATATGACATCTTAGACAATCCCGAAGAGGTAAAGAAACGCATAGGCTATATGCCGGAGTTTCCGCCCCTATATGTGGATATGACCGTCAGAGAATATCTGGATTTTGTATTCGAAATAAAAAAGGTTGATGACAAGGACAAAAAACAGGATATGGACAGGATTTTAGAGCTGGTGAGAATAACTGATGTTAGGGACCGGCTTATCAAGAACCTATCCAAAGGGTACAAACAGAGGGTAGGCCTGGCCCAGGCATTGGTGGGCAATCCCCAGGTTTTGGTATTGGACGAGCCTACGGTGGGCCTTGATCCCAAGCAGATAATTGAGATCAGAAACCTAATAAAGCAGCTTGGTAAGAAGCATACCATCATATTGAGCTCTCATATACTCCCGGAGGTCAGCGCCGTGTGTCAGCGTCTGGTCATCATCAACAAGGGCAGGATTGTTGCCAGCGATACGCCGGATAATCTATCTAAAAGGCTTGGGGACAGCAGTAAGATGAGCCTCAGGATTGCCGCTTCCGAAAGGCAGGCTGTAAAGGTGTTAAAGGATGTGGCCGGCGTAAAGTACGTAGAAGCCCAGGGGATTATGGAACCGGATACCATAGACGTGTGGGTAGAGGCGGAAAAGGATATTGACGTGAGAAGACCGTTGTTTAACGCCTTAAGCCGTGCCGGGTACCCTATCCTACAGATGAAATCCATGGATCTTACTCTAGAGGATATTTTCCTACAGGTAACCACCCAGGAAAAAGTGGAGGTGTCCTAATATGTTAGCTATATATAAACGCGAATTGAGAGCCTATTTTACTTCATCTACGGGCTTTATATTTATGGGATTTTTCCTTATATTGTCGGGATTCTTTTTCGCCATGACCAACTTGTTCCCGGCCAGCCCAAACTATAATTCGGTACTGGGCAGCATCACCTTTATCTTCCTGATAGTGGTGCCTATCCTGACCATGAGGCTGATGCCCGATGACAAGAGGCAGAGGACCGACCAGCTGTTGTTTACCAGTCCGCTTTCCTTGACCGGAATAGTACTGGGAAAATATCTAGCCGCGGTTTCGGTGTTTGTCCTTACCCTTCTTATAACCTGTGTCTATCCCATCATCCTGTCATTTTTCGGAAACCTGGCAATATGGGAGATAGTAGGCGGGTATATAGGATTTTTGCTCTTGGGATCGGCTTTCATTGCCATAGGCCTCTTAGTATCCACATTTACCGATAACCAGGTAATTGCTGCGGTAATCACCTTCAGCGCCCTATTATTTATGTGGATAATCGATTGGGTAGTCCAGGGACTTCCCACGGACCGGACATCCGGAATTATCTTCGCAGGTATTATTGCCCTGGCCTTAGGAGCATTCGTATACTTTAACACCAGAAACATATACGTTGGCGTAGCCACCGCCTTAGTGGGTGCGGCGGCTATAGTACTAACCTATTTTCTGGCGGACAGATACTTCTTTGACGGATTTATCGTCAGGGTTTTTGAATGGTTTTCGCTGTTAAAGCGTTACGAAGAATTTCAAATGGGCATTTTGAGTCTAGGTCCCATAGTATACTACCTTACCTTTTCAGCAGCCTTCGTCTATATGACCGTTAGGGTGCTGGAGAAAAGACGATGGAGTTAGGGGGGAGTCAGGGTGAAGAAATTAAATAGAATCAAGATCTTGGATTCATTCAAGAATAAAAAGTTTAAATACGGCGGATATGCGACTTTGATGACGGCATTTGTACTGGCTATCCTGGTTATAATAAACTTGGTGGTAGGACAGATCCCCTTCAGAGTGGATTTGACTGAGAATAGATTGTTCTCCCTGTCGGATCAGACGGACACGATACTAAAGAATCTGGATCAAAAGATAGAGATCATCGGTCTTTACCAGACGGGTAATGAGGACAAGGTGTTTGACGAGATACTGCAAAGGTATAGGCGGGGGAACAAAAACATCTCCATATCCTATGTGGATCCCGTAAAAAACCCCACCTTTTCCAGCAAGTATACCAAGGACGGTACCAGCCTAAGAGACGGCAGCTACATCGTAGAGACCGAGGATAAGTATAAGGTTATAGACTACTACGACCTCTTTAACGTAAAGACCGACCAGTACGGAAACACCCGTGCCGAATCCTTGGCCATGGAGGAGAGGGTAACCAGCGCTATCCAATATGTGACGGCGGAGGAGCTCCCCGTAGTATATACCTTAGAGGGGCATATGGAAGAGGCCCTGCCCTACGAGCTGAGAAAGCAGATGGAGCTTGAGAACTACGAGATTAAGACCCTGTCCCTTCTGACGGAGGACCAGGTACCGGAAGATGCATCCGTGCTGATGATAATAGCCCCCCAGAGGGATATGACCGGTGAAGAGGAAGAGAAGGTCAGGGAATATTTGGAGAACAAGGGACGCGCATTATTTTTGATGGATATCGTGGAAGACGAGATGCCCAACTTTGATGCCCTTTTAAAGAGCTACGGTGTAGCCTTAAACAAGGCATTAACCGTAGAAGGGGATAAAAACCATTACTTTCAACATCCTGCATGGATAGTGCCCAATATGCAAAGCCATGGGATCATAAGCCCAATGAAGGCTAATAAGATGCAGGTACTGGCCATGGGCGCCCAGGGTATCATAGAGCTGGATATGAAAAAGAGAAGCATAGAGATCGAACCCCTGCTTATAACCAGCAACGATGCCTGGGGAAGGGCCGATATGAAATCCACCGCCCCTGAAAAGGAAGAGGGGGATTTAGATGGACCCTTTAATATCGCCGTAGCCATAGCCGATAAGACCTGGGACGAAAAGGTCGGTAAGTACGACGAGACAAAGCTGGTGGTAATGGGAGACGCAGAGTTTATAGATCCCAGGTTCGCCAGCATCGGAAATGCGGATTTTGTTCTAAACAGCCTAAACTGGCTCCAGGATAAACAGGAGAGCATCTCCATTAGACCTAAGAGCATGCTAAGCCAATACCTTAACATTAATGCCTTCCAGCGATTATTGTTTGCCGGCATTGCCGTAATTTTAATACCCCTGCTTATTCTGGGTGCGGGGCTGGTAATGTGGCTTAGGAGGAGACACCTATGAGGAAGTCCAGAAATCTTATCATAGTATTGGTAGTGCTTGGGGTATTGGCGGGGTCGTATTTTTTCCTTGCCAATAGGCCCGAACCCGAGGGTCCGGAAGAGGTCGAAAAGATTTCTGTCCTAAAGCTCGAGAAGGATGAAATCCAAAAGATGGAGATTAAAAACGAATTCGGCGAATTGACCTTTACCAGGGGAGAGAAGGAAGTCGAAGTCGAAAAGGACGGTAAAAAGGAGAAGGAAAAGAAGTCCGTATGGGAAGTGGATTACCCCCATGAAATCCTTTTAAAGGAGATGCGGGTGGACGATTTAGCATATAGCTTTGCTAACCTCCAAGCGGAACGTATTATAGAGGAGGAGACCCCGGACGATCTTGCGCCTTACGGGCTAAAGGAGCCCCAAGCTACGGGTACGGTTACCTTAAAGGACGGTTCTAAAAATATCCTCTATCTCGGGAACCAAACCCCCATAGGCAACACCTATTACCTTATGCTAGATGGGGACCCGAAGGTCTATGAGGTCTGGACAAACCACGGGGATCACCTAAGGTATACCCTCGCCGATGTCAGGGACAAGAGCCTGCCCCAGGTTAATCCCGAGGCGCTGAGCTATCTTCTGGTGGACAAGAAGGACGACAGGCCCATCGAAATCAGGCTAAGCGAGGAAGATGAAGAGGATGCTGTTCAGGTTAACCTTGGGCTGTGGCAGATGATAAGGCCATACAGGGAAACTATGAACGTAAACGGCGAGGCGGTGTCTAAGTATTTAGAGGCTATGCCTATGCTGTCCATCGAAGATTTTGTAGAAGATGGGGCAGAGGATCTTTCAAAGTACGGCCTTGATGAGCCAAAGGCGGAATTTATCATTAAGGACGATGAAAACAGCATACACCTACTGATTGGGGATGAGTATGACGACGGGATGGTATACTTTAAATTGCCGGATTCGAATTCCGTCTATGGGATGAAGAAGGCAAATACGAAGTTCTTGGATGTAACGGCCTTTGAGCTGGTGGATAAATTTATCTATATCGTAAGTATCGATAATGTGGATAAGATCGAAGTGGAGGGCCTGGGGCAAAAGCATACCCTGACCTTGGAACGGGAGACAAAACCGGCAGAAGAAGAGGACGAAGAGGACGAGGTAGTAACCACCTACAGGGTAGATGGAAAAGAAGTCGAAGACAAACCCTTTAAAAAGGTGTATCAGAGCGTCGTCGGCGTTCTGGCGGATTCGGAGGTCAAGCCGGGTGCCGCAGGAAGGCCGGAAATTAAGGCCACCTTCCACCTTAACAAGGGGAAAAACCGACAGATGCTTATAAACTACGTGCCCTATGACAACGACTTTTACGCGGTGTTTATAGACGGTGAGTCCGAATTTGCGGTAAATAAACCCATGGTTCACCAGATGCTGACGGATATAGGGGCACTATATCGGGGAGAATTCAAAGTAGATTAAAATAAAAACTAGAGCGAAAGGGACGGCTCCTCCTGCTTCTAACGGATGGGAAGCCGCCCCTTTTTTAAGGAGGCAATATAATGCTGGAAGCGTTTAAAGGTTTTCATAAGAAACCGGATTATCATAACCAATACATAACCCAAATAAACAGGGCACCTGCCCACTTTCCTTGGTCCGCATATGAAAGCGCAGATCAGGCAAGGCTGGGCGGAGATTCTAAGTTCACATTTTCCTTAGACGGGGAATGGGACTTTTTACTGGTGGACAATCCAGAGTCCATGCCGGCCGGGTTCAATCAACCAGATGCCGAACTATCGGAATGGGGCAAGATAAAGGTCCCAGGAAACTGGGAACTTCAAGGCTACGGCAAACCAGTATATGTAAATACCCTCTATCCCTTTAAGGATAAGGTTGGGGAGAAGTACTTACTTGATATAGGCAAAAAGAAGGATTATGATATCTACCAAAGATATAATCCCCCATATGTACCGGAGGAGAATGCCTGCGGCATCTACAGAAGATCCTTTACCCTGCCGGAATCCTTTGGGGACAGAAGCGTATTTATAAACTTCGGGGGAGTGGAGTCCGCGTATTATCTTTGGATTAACGGACATCCGGTAGGCTATTCCCAGGACAGCAAGCTCCCGTCGGAATTTGAGATAACGGAGTATCTAAATTCTGGTGAAAACATTATAACCCTGGCGGTACTAAGGTTCTGTGACGGTACTTGGCTGGAAGGGCAGGACTACTTTCATCTGTCCGGGATATTCAGATCGGTTAACCTAATCGCAAAGCCTGTGCTTCGCATCCAGGACTTTAAGGTGGACGCAAGACCCTGCGGAAACGGTGGCGGCATTATAAACGCCCACTGCTTTGTAAATAGAACGGAGGGCTTCGCGGATTCTTCTGTAAGGCTCTCCCTCTTTGACGAAAAGGGCAGGCTACTTGCAGAGCGCACAAAGCCCGTTGATACCACAAGCCCCATTATGGGCATGGGCTCCGGGTGGGGCTTTAAGGGGATGCGGCCTATAAGCGAGTCCGCTTTCTTCGAACTTGAGGTTGACGACGTACTCCCCTGGGATTTTGACAGGCCGAATTTGTACAGGGTTGTATTTACCTTGATTGACGGGGTCGGGGATGAGAAGGATTTTGAGGCCCTAAACATTGGATTCAGAGAGGTATCCATCGAAAACAACGTCATCAAGCTAAACGGAAAAAGAATAGTCTTTAGGGGCACAAACAGGCACGAGCATTTTTGGTTGACGGGAAGAACGGTGAGCAGGGAGCATATGATAGAGGAGATCAAGCTCATGAAAAGGCTTAACTTTAACTCCGTAAGGACCAGCCACTATCCCGATGATCCTATATGGTATGACCTATGCGATAAATATGGCCTCATGGTTGTCTGCGAAACCAACTTAGAGACCCACGGGCTTGGAGGCAATCTGACCAACAACCCGGAATGGGCGGAGGCTATGCTAGAGCGTGCCAGACGTATGGTTCTGATACATAAAAACCACCCTTCAATCGTATCCTGGTCCTTAGGAAACGAATCCGGATACGGGGCGGGACACGCGGCCATGGCGAACTGGATTAGAGAGTACGACGATACCAGATTGGTACAATACGAAAACAACGATCCGGGGCTAATCGCCAGCGATATAAAATGTACCATGTATCCCACCATGGAGCTCCTGGACTATATGATTGCCGACAACAACGACAGAAGGCCCATAGTCCTAATAGAATATGCTTACCAGATAACCAATTCCAGCGGGCATTTTGAACAGTTCAACCGCCTGGCTGAGAAATATGAGATCTTTCAGGGCGGTTTTGTATGGGATTGGCAGGACAAATGCCTGCCCGCCGTCAACGAAGATGGGGAGACCTTCTTTGGATTTGGCGGAGATTGGGGCGAGGATCTAACGGATTGGGTGTGTCCCTATTATATGTGCGCAAACGGGATCGTAATGGCGGACCTTACCCCAAAACCCAGCGGCCTTGAACTGAAGCAGGCCCAATCCCCCATCATCATAGAACCCGACGAAGGGGTTTGCGGAGGCTATATAGCAAGAAATAGGACCCAGAGCATGGGCTTTGATGAGTTGACTCTTGAATATGAAATCCTGGTACACGGTGAGAGGATAGACGGCGGGGACATTCATCTTCCTATAGCGGATGGACCATGCGGGGACATTGCCTTTAGGGTGGACCTGTCCCCTGTAGAGGATGAAACCGATGAGGTATATATAAATATAAGGGTAAAGACTGCGGATGATTATCTCTGGGCCAAAAAGGGTCATGAGATAGCCAACTACCAGTTTGAAATAAAAGGCCCGGCGCCCATGGTGCCGAAAATGTCCGCAGATGGCGGGGATCTGTCCATAGAAGAGGCGGATAACCTTTTAACGGTAAAGGGACAGGATTTTAAGGTGATCTTTGATCTGGAGGAGAATACCCTACACAGCTATATGCGAAAGGGTAAGGAGTACATCTTAAGGAGCGGGGTAGAAAACTTCGATAGGAGCAGGACAGGTCTTCACTTAGAATCCAAATGGTGGGGGGAATCCGATGATTTATGGCCTTCCTTTATGCCCGGCAAATTGAAGAGAAATCCCTTGGCTATGGACTACGGGATCAGCCAAAGGGAAGGCAGCGCCAGAATCGCGTTTACCAACAGGATTGACGGCGACAAGGGCAGCATATACAGCCGGGTATCCTACACCGTCTACAGGGACGGGGATATCGGTGTAAGCGCAGCCATAGATATAGACAGCAATTACGTCCATCTTCCGAGGGTCGGCCTTGGCTTTATTGCGCCGGAAGGGTTTAATACCCTGCACTGGTACGGAAGAGGGCCCGGCGAGAGCTATTGCGACAGAAAGCTCGCGGCTCCCGTGGGTAAATACAGCTCGTCGGTTGAGGACACCCATTTTCCCTTCGTGCCCGTTTCCCACAATGGCAGCCACGCCGATACTAGGTGGTTTACCCTGGAGGATGAGGACGGCAGCAGGATTACCGTTAAGGGTTCCTCCTTCTCCTTTGATGTGCATCACAACACCGTAGAGGATTATTGGAATAACTATCACGAGCATGAGCTTGTGAGGAGAGACGAGGTCTATATAAACATCGACGGGGCCATGGCGGGTATCGGCGGGGATATGGCGTGGTCCACCCAGCTGGATCCAAAGCACAAGGTCTTGGCCGATAAGCATCAGTTCGAATTTTTAATGAGCTTTAGCGGTTAGGTCTATCTATCGCTATTAAAGGTCTATCCATAGCTACTAAAGGTTAACTTCGTCATGGATTTAGAATAAACCGCCAAAGTCATATGCCCTGTCCCGGTCCATTACCTACAGATAATGGACCGGGACAGGGGATTAAAGTATGTGTAATGTCCAAATTTAGTGTATAATAGGGATATGATCATAATATAACGAGGAGGATTAGCATGTCTGAGATTTTTAATGAGATTCCAAAGATAAAATATGAGGGGCCGTCAAGCAAAAACCCCTTGGCATTTAAGTACTATGATGAAGACAAAGTGATTTTAGGTAAGACCATGAAGGAGCATCTGCCCTTTGCCATGGCATGGTGGCACAACCTCTCCGCAACCGGTGCGGATATGTTCGGGGTAGGAACCGCCGATAAGAGCTTTGGTGCCCAGGTTGACACCATGGAGCATGCAAGGGCCAAGGTGGATGCCGGATTCGAATTTATGGAGAAGCTGGGCATAGAGTATTTTTGCTTTCATGATGCGGATTTGGTACCGGAGGCCGCAACCATAGCCGAGACCAATGCTCGCCTGGATGAGATCACCGATTACATAAAGGAAAAGATGGATGCCACGGGTAAAAGGCTTCTGTGGGGCACAGCCAACATGTTTACCAACCCCAGGTTTATGAACGGTGCAGGTAGTACCAATTCGGCTGATGTATACTGCTTTGCAGCAGCCCAGGTTAAAAAAGCTCTGGATTTGACCGTCAAATTAGGCGGAAAGGGCTACGTATTCTGGGGCGGCAGAGAGGGCTATGAGACCCTTTTAAACACCGACATGAAGTTTGAACTGGACAATATAGCCAAACTTATGAAGATGGCAGTGGATTATGGCCGCAGCATAGGCTTTGAGGGGGATTTCTTTATTGAACCAAAGCCCAAAGAGCCCACCAAGCACCAGTACGATTTCGATGCGGCTACCGCCATCGGTTTCCTAAAGGAATATGGCTTGGATAAGGACTTCAAGCTGAACATAGAAGCAAACCATGCGACCCTGGCGGGACATACCTTCCAGCATGAACTCAGGGTCAGCGCCATAAACGGGATGCTGGGAAGCATTGACGCCAATCAGGGCGATTATCTTCTTGGCTGGGATACGGACCAATTCCCCTTCGATGTATACGAGGCAACCCTGTGCATGTACGAGGTTTTAAAGGCCGGAGGCCTTGAAAACGGTGGGTTCAACTTTGATGCCAAAAACCGCAGGCCCAGCTATACCCACGAGGATATGTTCCATGGGTTTATCCTGGGGATGGATACCTTTGCCCTGGGTCTTATAAAGGCCGCACAGATAATAGAGGACGGCAGGATCGACGATTTTGTTAAGGAGAGGTACTCAAGCTTTGACAGCGGGATAGGCGCCAAGATTAAAAACGGGGAGACCAGCTTGGTAGAGCTGGCTGAGTATGCCGAGAAGTTGGGGGCTCCGGAATTGCCCGGGTCTGGCAGACAGGAGTACTTAGAGGGCGTTATAAACAGCATACTCTTTGGCTGATTCATAAATTAACGCGTTGTGTTAGTTCGCCGACCAAGCAGGACGCCTTAAGCTGATTATCCTGTTAGATTCGGCTACACATTAGTCTATCGGAAAAGAGGTGTAACATGTACTATATTGGAATTGACCTTGGGACGTCGGCGGTAAAGCTATTGCTGATGTCCGGGGACGGAACTATTTTAAAGAGCGTATCTAAGGAATATCCCATCAGCTTTCCCAGGCCGGGCTGGTCCGAGCAGAACCCCGAAGACTGGTATGAAAATACTCTGGAGGGACTTTCAGAACTCCTCAGCGGTATAGACAAATCTCGGGTCGCCGGGATCGGATTTGGCGGGCAGATGCACGGGCTGGTGGTTCTGGACGAGGAGGACAGGGTTATAAGGCCTACCATTCTCTGGAACGACGGGAGAACTGCGGAGGAGACCGATTACTTAAACGAGAAAATCGGGAAGGAAAGGCTGTCTAAATATACGGCCAATATTGCCTTTGCCGGTTTTACGGCGCCCAAGATACTGTGGATGAAAAAGCATGAGCCGGAAAACTATAAGCGGATACATAAGATCATGCTGCCCAAGGACTATATAGCATACAGACTGACGGGGGTTCATTGTACGGACCCTTCCGATGCATCGGGAACCCTGTTGTTTGACGTTGAAAATAGACGCTGGTCAGAGGAAATGATGGAAATCTGCGGGGTAACCCGGGAGCAGCTGCCCGACATTTTTGAAAGCTATGAGGTTGTGGGGACCCTTAAGGGAGAAACCGCGGAGGAATTGGGCCTTAACAAGGACGTAAAGGTCGTGGCCGGGGCCGGTGACAACGCCGCTGCGGCTGTGGGGACCGGGACCGTCGGGGAGGGAAAATGCAACGTTTCCCTGGGAACCTCCGGCACTATATTTATCTCCAGCGAAAGGTTCGGAGTGGACGAGAACAACGCCCTCCATGCCTTTGCCCATGCCGACGGAAACTATCACCTTATGGGGGTCGTCCTAAGCGCCGCTTCCTGTAACAAGTGGTGGATGGAAGATATCCTAGATACCGAGGACTTTCACGGGGAACAAGAAGGCATAGAAAACCTGGGCAAAAATTCGATATACTTTCTGCCCTATTTGATGGGGGAGCGTTCCCCTCACAATGATCCAAACGCAAAGGGTGCCTTTATAGGTATGACCATGGAAACCGGCAGAAAGGATATGACCCAGGCCATGATGGAGGGGGTCGCCTTTGCCATAAGGGATTCCTACGAGATTGCCAAGGCCCTGGGGATAAGGGTCGAGAGGACAAAGATGTGCGGCGGCGGAGCGAAGAGCCCCTTATGGAGGAGGATTCTGGCCAATGTACTAAACCTGAAGGTGGATATCCTGGAAGCGGAGGAAGGACCGGCCCTGGGCGGGGCCATGCTGGCCGCGGTAGGGTGTGGGGAATACGGCTCCGTAGAAGAAGCGGCTGAAAGGCTGGTAAGGACCGTGCTTACGGTAGAGCCGGACCCCGATTTGGTTTCACTCTATAATGAGAGATACAAGGTCTACACGGATATTTATCCCCGGCTTAAGGGAATATTCCGGGAGATGTGATGTACCGGATATCACCAAATATATAATTGTCAAATATGGTATCATCAAGAAAATTTGGTCAGCCGGGAGTTTTAAAAACCAACTATGAATAATAAACCGAAGTTTTACGGATGAAGTTATAGGAAATCCATTAAAAACTCAAGGAGGTTATATTGTGAGTAAAAAGGCTTTGATAGTACAGGGCGGCTGGGACGGCCATGAGCCGGTACAGGTATCCGACATTTTCAAGGGTTTGCTGGAAGAATCGGGGTTTCAGGTGGAATTGTCCGATACCTTGGATTCGTTTTTGGATGGGGAGAAGCTTAAAGGTCTGGATCTGATCGTTCCGGTGTGGACCATGGGCCAGATTACCGATGATCAGATGTGGCCCGTCGTGGAGGCAGTGGCATCAGGAGTGGGTATTGCGGGATGCCATGGAGGCATGTGCGATGCTTTCAGAAACTGTGTGCAATGGCAATTTATGACCGGAGGGAACTGGGTATCCCATCCCGGAAGCGATGGGGTAGAATACATGATCAACATAAAGAAGGGCTCTAGTCCCATAGTTGAGGGGATCGAGGATTTTCCGGTAAAGAGTGAACAATACTACCTGCATGTGGATCCTTCCATAGAGGTTTTGGCTACCACAAGATTTCCCGTAGTGGACGGCCCCCATGCCACGAACGGGGAAGTGGACGTACCCCAGATCTGGACCAAGAGGTGGGGGGCAGGCCGGGTCTTCTATAACGCCTTAGGCCATCATGCCGATATCTTTGATATAAAGCCTGCTTTAGAGATCATGCGAAGGGGCTTCATCTGGGCCGCAGAGGGCAAGGAGATAGCCAAAAAAGAGGGCGCAAAGGTATACGAAAACTTAAGGAAGATGTTTTAGCTAGGGGAATATAAGAACGCAGGCAGCACAAGGGGACGGTCCTTCTGTGTCCGATGACACAGGAGGACCGTCCCATTGTGCTTTTCTCTTATTCTTATGTTTTAGCCGCTTATTCTGACGGCATCAGCTTGTGCCTTTAGGCAAAGTTCTGCGGCCTTAAAGGCGTGTTCCTGGGTCATTGCGTTTTCAGTCCGGTTTAGGCAATCTAAGATTAGTTCCCCGAAGAAGGGATATCCCACCTTGCCGCTACAGTCAAAGTAATGCTCTCCCTCTTGATCTACTAAAAACAGATGATCCGGGGTATTATGCCGGGCGATATCTATATATTTTCTAAGCTCAATATATCCCTTGGTCCCGAGGATAGTTGTTCTGCCGTCACCCCAGGATCTCAGGCCGTCGGGGGTAAACCAGTCCACCCTAAAATAGTTGCTGGTCCCGTTTTCCCCCAGGATCATGGCTTCACCAAAATCCTCTAGCTCCGGGTATTGGGGGTGGGCGTAGTTGGCAACCTGGCTTTTGACTACGGTTGCATCCTTTTCACCTGCATAGTATAGGTACTGCTCCGCTTGATGGCTTCCTATATCGCAGAGGATGCCGCCGTATTTCTCCTTTTCGAAAAACCACCCTGGCCTGTCGAGGGCGTTTAATCGGTGGGGCCCCAGACCCAGCACCTGAATCACCTTGCCAATGGCCCCGTCCTTGATGAGCTCTCCGGCAAAAACGCCGCTCTCTGTATGGAGCCGCTCGCTATAATATACCATATATTTTTTATTGGTCTTTACCGCCTTGGCTCTTGCTAAATCCAGCTGCTCAAGGGTGGTGAAGGGCGTCTTATCCGTAAAGTAATCCTTGCCGCTATCCATTACCCTCATGCCAAGGGGTGCCCGCTCTGACGGGACAGCAGCGCCGGCCACCATCATGACCTCCTTATCGCCTAAAATCTCCTCTTCGCTGGATGCAACCTTAACCCCGGGAAAGGCCTCGCAAAAAGCCTCAACCTTCTGGGGGTCAGGGTCATATACGGATTTTAAAAGTCCCCCGGCTTCGGTGAGACCGTTGCACATACCATAGATGTGGCCGTGATCCAAGGCTATGGCAGAGAAGACAAAATCCCCCTTTTCGCAGACTGGTTTTGGCTTGCCCTTAGGTGCATAGTTCATACCATCGGTTCTTTGCATAACATATCCACTCCTTATCCATTATCCACATCATCTTATATAACGAGCAATATTGGTGCCGGCGGTATAAGGCATCCTTACGGGATTATCTATTTAAATTGGCCTATCGCCTCAGTTCATTGCATTGCTGCCTGACAAAGGTTAAAGTTCCTCATCGTCCTCGTAGTAGAGGGCCTCGACGGCTTGTATCAGAGACTCCATCCTCTCCTCTTCCACAGGTTCAAACTCTTCTATATCTCCGTCTAAAACGACCTTCATTATGTAAAGCTCTTTTTCCTCACAATCGCAGTCCTCGCACTGGCAATCCTCGTCATAGGTTGTTAACAGGGCATATTCCTGATCCTCGTGATAGAAATAGTCCAAAACCTCCATCTCGATTTCCTCTCCGTCCTCATCGACAAAGACCAATATATCTCTTTCCTCTTCCATGAGAAATACCTCTCTTTCATAAACAATTAAGATTGTAACCTCATTTTACCCCATCTTTTCACATGGGGCAACGATTATTTAAAATTCATGGCTAATTTCAAAAACATGGGGGTCCTCAGGCGCTAAAAGTGTGGTATAATTGACTAAGGCAGGGCGAAAAAATCTTTAGGATTTATCCGGTGCGTTGATCAAAACCGTGTGAATTAAACCAATTATGGTATAAACCTATGATAAAACTGCGTAGAGAACAATGGGCCAAGAAATGCTGGGACCCGTTGGGTTATTAAATACAGGGGGATGGGAACTATGAATAGAAAATTATATCGTTCAAGGAAACAGAGGATGCTGGCGGGCGTATGCGGCGGTATTGCAGAATATTTTGGTATCGACGTGACGATTGTAAGGCTTATATGGGCGGTGCTGACGTTGCCCACCTTCGGATCGGGGCTTCTCATCTATTTAATAGGCGCTATTGTAATACCGGAAAAGCCTTTTAGCGAACAAGATTACGACCCCGTCGCCAGCGAAGAGGTATTCCCGCCGGTAGACAGGACCAAAATAATGTCTATCCTGGGCCTGGTCCTGGTAGTTGTGGGGATAATGGCGCTTATAAGCGGGATGTTTCCCGTCCTGTGGAGGCTTGTAAAGAATGGATTATGGCCCGCAATTATCATCATCATCGGAATTCTTTTGATACATTCATCATGGAAGAATAGCGGAAAATAGATAAGCATATAGACAGGATATCGAAAACGACGGAAATAAACAGGCATGTAAAAG
Organism: Clostridia bacterium; assembly: GCA_035647175.1. Lineage (GTDB taxonomy): Bacteria > Bacillota > Clostridia > Caldicoprobacterales > UBA3941 > UBA3941. The sequence continues at coordinate 3,016 of DASRNX010000158.1, read as the reverse complement.
GCCCGCCGCAAATAGCGGAATTAAATAAGCATACAGAAGGTGTGCCGAAAATAATAAAAATTAACATGTAAAAGGGATGCTGCAATATAAGAACAGCATCCCTTTTTGTGCTATAAATCCCATTATTCTTTGTGCTACAATTCCCATTCCCACAATCCTATAACTCCCATCCCTTCAGGATGTTAAGCCGCTTATTGCTCTGCAGGTATCTCAATTGATTCCTCAAAAAGGGAATGAGGTAATAGTCTATACCAAAGGCTCTTCCTGCCCCTGCGAACATGGCAAAGGAGGCCATAATCCACCAGAGGTCCGGGAGCCCGTTGGCCTGGGGAAGACCCGCGCCCAGGGCAAAGTTAATATGCATTCCGATGGAGGCTATGCCGGCTATAAAGGTGAAAATCCCCAATATAAAGGCGATGCCAAGCCCGATTTCTACCATGACTATGGCCTTTTGGAAGAATAGGGCGTTGGGCATAATCAGCTTCTCTGCAATGGCCTTATACCAGTTTGGGGTATTAGGTCCTATTAGGGGGGTGATTGAAGCAGAAGCCGTAGCATCTGCGGATCCCGTAAGCCCTATCATGGGCCAAGATCCCAGCCAATCATTTTGCACTTTTTGAATGCCGGAGACCAGCCACATAACGCCCAGCCAAATGCGAAGGGGCACCAGCCAGAGGGTAAAATTCCTTCGGCGTATATGGCCCATTCCCGTCTCCAGAAGCCTGTTGGGCCTTCTGGATTTGTAGAAAAACTGATGGCTGAGATACTCTAAGATAAGCTCTATGCCCCCTATGCCAAAGAGATAATGAATATTTACAAGGTGCTTTATAAGGGTTGCATGAAAACCCGCTAAAAGGGGCATACCCGACAGCTGGGCTACGGAATAAAAGGAACCTATAGATACCATAACCCCGTGGAGGTTGGCCTTTAGTCCTTTTTTATCGCCGCCTTTTATATCGGCAGCTATGTTAAAAGCTGCACAATCCGCAGATTGGACGGCTGTCTCTACCAAGGGCGGAAGGATCTCGTCATCTGCGTCAAAAAACTCCATATTATCCCCGACGGCATAGACATATGGATACTCCTTGGTCTGCAGGTATCTGTTGGTGGCGATCCTATCCCGATTGCCGAGGGAGATACCAAGATCCTTTACAAAGGCGTTGGCCTTGATGCCGCCGGTCCATATGACGGTCCTTGTGGGGATGGTCTTCGCCTCTCCTATGGTCAGGCTATCGGGCGTAACCCCCGTAATAAAGGAATCTGTGAGGACTTCTACACCCTTCTTCTGTAAATATCTTTCTACCTTGGTCACCAACTTAGAATCCAGAATCGGGCATAGGTGCGGGAGCCCCTCCACCTGAACAAGCCGCACATCCTCCCTTGGGATCTCGTATTTCTTACACAGGGTTTTTACCCACTCTATGAGTTCGCCCATCATCTCGACGCCGGTAAATCCGCCGCCGCCGACCACGAAGGTCAACATCTCCTTCTTCTTGTCGGCATCCTCTTCATGGGAGGCGAGTTCAAACATATGGGTGATATGCCGCTGAATCCTCTTCGCATCATCCAAGGACCATAGCGGGAAAGAATGATCCTCCATACCCTCTATGTTGAAATACGCCGGTTCACTGCCGATCCCGATTATTAGATAATCAAAATCGTATTGGGTTTCATCGGAGAAGAGCTTTTTGGCTTTTAGGTCGGCCCCTACTATTTGGTCTTTGACAAAATCCACTTTAGTATATTCCAGAACATGCTCAATGGATATCTGGACTCCATTGGGCTCGATGCGATGACCTGCCACCTCGTGAAGCTCCGTGAGCAATGTATGATAATTGTTTTGATCTATCAAGGTTATCCTGACATCATCATGTTTTCTAAGTCTTTTGTGGAGGGTTTTGGCAGCTTGGAGCCCGCCGTATCCCGCCCCCAGTATAATAATGTGTTTGCTTGACATAAAGAATCCATCCTCCTAAATATGCGAATCTATATAGATAAACATTACGGAAACTAAATTTATCGGCACGACAGTTACAGCGGTTCTATGGAACTTCGTGGCTATAAATTTTATAGCTGCAGTTGTTTATTCATAACATACATAAATGATACCCGTTAAAAAGGACATAAATCAGCTTAAATCCTATTATTGGGCTATAAGTTTATTTTATAACAAAAAAAAGATATTATAGATGGATATCTGATAAATCTAAAAACAAAAAGGGCAGATATACGAATATATTCAATGGTACATTACGTATTGCGGATGTAGTTTGGATATATACGGATAAATGCTACAAAACAAGGATCATGGGGATATATTCGGACTATGAAAAGCCAAGGACATTGTGATACAATTTGCATAATTATAAAAATCATGCCCCTAACATTGGCGAAACAATGGAGACGATTATAGGGACTGATTAATTAAATAATAGGAGGTCTCAGGTATGAAAAAAGTCATTAGTATTTTACTTATGTTAATGCTCGTTGTCTCTGTCTTCGCCGGTTGCGGTGGGGATAAAAAAGGCGACGATAGCAAAAAGGACGATGGTGCTGCAGCTTTAAAGGATGGCACCTACACGGCGGAAGAGCCAGACTTTGACGAGAAGAGTGGTTGGAAAGACAATGTAACCCTTGAGGTTAAAGACGGAAAGATCGCCAGCGTTGACTGGAACAGCACCCATAAAGACGGAGGTAAGGACAAGAAAACTTCTTCCAAGGATGGGGATTACGGCATGGTGGCACATGGAGATGCCGTAGCCGAATGGCACGAACAGGCCGAAAAGGTGGAGGCGTTCTTGATAGAAAAGCAGGATGTCAACGCTATTGAATTAAAAGACGGCGGGAAAACCGACACCGTCGCCGGGGTAACTATGATTGTTGGCGGATTTGTGGATATGGTAAAGGATGCTCTCTCAAAAGCCAAATAATCGCTCTATAAAAATTAAATTGCAGTAAAGGGCCTGCCCGCTTGGGTGGGCCTTTTATATGAAAATACTAGCGAAAAAAATAGGAC
>DASRNX010000157.1:0-13538 GCA_035647175.1 Clostridia bacterium | reverse complement strand
TCCCATAGCTTGCCGGAGATTTGGGGCCACCTCTCGGCATCAAATCCCCTGTTTAACCCGGGGGCTATGTTAAGCCCCATCATGGCTGCCTCTATTGGGATGGTGCCAGAACCACAAAAGGGGTCTACGAGCTGCCTTCCCGTATTCCAATAGCTGAGTCCCACCAGCGCAGATGCCAAGGTCTCTTTTAGGGGGGCCCCGCTGGCCAACTCCCTATATCCCCTTTTATGGAGGCCTACACCGCTGGTGTCTATGGTCAGGGTGGCGATATCCTTGAGCAGTCCGACCTCTATGGTGTATTTAGGTCCGGTCTCTTCAAACCAGCTCTTGGCATACTTTTGCTTAAGTCTTTCAACGATGGCCTTCTTCACTATGGCCTGGCAGTCGGAGACGCTGAACAGTTTAGAATTGACGGACTTGCCGAGCACGGGAAACTCTGCGTCCTCAGGCAACCATTCTTCCCAAGGTAGGGCCTTTGTCCTTTCAAACAATTCATCAAAGCTAAGGGCGCTGAACTCACCTACTCTTATGAAAACCCTGTCCGCGCTTCTGAGCCATAGGTTGGTGCGGCATATATCAAAGGCCGAACCCTTGAATATCACCCTAGAATTTTCCACCTTTAAATCCTTATATCCTAAATCCCTCAGTTCCCTAGCTACTACCGCCTCTAAACCGAAGGTGGCAGTAGCGATTATATCCCATTGCTTCATATCCATCCTCTTTCTTTATAAACTAACCAGCTATAACAGTTTGACATATATTGGTAATGAACTAGCGCAACAGGTGAGACTATGTGTCAAATATCACTTCCCCACGATAGTCCTTCCATACATCCTCAAACCAATCCGCCCCCTTGGGAATAGGCCGGACTTTTTTCCACTTAAAATTAGGTCTTCCGTCTCGCAGGGTTACCTCTTGGACCATCCCATCCGTCCTGCCCCCATCCAAAATAAACTCAAATCCCTGGGGTAGTCCCCCTATCTCCCGGTCTCCCTCTTCCCCGCAGATTAGATAAGAGCCCCGGCTTCCGCCACCTCTTTTAATATAATCCGAGATAGCGGATAGGTAAACGTATTGGGCTGTTAAGAGGTCATAGTTTTTATATGCTTCGGGAAGCTCCAAAACCGAAGATATGGCCGTAGCCTCGCCCAGGGTTGATAACGCTTCCCGGGCCTTCCCTACTCCCCTTTTTGCACCCTCTAAAGAGCGTATATGGGCACCCCAAAGGTCCATTCTTTTGCCTATTCCCTTCCTGATGCTATGTACATCATCCCGGTCTTGGGTATTGGCCATAAACTTTTTACCGAGTCCGATCTTTTCGTCAATTTCCCAACGGGTTAAATCCACAAATTCCGCTGCATCCATAGGTCCTTCCCTATACCTAGCCGCAATGAACTCAGCAGCCCTCAGGCCCCCTACCTGTCCCGAATTCAGTGCGCTCCCCCCGGGGCGATATACGCCATGGGATCCGTTGGCCTCACCGATGGGGAAAAAATGCTTAAGGTTGCTCTCCCACCATATATTCCCCCCCAAACCGCCGTTATTATGCTGGGCGCATACCGCTACCTCCAGGTACTCTTTAGAAAGGTCGATGCCGTTATCCATGTATAGATCGATTGCGGGCCGATTCATTTGGGCAAGCCTCTCTATGGGGGTCCCAAATAGGGCCCCCGATCTTTGGAGGTATTCATAGGCCTCATCCCCTAAAAGGGAGAAATCCAGAATTTCGTCATTACCGGCTCCCCCAGAGTTTTTGGTATAGTCTAAAAATACCCTTCTCCCCTTTATGGCTGTCTCGTGATAGACCAACAGATCTATAAAGGATGAACCGTAGTCTTCTATTTTTCTGGGGTCAAAGGGCCACTCATAACCCTTTAAAAATATAGCATCTAAAAGCTTTCCCGATTCTTTAAAATAATCCCACAGAAATTCCCGCTCATCGCTACCATCCCTATCGGTAGACACATACCTGGGAAGCACCTGTTGGTATGTCCCCGATAAGTTCCATCTAAACCTTGTAGACGCTATTCCGTACTGGGATTCCGTCAGATTTATTCCAACAGCACCTGCCTCCAGTGCGATTCCCGTAGCTCCAGTCTGGCTTTCGGGATAAACTGATGACCCATACATCCCCGCAGGGCCCCCTGTCGCATATACTATATTTGTACAATTAAAGGCTACATACCTGTTGTCTGGGTCTTCTAGGGCATTTAAGTTTAAGGTAAGGAGTCCAAGGGCCCGGGTCCTACCCCTATCCGTCAGAACACCAATAACCTGATATCCGTCAAAAATCTTTATATCCTTTGCCATCACCTGATCCTGAAGCTTTTGGGTCATGTAATGGGATGTCAGGGGGCCCGCCGAGGTAGCCCGCTGCCTGGGATCATGATCGGTTTTGTAGCCTATATACTCCCCGTAGCGATTGTGGGGAAATGGGACACCTATATCCACCAAACGATAAAAGCATCGGCTGGATAGGGTAGCCTCTATCAGCGCGATATCCCCGTGCATACTGCCCCCGCCGAAGAGGGTCCTTGCCATATCGTACACTGAATCGAGATTTTCCCCAGCCTGGGTCAGCTTATAATAGGTCTGTTTGTCGGATCCGGTGTTCCTAGACGTCCCCATATTGAGCCCTTCCGTGACGATGGCGATATCCCTCTGACCCAAGGCGTATAGCCTGTCTGCTGCATTGAGTCCCGCCGCTCCCGAGCCCACCACCACCGTATTTAGGGAATAGATATTTATCTTTGTATCATTGATATTGGCTATGCTATGCAACAATCCCGCATCCCTCCTTGTTCAAAACATCGGAAGCAATTGCATTGGCAATTGCAACACACAGGTTTCAACGAGGCGGGGGATTTATACCCACCGTCTGTTATACCTTACTAATTGGGACTCGCCGCTTATAGAAGCGGGAGACATCTTGCCGACTCGTTATAATCTTCTCAGATGAAATCCCCCGTCCACATTTATGACCTCCCCTGTGGAATAGGGGAGCAAGCCTGAGCATAAGGCCCATACCGCCTTGGCTACATCCTGGGGATAACCCCAGCGTTTTATAGGGATTAGGCCTCCGTCAATCAGTTCGTCATATTTATCCTTCACAGCACTGGTCATATCAGTGTGGATTATACCCGGTCTTATTTCATAAACGTTGATGCCGTATTCGGCCAGTCTGTGGGCAAAGAGCTTCGTCATCATGCTGATGCCCGCCTTGGATAAACAATATTCGCCCCGACTGGGCGAGGAGGTATAGGAGGATATGGATGCGATATTTATAATGATGGGGTCATAACCCTGACCTTTTTGCGCCCCATCTACCATTCTTTTTGCTACTCCTTGGGTCAAAAAGAAGGTACCCTTCAGATTCGTATCCACTACAAAGTCGAAGCTCTCCTCCGTAGTTTCCAATATATCCTTCCTTACCTTAGGTGCTACTCCCGCGTTATTTACCAAGACATCGATCCTTCCAAACTCCGATGATACACGATCTATTAGCACCTGCCTATCCACATGGCTATTAAGGCTTCCTTGGATATATAAAACCTCTCCCCCATGGGCCTGCAGCCGGTCCAAAGCCCCTCTGACCGCTGCCTCATCCGACGTACCGAATATAGCCAGGTTATAGCCTTCACTGGCCAGCCTCTCGGCTATTCCGTAGCCTATTCCCCGGCTGCCCCCCGTAATAATCGCTACTTTTTCCCCAGACATCCTTCAAGGTCTCCCTCCATGTTTTTTGCTACACCAGATATATTGATCTTTTATAATGCCACAAATATCGTAACCGCCACTATACAAATATAACGGGGCGGAAAGATGCCCCCGCTTCTATAAGCGGCGAGTTCCCATTAGTAGAACAGGGGCAGTGGGTATAAGTCTTCCGCCCCGTTGAAACCTGTGTGTTGCAATTGCCAATGCAATTGCTTCCGATGTTTTAATCATAGATTAAAAAGAACCGGTTCCGGTGCTCCGGTTCCGGCTCTGCCCATAGCGCTAGCTGGTGAATTTTCTTTTGGTAAACCCTGTATGTAGACTTATAAATAGCGTCATGCTACACATGATACGCCACCCGGCTTCCGTCAACTGGCGGTTTACCTACCCGCCCCTCCCTATATATAGGGGCGTATATTTTCGCATCTTTGATTACACAACCGGCCCTGCCCCCATCCCTCATTATCTCCGAACACTTCCCGCAAGCTATACAGCATTTCTTTCTGTCCATACTGCCCTCGGTTATAATATCCCTAGGGAAACTTGGATATGCTAGGGATTGCCGTCCAAACCCGGCTATGGTAAACCAACCCTTTTGTATTCCTCCAGCTGCCACAAAGGGAGCAAATTCCCTGAGCCAACTAAACCCGGTGGCCATTACCGCCATATTTGGGACACCTTTTTGGATCTGCCTGATTATATCCAGCATCCTGGCCGTCCCCGTTAAGGGGTGCTCCGGAGGCGTATAGTAACCCGTATCATAGGGCCTGCCTACATGGGGATTATAATAGGGATTGCCGGTGCTGATATTGATGAGCCCAATCCCCCTATTATACAGGGTTTGAACCAACCTAACGGGTTCTTTCAGATCCGGAACTTGAAAGTCTTCCTTATCTACACCCCAGCCATAGGGATAGGGAACAGCATCATAGGCGTTTAGCCTCAGGGTTATATCCAGCTCATCCCCAATTTCATCATTGATCTTATCCACGATATTCAATAAAAACCGAGTACGATTTTCAAAGCTTCCCCCGTATTCGCCTTCTCGAGTAAATGCGGACAGGAGTTCGGAGATTAAATAACCGTGGCAGCTCTTTATGTCCACTGCATCAAAGCCTATCTCCTTAGCCAGAGATGCAGCGACTACAAATTTATCCTCTAAGTATTTGAGTTCATCATCGGTTATTAGCGGATAATCGTCAGGAATATTGCGATTTAGATATGGATTTCGGGTGGCAATTATCGGAGCGGGCTCCTTTCTTGGCCTGCTATAGCGTCCCGAATGAGTAAGCTGCAGCACGGTATATGGCTTGTAGCCCTGTCCGTATTCTTGTCGTGATGCTTTTAGGGTTTCGCCCAAGAGCCGTTTTAGATCGTCCTTATTTTCTTCACAGATATAAAGCTGTCGGGGATTGGCCCTGCCCTCTTCTGTCACTGCAGTAGCCTCAAACCATATTAATCCCGCCCCGCCCCTGGCAAACCTTTCGTATCGCCTAAAGGTTAGGTCACTGGGGCCGCCATGGGATGTCCCATCACAGCCTTCCATGGGATGTATACCTATAGAATTCGGTATGGTTGTATTGTTCACGGAGATTGGGGTTTTCAGCAGACTCGGATCATCCAGTATAGGGATCTCGATCCCCAGTCTGTCAATATCTGCCCTTATCTCGTCTAAAGAACGGTACAAAAACTTTTTATGAACCGCCATTTTATTCCCCCATAATATATTGGCCGCCCCCTGGCCTTCAGGTTGTAAGCCCCTTACTCCGTCTCTGCCGCCTGTGCTTCGTTGATCTTTAAAATTGCTTCGTTTGCGGCTTCCCTTACGTTTTCGTCTTCATCATCCCTATAGAGTTTTCTTAAAAATTCTACGGTCCTTTCCGCTCCGCTCTCGCCCATTGCCTGGGCTGCCAGCCTACGGAACTCGGCATTCGGATGGCGAACATAATAGGTAAGGTGGGTCACTGCTTCATGATCCCCGCTCTGCCCAAGGGCCTTAAAAGCGGCTTCCCGGAATTCCACGTTGGGCCCGGCTATTATCTTTTCCAGTTTGGCAATCTTACCTTTTTGTGCCCATCTTTCGATCTTCTTAACAGAAGGTCCAAACATTTGCATCCACTCCCAAAATTTTATTAATCCAGCTATGATAGCCTTCAGTAGTCCTTACAGGTGAATTGTAGGGGGCGGCTGTTGCTCTCTTTATTTTGTATAATATCCGCATATCAATCATATCTGGTATGCTTATTAGAGTCAAGGAAAATGCCTTTCGAATGGGGTAAGCCCGAGTCTTCTTTAAAGCAGCATCTTGGTAAACGCCAAATAATTCTTACCGATATGTATTTAATTAGGACGTTGTGTTATATTAAGCACCTGTACCGGTCCCTGGGAAAAAAAGGCTTTAAGTCATCTTCATGATTTGGAATCTCCATGAATGGGTAAGTATATGAAAACAGATAAATAGGAAGGAGAATTGTTTATGGATGTATTTGGAACCCTTATTCAAACCGGAGATTGGAAAGGTGAAAAACATGTGCCAATTATCCATTGTCCCGAAAACGTAAAAGCGGGGGAAAATTTTGAACTGAAAGTCACCCTAGGCGATGCCATCGGTCATCCTAACACCTTGGAGCACTATATCTCATGGTTTAAGGTATACTATCAAGCCGATGGGGGGAAGTTCCCCATTGAATTGGCCTCGTTTGATTTCGGTGCCCACGGAGAGAGCGACGTATTCACCGATTATCAGGGTGCCGTTACGGTCAAGCTACCCAAAAGCGGTACTGTTTACGCCATCAGCTATTGCAATATCCACGGACTTTGGGGTAACAAGGTCGATGTAGCGGTAGAATAAAAACCCAATTAACTAGGAACGTAATGGACTGACATTAAAAAAAGGATAGATTACATATAAACCTATGCAATCTATCCTTTTTCTGTCCCGTTGTTCGGCCGGGGAGTCATGGGCTTCACCCGTGAATAAGCTATGAATTTGTCCGGTTGCCCCCTTCTAGAACTGAACCCTGGGAACGTCTCTGTCCCCTTCCTCGGCTCTAAAAAATACCTCTTCCTTAAATCCAAACAACCCCGCAACTACATTGTTGGGAAACGTCTGTATTCTGGTGTTAAATTTGAGAACGGTATCGTTATAGAATTGCCGCGAATACCTTATCTTATCTTCAACGCCTCTAAGATCGTTTTGGAGACCCAGAAAATTGGCGTTGGCCTTAAGTTCCGGATAGGCTTCTACCACCACCATCAGCCTGTTAAGAGCCCGTGATAGCATATCATTTGCTTCCATGCTCTCCTCCGGGGTATTAGCGCTTAAAACCCCGCTCCTAGCCTTAACGATCTGATCAAAGGTTTCCTTTTCATGGCTGGCATAGCCCTTTACGGTCTCCACCAGGTTGGGAATAAGATCCGCCCTGTTCTTTAGCTGCACGTCGATTTGGGCCCATGCATTTCTTACCCTGTTTCTGAAGGTAACGAACCCGTTATACGCGGATATACCGTACAATACCAAGATGACTACTACACCTGCAACAATATAACCTAACATAAAATCCCCCTTTTCTTCAATAATTTGATATCCAATTTGATATCCATCAGAAGGCGCCGCCACCGCCGCCGTACTTATGGCGTTGTTTATGGATGCTGTAGTGCTGTTTAACATGCTGTTGATAATCATAAGGTTTCCTAGGGACCTATAGCCCCCCATATAGGTTAGAGAAGGATCCATTAGCTCGGCTTCAGTAAATACCCTTGGCAATTGATCTATAACCTCTTTTGCTACCCCAAGGGAAATGGCGTAGACAAGATAATGTTCCCAGATGACGATGGACGGAATCTCTGCCCTATCCAAGCTGGAAAAATGGAGTAAGAATCTCCTAAAGGCCTTCCACATGGCCGCCTGCTCCGCTCCATACCTGGTCCACTTTCTGATGCCTGCGACTACCAACATAGAGACCAAGGTAACAATCCCTATTCCGGCCATGATAATTCCCATCAAGGCCTTGAGATATATTGCCGAGACAACGCCGGAGATCAGAAGGATTAAACCCATTAGGGCGTATATCCCGCTGCCCTTTAGATCGTTTTTCATAAAGAATCCTTGCCTCTCACCCTGGCTTTTAACCATACTCTTGAAGGTTTCATAGTCCCTTTGAAATTCCAATGCCCTGGCTTTTCTCTTTAATATGTCCTTTAAATCGTCCAAGATTAGGCTTCCCCCCGTACCCAGCTTATAGAGAAACCAGGATATTAAAAAATCCTCATGGGGGTATAGACCCTCCAAGTCGACCCCGTCTATTATGGAAATCATATATTGATCCTGAATGCGCTTAAATATTAGTCCCTTCTCGGTTTCGATCTTCCTTATATTGATCTTTTTATTCCTCACCAGGTCCATAATAGTAGCCATTATATCCTTAGAATCCACATTCCCCTTGGTTAGAAGATAGGTCATTATGGCGGGGGTATAGTCTCCCGGAAGCTCCCTATAGTAGTCGCCCTGAAATTCCGGTTTAAGATCCCTGGAGTATCTAAAGATAAAGACTATCAGCCCATATATGCCCCCAACTAGGACTAAGGCGAAGACGGGCAGAAACCTATCCCTGATCCTCTTAAGTCTTGCTTCCCTGGCTGCTCTTTGCCTTTCAGCCTCTTCCAGTCTCTCCAGCTCTTCCCTGGCCCGCTCCCTTTCGGCATTAGCTTCGTCCGCCAGCCTCTGCTCGTTGTCTAGGATATGGGGCAATCTGACTTCATCGTAGACCCGGGCGGAATCAGGTATAAGCCCCGGTGGGAATACGGCCAGAGTCTCTATAAAGGTTTCCGGCATTATCTCGGTGATAGCAAAGGAAAAGGTGCGCTCATCGGTAATCTCCGATACCCCTGTTAAAGGGCCGTGGGCGAATACCCTAAGCTCTTCCTTCTTGGCACCTTCGGGTATGGTGATGGTGATATTCACGTCGTTTAAGTAAACATCCCAATGTCTATCGATGACCTTGCGGTTAAATACACCAATATCATTATACCTTTCAGCTACGTTTAAGAGCACATATTCGAATACGAAGGTCTTTTCCTCATAGCTGGATTTTTCATAGACCTTAAGCTTGGTAAGGTTATCTTCATTTGTAAGCTCGTATACATCCTGCCCCTCACCCTGGGATTGCTGAAACCGCCTGGATCCGTCCCCCTCCTTCACGTATACGGCTAGCTCCTTGATACCGCCCGTGGCATCTAGGTCAATGTCTCTGAATATCCCGTTATAGTCCCCGTAGAAGTCATAGGTAATCCCCTCTTTGATATGGGCATCACCGTTAGGCTTAATATCTATGACCATGTCGTAGTGACTTATATTATAGCTCCTCTCGTCCGCCTTTGACGCTGCAGACGGCAGCACAATAGATAAGGCCATAAGCCCGCACAATAGAATAAGTAGTATGATTCTTCTTTTATATATAGCCCTGACCCCCTTATAGATATATTTGACCCTATTCTATGATCCGTAATCCATCCTAAAAATCCCCTTTTTCATTAAATAATCAACCGACCCACCCGGAGCCACCAAATATACGATACACAGCGCTACAGCCTAAATCATTGCGTCTTGTAGGTAAAGTATACATTGATGATAGCTGTCGGGCGATAGATGCTATAAAGTCCCCAAGGGGATTTCTATATACTTATTTTACCACAAAGACGGCAGCTGAAACTGATAATTTTTTATAGAAGCGGGAGATTTATACCCACCCCCCGCGTTATAATATGTAATAGCAAAATGCTATAGCCCAATATGGATAAAAAAACAGGACCACAGCCCGATAATTGCACCCTAAAATGGGACTTGGCATGGTGCCATTAGATATATGGGCTCTGCCGCCGGCCTTCGCCATGGGGCGTCTATAAGAACAAAAGACCCGTAAAAAAGGGCCTTTTGTCTGTCGGGGTGAATCACACCGGATTGGTATTTTATTGGATCCTCTGCTCTATAGCATCCTTGATCTCTTCAGGGGTCATGCCCCTGGCCTCAATAAAGGGTCTGTTGTTGTTTGCTGTTTGTATTCCCATAACGTTATCATCGATTCCGGTGAGTACGACAGCGTCAAAGCCGTCCAAAAAATCCTTACTGGACTTTTGCCTGGAGCTAAATTCGCTGACCATGTATCCCGAATCCTTGAGATAATTGATGACGGGCCCCAACCCTTCCTGTACAGCTATATGTTTCATAGGCAAAACCTCCTCTTTAACTATTGTTTCACCATAGAAACCTAATTATCCATTTCGGATTATACTGTGGGTCGGAATAATTTGCTCCCTATTCATCCGGCAGCCAGCGAAGTCTTAGATTCCGGGCGGCATTGGTCTCATCCAACCTTCCCACAGGAGCGTTATGGGGCGCAGTTTGGGCCTTTTCCGGATCCGTATCTATCTCTTTGGCTATTCTGATCATAGCATCTATGAATTCATCTAGGGTCTCCCTGCTCTCCGTTTCGGTGGGCTCAATCATCAACGCCTCCCTCACTATAAGGGGAAAGTAGGTTGTGGGGGGATGAAATCCAAAGTCCATAAGCCGTTTGGATACATCCATGGCAGATGCGCCCTTTTCCTTTTGTCTATTGGCAGACAATACGAACTCGTGCATACAAATGCGGTCATAACTAAGCTCAAAGTAGGGTTTTAGCTTTTCCATTATATAGTTGGCGTTTAATACAGCCGTCTCCGAGACATGGCGCAGTCCCGCCGCCCCCATGGTCAAGATATAGGCATAGGCCTTTAGGTATACTCCAAAATTCCCAAAGAAGGATCTTATCCTACCGATAGATCTGGGACTGTCCTGACGGAGACAATACTTTTCGCCGTCAAATTGCACCGTGGGACCCGGCAAATAGGGTATTAGTTTTTTAACAACACCTACGGGACCCGAGCCCGGGCCGCCTCCGCCGTGGGGAGTGCTAAAGGTTTTATGAAGGTTTAAATGAACCACATCAAAGCCCATATCCCCCGGGCGAGTTATGCCCATGATGGCGTTTGCGTTGGCTCCGTCAAAGTATAACAGGCCTCCCACGCCGTGAACGATCTTGGCAATCTCCTCTATTTCATCCTCAAATAGGCCCAGCGTGTTGGGATTGGTCAGCATAAGCCCGGCGGTCTCATGATCGGCCATCCGCCTTAGGGCTTCTACATCAACACTCCCCCGGTCATTGGAGGGTACCTCCACCACCTCAAACCCCGCCATAGCCGCTGATGAGGGATTCGTGCCATGGGCGCTGTCGGGGATGAGTATCTTGTCCCTTTCCCCTTCTCCGTTATTAACATGATAGGCCTTGATAATCATCATCCCTGTAAGTTCCCCATGAGAACCCGCGGCAGGCTGCAGGGTGACCCCTGCCATGCCCGTAATCTCGCATAGCATGTCATTTAATTCGTATATCAACTTTAGACAACCCTGGACGGTCTCTTGGGGTTGGTAGGGGTGGATCCCCGAAAAGCCCTCCAGCCTGGAAATATCCTCGTTGACCTTTGGATTATATTTCATGGTACATGAGCCCAGCGGGTAGAAGCCTATATCAACCCCGTGGTTTAATCTTGATATGCCGGTATAGTATCTGACAACTTCGGGTTCGCTAACCTCCGGAAGTCGCGCATCCTCATGCCGCAATAGCTCTTTTGGAATAAGCCTTTCAATTTTCTTCCCGTCCACATCTAGCTCCGGTAGGGAATATCCTTTTTTACCTTCCTTACTCAGTTCAAATATTAGTTTCCTATTCATCCGCTATCTCACCTACTCCTTCAACTAAAGCGTCCATCTCCCCGCGAGTGCGCTTCTCAGTCACGGCTATGAGCCATCCCCCATCCAGCTCCGGATAGGTCCTCCCCAAGGAATATCCTCCTATAATTCCCCTATCCAATAGGTGGGCATTCAATTTGTCGATGGGAATTGTGCTCTTTAGGGCAAATTCCTTAAAAAAAGGTCCATTGAATATCGGGGTAAACAGGCCGGTATCTAAGAGCCTGTCATAGAGATAGTGGGATTTTTGCAAGGATTGGCAGGCTACTTCTTTTAGACCCGCCCTTCCCATAAGGGAAAGGTATATGGTGGCTATGAGGGCATTTAATGCCTGATTGGTGCAGATATTAGAGGTCGCCTTTTCCCTTCTAATATGCTGCTCCCTGGTCTGCAAGGTCAGGACAAATCCACGGTTACCGTCCCTGTCCACGGTTTCGCCTACCACCCTTCCGGGCATCCTCCTCATAAGCCGCTTGGTAGTAGCAAAAAAACCTAGGTACGGGCCTCCAAAGCTTAAGGGATTTCCCAGAGATTGGCCTTCCCCCACCACGATATCCGCCCCGGCCTCTCCCGGGGATTTTAAGATTCCAAGGGAGATGGGGTCAACACATGCGATTAGCAGCGACTTATTTTTATGGGCTAGATGGGCTATAGCGTCCATATCCTCTATTATCCCAAAGAAGTTCGGGGATTGGATAACCACGGCCGCGATTTCATCGTTGAGTTCCTTTTCCAGATTCTTGAGATCAACCGTCCCATCCTTGTATCCCACCTCAATCGTCGCTATATCCTGGAATTTGGTATATGTTGCCGCAGTCTCCCTGTACTCAGGGTGCAGGCTCCTAGCGACAATAACCTTATCCCTTCTGGTAGCCTGGCACGCCATTAGGACAGCCTCCGCTACGGCGGTGGCACCGTCATACAGCGAGGCATTGGCTACATCCATACCCGTCAGCTCGCAAATCATGGTCTGGTATTCAAATATTGCCCTCAAGGTACCCTGGCTTATTTCGGGTTGATAGGGAGTGTAGGACGTGTAAAATTCCGACCTTGAGATAATATGATCTATGGCTGCGGGTATGTAGTGATCGTAGGCGCCGGCCCCTAAAAAGCAAGCATGCCCGTTGGCATGCTTGTTGGAAGAAGCCATCTTTTGCATATGCCGCAAAAGCTCCATCTCGGCCATGGGCCCATGGATGGCCAGTTCCCTGCCCAGCTTGACTCCCTCAGGAATATCCCCAAATAATTCCCCAATTGAAGTATAGCCTATCTCTTTCAGCATCGCCTGTTGTTGTGTTTTAGTGTTGGGGATGTACCTGGACATCATCAGGCCTCCTCTTCGCAGAATTTCTGATATTCTTCGGCATCCATAAGGTCATTTAATTCTTCCGTATCCTCCATCTCAATAACCGCTATCCAGGACTCAAAAGGCTCTTCATTTACAAGTTCGGGGCTGCCTTCCAGTTCGTCATTAACCTCTATCACCGTTCCGGAAACAGGAGCGTAGATATCCGAAGCCGCCTTGACGGACTCAACGGACCCTAAGATATCTCCTTCTTCTACACCTGTGCCCACCTCGGGCAGCTCAATAAAGACTATATCCCCCAGTTCGTCCTGCGCAAAATCGGTAATTCCTATGTAGGCCCTGCTTTCTTCCACCCTCACCCATTCATGCCCCTTGGCATACTTCAATCCCTCTAATACCTTCATTATCCTTTCCTCCTTTAATTATTTTACATAAAAAGGCGTATCAACAACCTTCGCCCTTTGAGCTCTGCCCCGCATCTCAACAGTGATTTCGTTGCCCAAGCCGGAATAGTCGGTATCTATTAAGGCAAGACCCAGACTTTTCTTTAGGGTAGGCGACATCCCGCCGCTGGTAACAAAACCGATATCCCTGCCGTCGGCTTCCACCCTATACCCGGTTCTGGGTATTCCCCGGTCTATCATCTCAAAACCTACAAGCCTTCGTTTGGGCCCATCCTCCGCCTGCTCTACCAGGGCATCCCTGCCCATAAAATTCCCCTTTTTAAGC
>DASRNX010000156.1:0-2316 GCA_035647175.1 Clostridia bacterium | reverse complement strand
CTACTAATACAAAACAAATTGTACAAGGAGGAACGAGAGTATGAAACCTGTTAAAATTGCGATGATCGGCGTAGGCGATATCAGCGGTATTTACCTTGAAAATATCGCAAATGTTTTTAGGGAAGTTGAGCTCTATGGGGTTTGCGACCTGATCCCGGAGCGTGCCCAAAAAGGGGTTTCCTACATAAAGGATCAGCAGGATAAAGGGATAAAGATCAACACACCAAAGATTTATGCTGATATGTACGAAGCCTTTGAGGATCCCGAAGTGGAGGTTGTCCTAAATCTAACCCGTCCCTATGAACATTATGAGGTTACAAAGCAAGCCCTTTTGCACGGCAAACATGTCTATTCTGAAAAACCCCTGGGGATTGATGTGGAAGAAGGACAGGAACTAGTGGAACTTGCCCAAAAAAATGGGCTCTTTATGGGGGGCGCACCTGATACCTTCATGGGCGCCGGTATTCAGACAGCCCGCAAGCTTGTAGATGATGGTATAATCGGGAAGGTCATCGGCGCAAATTGTGCAATGATCTGTCATGGTCATGAGACATGGCATCACGATCCGGAATTCTACTATAAGCGCGGCGGCGGTCCGATGATGGATATGGGCCCATATTATGTTACTGCTCTTCTCCAGCTATTGGGCGAAGCCGAAGGAATCATGGCCATGACGAAAAAGTCTCTGGATAAACGTGTAATCACCTCAAGCCCCCATTACGGAGAGATCATCGATGTGGACGTGGATACATATCTAACCGGGAATATTCTTTTTTCAAACGGGGCCATAGCACAAATATTTACCACCTTCGATGTTCACTACAGCGGGAGCGCACAGGCCCGTTTTGAAGTGTACGGTACGGACGGTACCCTTATAGTCCCCGATCCCAACACCTTCGGTGGACCTGTCTTACTGCTTCGTCCGGAAGATCAAAAGGCAGCATCGGGAACCGATCCGGCTCTGGAAGCCAAGGATGTCCCGAATTTTTATAAGGGCTACAAGGAGATCCCCTTGATGTTTGATTATAGTAAAAATTCTCGCGGATTGGGACTCGCTGATATGTGCAAGGCAATCCGCACCGGACGGGGATTCCGTGCCGATTATCAGCAGCAATACCATGTGCTGGAGATACTCACCAGTTTTACAAAATCCAGTGAAGAGGGCAAATACATCCCCCTCAAGACACAATATAATCGAACCGCGCCTATGGCCAACAGCCTGATTCATGGTATCTTAGACGATTAGATTAGCGCGTTATGTTATTTATATATGTTGCGAAAAAACCTATCAATAGACCAATGTAGTTTTCGTAACATATAGATCAAGGAAAATGATTTTCGATATCTGAAACATAATTACATACCCCCCCAGTTTTAATGAATGAATAGTTCACTCATTCTGATTCATTGGAATGTGCACACCAGTTATTTGCATATCCTTTTAAATTTAATGGGTCTATTCTTTGAGTTAATATGTCTCTGGCTGTAACGAGCACAATTAGATTTGAATGAACCGCGGCTAATTTACATGTTGATACTGAATATCTACCGCGGTTCCACTTTCATTCTTTATAATGCTTATACAGTGCGATGCCCTTTTAACACCAAATTGGCCCCCTTCTTAATAAATAGGGGAATAATGTCAATGGGTGTAGCGACATCTATGGTCTGACCTCCCTCAAATACCTTACCTGTCCATGCATCCTCCCACTGGGTATCTTTTGGAAGGTAGACTTCTCTTTTCTCAATCTTGGAATACATGACTGGGGCAACGAGAAGATCCGGTCCAAACATATATTGATCCTCAATCTCCCACGCGGTCTCATCCTCATGAAAGTCATAGAAGATGGGCCTTATAACGGGGGTACCCTTCTCATGGGCACTTTTCATGGCTTCCTTTATATACGGCTTTAGTTCCTCTCTGATGTTCATGTATTTCTTACAAATATCGTATGCTTCTTTTCCATAGCTCCATACCTCGTTATCCGCGCCCGATGTACATACTCCCCCGCCGGAGGTTCCCAGCGGTTCAGAATGGGGTTCTCGATCCCCATGCAGACGCATAACGGGGCAGAAGGTTCCGTATTGGAACCACCTTATAAATACCTCACGAAATTCCGGATCATCTGGATTTCCCCCATGAAAGCCCCCGATATCCGTTGTCCACCAAGTGATACCTGCAAGCCCTACATTTAAACCGGCAGCTAATTGATTTCGCATGCTCTCAAAGGAGGAATGGATATCACCGGACCATAATAATGCGCCGTATCGCTGACTCCCTGCCCAGGCACATCTTATTAGGTTAATAATATTTTC
>DASRNX010000155.1:0-3136 GCA_035647175.1 Clostridia bacterium | reverse complement strand
CTATTATATATATGATTCTTCTTATCCACATCGCCGGTTAATTTTTCTATGTCCTGCTGCTGTTT
The DNA here is from genome assembly GCA_035647175.1 of Clostridia bacterium. Classification (GTDB taxonomy): domain Bacteria; phylum Bacillota; class Clostridia; order Caldicoprobacterales; family UBA3941; genus UBA3941. The sequence goes on along the minus strand of DASRNX010000155.1, from coordinate 3,071 downwards.
TTTTAAATATCTTATTGATCTGTATAGCTCTCTTCTCAGCGGCGAATTCTTCTTTTGAAAATCCAATTCATCTATTTTTAAATCCAGTTCCTGATAATTCCACAAATAATCCAATTGCTCCATATCGTTCCCTCCTTTCCACGGCCCTTTTCTATCCAAAAACCGTCAGTATCCATATTCACTTATTCATCAACAAAAATCCGTGTATAGGGACTCCTTTGCATTTTCGACTCAATTATCTCTACCTTATATTGTAAACTATCCATAATCATTTGTAAACGGTTAATTAATTGTTTTACCATTGGGATCTCGGTATAAAAGTGACCGGCTGCCAGTACGTCTATACCCAGCCAATATGCCATAAGGGCATCGTGGTATTTTATCTCCCCGGTTAAAAATAGGTCTGCCCCGATATTTTGGGCATATTTCATATAATCTGCACCCGAGCCCGCACATAGAGCTACTATATGAATTAATTTGTCTTTTATATCCCCCGTACCCTTAATTAAATCCAAACTCGCCGTATTAAGGATCTTGCCAACCGATTTTATAAAATCCATCAAATTAACCGGGAATTCCAATTTGCCCCATCTCCCAAACCCCGGTTTTGAATGAGTTTGCATAGTATTAGGATCGAGATAGTTAATATCCTTTAACCCCAGAAGCCTGGCCAAGGTATCATCTACACCCCCGGCTGTCATGTCTAGGTTGGTATGGGCACAATACACAGCAATGTTATGGGAAACTAGGGACAAGATCAACCTGCCTTCCAGGCTGCCATCGGTTATTCTTTTTAACGGGCTAAAGATCAATGGATGATGGGCTATGATCATATCTATCTTCTTTTCAACGGCCTCTTCTACTACTGTTGGAGATATATCGAGGACTACCATCACCTTTTCTACTCTTGAATCCTCGCGGCCCAGCAACAGGCCTACATTATCCCACTCTTCAGCCCACCGGGTAGGTGCAATCTCCTCCATCATTTGGGCTATCCTTCCCACCGTGCAAAACATTCTAACACCTCATCATATTTCTTAAGCTTAGTTGAGAAACCCACCATGGCATTTCGGGCATTTTCGGTGTTCTGCTTCTCCAGTTTGCTAATTATCGCCTTCGTTTTTCTTATCTTGATGGCGAGGAACTCTTGAAACAGGGGATCCCTATTTTCAATGAATTTGAATCCAACTTCAAAATAGATGTCATCGCTTACTCCCTGATATCCCAGCCGAGATACTATTATCTCGTATATATGCCTTCCCTCTTTGACCAAGGATTCATCCTCAATAGCGAAGCCGTTGTTGACCAGCCATTCTCTGACTAATTCCGTATTGTTCATAGGCTGAAGTATTAGTCTGCGAACGGCCCCCAAGGTCTTAGCTCCCTCATCTAATATCGAACTTATCAGCAATCCGCCCATCCCCGCTATAACGACAGTATCAACCTCGCCGGGCTTTATGACCTTTAAGCCGGGTCCTATACGGGTTTCTATTATGTCTTGTAAATTTTCCTTGTCAATTAAGATACTGGCCTTGCGGAGGGAATCGCTGCTGATGTCCGTTGCGATAATCCTGTCGGATACCCCGTTCTTGCCCAGGTATACGGGCATTAGCCCGTGATCGGTTCCAATATCGGCGATTTTGGCGCCTATGGGTATCTGCTGGGCTAACGCTGCCAACCTAGAGCTTAACAAAATCATTCCCCCCCATGCGACCTAAAGTGGCGCTATAGGCCACACAACAGGCTACACAAAAAAGCACCCCTTTTAATTGGTGCCTTTGTCTTAATCCAGAAAATCCTTCAGTCTCTTACTCCTACTAGGATGCCTTAGTTTTCTTAAAGCCTTAGCCTCGATTTGTCGTATCCTCTCCCTCGTCACGTTGAATTCTTTGCCTACTTCCTCAAGGGTTCTGGCACGACCATCGTCTAGGCCAAACCTTAGCCTTAACACTTTTTCTTCCCTAGGGGTAAGAGTATCCAAGACCTCCATCAGCTGCTCCTTTAACAGCGTAAAGGCTGCTGCCTCAGCCGGGGCAGGAGCATCATCATCGGGGATAAAATCTCCAAGATGGCTATCCTCTTCTTCCCCAATGGGAGTTTCCAGCGATACGGGCTCTTGAGCTATTTTAAGTATGTCCCGTACCTTCTCCTCGGTAATCCCCATCTCTTGAGCTATCTCTTCAGGCAGAGGCTCCCTGCCATATTCTTGAAGTAATTGTCTCGACACCCTGATCAATTTGTTAATAGTCTCCACCATATGGACAGGAATGCGAATGGTCCTGGCTTGATCTGCTATAGCCCTTGTAATGGCTTGTCTAATCCACCAGGTAGCATAGGTGCTAAACTTAAATCCCTTCCGGTAATCAAACTTTTCAACCGCTTTGATGAGACCTAAATTACCCTCTTGTATTAAATCCAAAAATAGCATTCCCCTACCTACATAGCGTTTTGCAATACTGACCACCAACCGAAGGTTTGCCTCAGCCAGTTGGCGTTTCGCAAGTTCATCCCCAGCCTCCATCCTCTGGGCCAAGTCAACCTCTTCTTCCGCCGTTAAAAGTGATACCTTTCCAATCTCCTTAAGATACATTCTAACAGGATCGTCTACATTGACCCCCTCTAAGATACTATCGTCCGATTGATCGGCTTCTTCATCTTCCTCATCATCGTCATCGGCGGTACTCTCTTCATCAACTATATCTATTCCAAGGGTCTCCAAAGTATCGTAGACCTTTTCTATCTGCTCGGGTTCTAAATCTATCTCTTCAAGCATGTCCATGATTTCCTTGTATGTCAGGACCCCTTTGGACCTGCCTCTCTCTATTAACTCCTTTATCCGCTTCAAGCCTGCTTCCCCAGTCTTCACATAACCTCCTCCTTTCCTAAAGGACCCAATTTAGTCATCCTATTTATGGCGCTCAACTCTTCAACTAATGTTTTATATTTTATGGAATTATGTTCTTCCATTCCATCCATTTTTGATATTTGATCCATCAAATAATTCCTTCTTCTTTCCAGTTGTGAGCGCCGGAGTTCTTCGATACAATCATCTATATATCTATCTACATTAT
>DASRNX010000154.1:0-3560 GCA_035647175.1 Clostridia bacterium | reverse complement strand
CCTTTATATCATATACCTGAAAGGCTCGATCCTTATATATTGTACCATGATTTTCTACTACCCTTCCGTTGACGGACACGATAAATGTATCCATGGATTCGGCAGCTAAGCGAAGGTCACCTTTTATATGCTCCGTTAGTTTAAAGGTATACTTTGCCTTTAACGGAACAACCCTTTTCCTCTCCTTCTCGGTATAGGTCCAAGGCTGTGGGGCAAAGATATTGCCCGGATCCAGCCCCAATTGCTTCCTGATGTCGTCATGGAGCGCTACCACATTTCCAGGTTCTGACCATTGCGCATCGTCTATGGAAACGCTACACCGATTAATGGTTAAGGCATTATAATCATTTCGCTCTACCTTCCAATGGGTTAATTTATACTCCTTACTAATCGCTGCGCTCTGGCTTGGATCTGTTAAATCAGTGCTTCCGGGACAACCACCATCCAAAATCAACAGGTGGGACCCCGATGGGTAGAACAACAGGTCTATAAATCTTTTCCCGTTCTCTGTGTAGGAAAACAATTCTTGCTTTTCTCCCCCTGTGGCATCCCAACTTTCAACTTTCCCCATGGCCGGGTCCAGTTGGAGACGGATTTCATGTTTTTCATTTCTACTGTAGTTGCATAAGAAAATAATTTGTTTATTTCCCGCTACCCTCTTGTGAGAGTATATATCCCGAACCTCGTGTCCGTTTAAGCCCTCTATAATTATGCGCCCATGGCCTAATTTATCTAATGAATCTGCGAGATCATCTATGGGGCATTTGATTGTATCATCTCCATTAAAAAAATTAACTAAACCCACATCATGATTGCCGTCTAAAAGATAGGGTCTGGCTCCGGTCGTTATTATTTTACCCCCGCTTTGGGCAAACTCCCTTAATAATTCAAGGTTACTCTCCCTCATAACCGTCATATCAGGTAAAATGACAGTTGAATATCTGCGTTTGCCGATTACGAATCCACTTTCGTCTATTCGCCCATGCCTTTCGATAATTATGTCGTCACCTAGATCAAAGAGATACCCGGACTGACATAAAGTACGAACCAATTCCTTGACAGAATCGGATATTCCATCCAACTCCGGATTGTCATCCTCTAATATATCAAATTCCGACCAAGTGGAACTGGAGGGATGCAGGACCAAGATATCGGCCATATATTCCCCCTGGGACATAATATAGCTCATTCTGGCCAAATAATCCCCTAGGATATGATAGCTATCCCAATAGGGTTGGTGGTCCAGGAAGGAAGATGGGAAATCCCTTTTTCTGAAGCCTTCCACAGAATAAAGGACCAGATGCTGACATATGAGATTGATACCCAGCGCAAATTGCCAATCCGCTACTCTTTTCATCTCTGCAAAATCAATATCCCAACCCGATGCACCGAAGGTCTCGGATAGAATTCGTTCCTTCCCAAATTGGTTTCCTACGCTGGACACTTCCTTGACTATTAGGTCGTTACCCACCTGCTCTATTTCTTCCTCGGTGTTAAAGAGCATGTCAATTCCCGGATATTGCATAAATTCGTAATGTGGCATTACGCTGCCGCCATGGGTAGGATTTGGAAATGCATGTTCCCAAAAATGCCCCGTGAGATTTAGATTGTTTCTTTCACACCATTGGTATACGCCCTGTACAAAGGATTCATTAAAGAGCCTGGTCATGACATCCCAAAAATCAAATCTAACCTTTTTGTAATCCCCTACCATAAAAAATAATTCCGGCAAATGTTCTACAATGCAATAACCCTTTCGATCCTCGAAGGATTTTTCGAATTCGTGAGTCCAGGGCAAATAATTCTTTCCCGCTGTAATCACATTAAAGTTAGGTTCGTCGGTAAAGATCCCGGGTATAGTGTTCCCAAAATACTCTTTCAAATCTTTGCTGTATCTTTCGTGGGTGATTTCAATAAATTTAGCTACTGCATCCTTATGACAGAGGTCGGTATATGGTTTGTTGTTGCAATTAGTTTGACTGTGCATAAATACAATCCTAAATACCCATACCAAAGCATCCTTCTCTACCCCGTCACCGCCTGAAATGATGGTTATGTCTTTATAGGAAGCGTTTTCTCCATCTCCACAAGGCAAATATACCTTTAGGTTTGTGTCCATCCCATCTATCTGACTATATGGTACTTCAAGCATTTCCAAGGCCTTTGCACCATATTCCGGATTATTCTCTACCACCATTCCTCCGGCGCTGCCGCTGGGGTATCTATCCTCATCGTAGAGCCATGCCTTCATCCCCAGGTCATGTGCCTCCTTTACGGCGGCACCGATAGCCTTCATAAAGTTTTCGCCAAGATATTCATCCATGAGGCCGCCCCTGGGATGCATAAAGAATCCGCCTATCCCCTGCTCATTCATTTGGCGGATTTGCCGAATGATCTCATCTGTTTCCAGCCTGTGATTCCATGACCAGAACGGTGCAGAACGATAACCCATAGGACAGTTTTTAAAGCGTCCGTAATCAATCATAGATTTTTCCCCCTAAGTTTTAAAATCCGTATCCCTCTCCCATATGTTTTCCGAGGCCAGTAAAATATTTCATTTTGAGGCCCCTTTATTGTGTATTTTAAAGTATTTGACCGAATATGACAAGATGAAACTGGATAATTCCGGCATTATTACTGGCTATGACACTAAAATATCTGTAAATCCGATGCTGTGCACTGGTGCAAGTATAAAAATCCTAAAGCACCAAACTATGGGGTTTATCAGGCGGTAAAGCTAGCGTGGCTCCGCCAGGGGATTGACATTCTACGACTTGTTAAAGCATAAGCCTATTTGCAGTTTTCAATTGGGATCCGGTTAAATTCATATTTTTTATTATCTGTTTTTCTTGTCAAAACGGCTTCTAAGTGGTACAATATTGATGTTTATTTGTATATGGTACGAAAAATACCCACTATTTGAAATCAGTTAGACCGTTTGATTTTCATTAAAACCGTGTACTTTTCGCAGCATATGGATCAATGAAAATGTTTTGCGATATAGATGGCAATGTATGGGGCCTACATCGTAAAGCATATGGCTTTTGAAATTGGCACTAATCTTTTATGCCATTGTTTTCAAAGGAGGTGTAGAAAATGGCAAGGATATGCGATATATGTGAAAAAGGGAAGATGTCCGGAAAGAATATCAGTCACTCTAATAGAAAAACCAATAGGTTTTGGCAGCCTAACATAAAAAAGATAAGGGCAATGATCGACGGTAGCCCGAAGACTGTCAAGGTATGCACACAGTGCATAAGATCAGGTAGAGTAGAAAGAGCCCTATAATTACGGGTATGGAAAAAACGTGCGCACCAGCACGTTTTTTGTCTATCTGTAGTCTTTGCGACGAAGCTTCCTTATCAATCTACCTAAAAACCCCGGTAGTTTTACGACATAGATTCTCATAAGGCTCATCACCTCCGCCCCAACAGAAGCATGACTCCCAGACCTATCAAAAAAAGCCCAAATAGAGCTACCCAAGCCCATATGGGAATATAAGTAAGTATTAACAATGCCCCACCGACAATTAGAATAATAGCGATTAATTTATCCCAAAA
>DASRNX010000153.1:0-3954 GCA_035647175.1 Clostridia bacterium | reverse complement strand
GTATGGTATTTCCATTGCCGCAGTAGCCAAAAATATTATTGAAACAGTTAAGTATAACATTGAAAATCTAACTGGAATGATTGTGAAAAAAATTAACGTAACGGTAGAAGGTGTCAGGGTATAAGTTTCTGTCGCCAAAGGAGGTAACGCATTGGATATAGAATATATAGACGGAATTAAGCTAAGAGAAATGTTTTGGGCGGCTGCACAGTTTTTAGAAAAAAACAAACAGACCCTGAACGCCTTAAATGTTTTTCCTGTTCCTGATGGAGATACAGGAACAAATATGTCCCTGACCATGGTGGCTGCGATCAAAGAGATGCAGGGTACAAACTCAAACTCGGTTGCACAAGTTGCAGATGCTGTCTCCAAGGGTTCCCTAAAAGGGGCAAGGGGGAATTCAGGGGTCATTTTATCCCAACTATTTAGGGGTTTTTCCAGGGCATTGCAGGGTGAAACAAGAATGTCTACACGTGAGTGCGCAAGAGCCTTGCAAGAGGGTGCGAAGACTGCCTATAAAGCCGTAATGAAACCAGTCGAAGGGACAATGCTGACCGTCGCCAGGATAACAGGTGAGGAGGCAATAAAATTAAGCAAAAAGCATCCGGATTTTAAAACCTTTAGTAACGAGGTAATAAAAGTCGCCAAAGATACCCTTGAAAGGACTCCTGATATGTTGCCCCCCCTAAAAGAGGCGGGGGTAGTAGATGCCGGGGGAATGGGTGTTTTATATATATTGATGGGCGCAACCCAGGCCCTTGAGGGTATCTCGGACATGGAATTAATGCCTGTCTCAGAGGAGATATTCGATGATATGGCCCCTGAGATTGGGACCGGGGCAGATATCCGGTTCACATATTGCACGGAATTTTTTGTGAAAAATTTATTTCCCTATGTAACAGAAGGGGACGTAGACAAACTAAAGGAGAGGCTCGCAAATCTGGGTGACTCCATTGTGGTGGTAGGAGATCCTGAGCTCATCAAGGTTCATGTGCATACCAATATGCCGGGGAAAGCATTGCAGCTAGCCCTGAGATTTGGCGAGTTATCAGGCGTTAAAATTGACAACATGAAGGAACAACATCGCCATGTCATTATAGAGACAAAGCAGAAGGAATTTGGTATTGTCGCAGTGGCTATGGGCGACGGGATATGTTCCATTTTCAAGGATCTCTCCGTCGATCATGTCATCGAAGGGGGACAAACCATGAACCCCAGCATTGAAGATATATCCAAGGCTGTGGAGCGGACAAGTGCAAAAAATGTATTCGTATTGCCCAATAATAGCAATATTATTTTATCTGCAAAGCAGGCCCAGGAAATAAGCGACAGCAATATTGTTGTGATACCCAGCAAATCAATACCCCAGGGTTTGGCTGCCATATTAGCTTTCAATCCCGATTCGGATATAGATACAAACACTACCAATATGACCGAGGCAATGGAAGGTGTAAATTCCGGGCAGGTGACATATGCCGTCAGGGACTCGGAATATAATGGGATAACCATCGAAAAGGACGATATAATAGGACTGGCCAATGGAAAGATCGTTACAGCCGGTAAGGACATTGCCAAAATTACGACCTCGTTGTTGGATAAGATGATAGACGATGACAGCGAGATCGTTACCTTATTGTATGGCCAAGATATTGGACAGGAACAAGCCGAACAGATTATAGCCTATTTAGAGGAAAGCTATCCTGATCTGGATATCGAAATGCATCCCGGAGGGCAGCCATTATATTATTATATCATATCAGTTGAATGATTAACTCCTATCTTTTCTACGGGTTGACACGATGGGAATTATGGATTTGAAGGCTGGGAAACAATTTCCTAGCCTTTTTCGTAAAATATTCAAATACGCATATAATAGGTGAAACAGCATGGATCTGTTGGAACGATCGATCAATACAATTAAGGGGATAGGCCCCAAGAAAACTGAATTATTGGCAAAGATGGATATCCATACACTGGGGGATGCCCTATATTTTTTCCCGAGAGATTATGAAGTACGCCCGGAAATTACCGGCATGGGCTCAGTTGCAAACGAGGAAATAGTGTCCCTTTGTGGGAAATTTAAGGGAAAGCCCAATATTATAAGAAAACACAGGGGCTTTTCCATTCTGGAATGGCGGGCGGTAGATAAGACCGGGGAGGTGGTATGTACATGGTTTAACCAGCCCTATAGAACAAAACAATATACCACAGACGTTCCATACTATATATATGGTAAAGCGGTAAGGGCTTATGGAAAGGTCCAGATACAAAATCCTATGATAGAAGAATACATGCCGAGCCGTCATAATTGCGGCGGGCTTGATCCGATTTATGCTTTGGTAGACGGGTTAACGCAGAAAGATTTAAGAAATATTAGCCAACATATCATTGAGGGCATTGAAGAGAATATAGATGATGATCTCTCGCCGGATATAACGGGAAAATATGGCCTGATGGACAAGGCATGCGCACTTAAAACAATACATTATCCCTCGGACAGCAGTACCCTGGAAAGTGCTAGGAGACGTTTGATATTTGACGAGCTATTCTTTATGCAATTGGCCCTCCATGGGCATCGGGAGGCGCGATATAACGCCAAAAATGGATTGGCTTTTAAATGGGACCATCAAACTATGGCTGATTTCATAGGAAAACTTGGTTTTCCCTTGACCGGAGCGCAGGTAAGGGTGGTGGAGGAAATATTTAGGGATCTTAAGAGCAAGACACCCATGAATCGGCTTATATATGGGGACGTGGGATCCGGGAAAACTGTTATAGCCGCTATAGCCTTATATGCGGCTGTCTTGGACGGTTATCAAGGGGTACTAATGGCTCCTACCGAAATTCTGGCTAGGCAACATTTTGAGACATTGGAACGACTTTTTAGGGGAATGGGGATAAGGATAGGTCTTCTGATCGGTGGAAAAACAGAAAAAGAAAAGAAACGAGTGAAAGAATTATTATCCGCCGATGAAATTCAATTAGTTGTATCCACCCATGGGATTTTGCAGGAGGATGTGGAGTTCAGTAGGCTTGGTTTGATTATTACCGATGAGCAGCATAGATTTGGCGTAAGGCAAAGAACCACTCTTGTTAAAAAGGGACGAAATACCCCGCATGTCCTGGTAATGTCAGCAACTCCCATACCAAGGACCCTGGCTCTTATTCTCTACGGAGATCTGGATATTTCCCTGATAGATGAACTGCCCCCGGGCAGAAAATCCATCAAGACTTACCATGTACCGCCTTCTATGAGGGAACGTATTTATGCCTTTATTCGTAAACAGGCAAAGATGGGTTATCAGACCTATCTGGTTTGTCCATTGGTAAAGGAATCCCAGCAAATTCATGCTGAATCAGCGATAAGCATGTACGATACGCTAAAAACAGGAGCCCTTTCCAACCTGAGACTCGGCCTGATCCATGGTAGGATGAGATCCGATGAAAAAGATGATGTTATGGCATCCTTCCAAAAGGGTGATATTGATGTTCTAATATCCACTACGGTTATAGAGGTGGGTGTAAATATAGCCAATGCCAATTTGATGGTTATAGAAAACGCTGAAAGGTTTGGATTAGCGACACTCCATCAACTGAGAGGAAGGGTGGGCCGTAGTAAAAGCCAATCATACTGTATACTCATTTCAGATTTAAAAAGTGATAATGCCAGGGAAAGAATGGATGTTATGGTCAAAAGCAATGATGGCTTTGAGATATCACAAAGGGATATGGAGCTCAGAGGCCCCGGGGAGTTTCTTGGAGTTAAGCAACATGGATTGCCAAAATTTAAAATTGCTGACCTTGCAAGGGATATTGATATCCTAAACGAGGCAAGAATTGCAGCCGAAGAGATATTGAAATCAAGGGACTACAGATATAAAGATACAATGCTAAAGAAGGCCTATGACAGATTTAATCGGGAAATGGGTAAGGTTGTATTAAACTAATTAGGGA
>DASRNX010000152.1:0-4166 GCA_035647175.1 Clostridia bacterium | reverse complement strand
GCCAGATTCTTGGCTATATGGCATAGCTTTTTGATATTTTTATACTCTTCCTTGGATAACTGCTTTACTTGCTGTTTTACAGTCAAATACATGGTTTTTCACCTCACTTTCATAAGGCTATTATACCATGTTTCGACTATTATAACAATATTTTGGTAAAGCGGTATTGCCAGCCAAAACGTGAGACTTACCGGAATGGATCAATATTCTAACTCACGGGTAATCAGCCCATTATGGTCTGTCCCAGGGAGTTTTACATCAAGCCTCCAAGTCCGGATAATATTATACATGCTTTCAAGGTTCAGGCCAACAAAGACTGGCAAAATCGACTAAGATATGGCACCGGAATATGTATGATATTTAGAATTGATTTCTACTTGGGAAGGGATTGGTACCCTTGCCAGACTTACAAGTTATGCAGTGATTTCCTTCACTGCTTAATACATTGTTAATTATACAAGGGGGTTTATGAGCTACCACTACATACAGACTAATCTGTATGCTGGCTATTTTCCCCAATTCATCTCACGACTAAAGTCACGAGTGTTCTTGGGGAATCTAATAAATAAAATGTTACTTTTTGTCAAGAGAAATAGAAAAGAATCGGGGTTAGAATCCCGATTCCGATAAATTTAGTTTCCGTATTGCTTATCTACATAGATAAGTAACTACAACTATGAAATCTATCGCCATAAAATCACATAAACCCGTTGCGATTATCATACCGATAAATTTAGTTTGCGTATTACTTATCTACTACTAACTCCTGGAATAAAACTCTATTATAGGTGTCGTATCCACGTTTATGGGTATCTCGTCTATATCGGGGATACTTACCAAACGTCCGGTTAGGGTCTCTTCATCCTTTTCCAGATAGCTGAGGGTCAAGGGCGCCGCCTGAAAATTATCCCGAAACAGATCCTTATTCCTTGATCTTTCGTTGAGACTTATCCTGTCGTCGGGATTTAACCGAAGGGAAGGTATGTCCACCTTCTGATCGTTGACTCTTATATGGCCATGTCCTACGATTTGCCTGGCTTGCCGTAAGGTGGATCCGTACCCTAACCTGTAGACTATGTTATCCAACCTTCTCTCCAGATTTTGAACCAGGACAACCCCCGGATTTTCCTTAGACCTCAGAGCCTCCCTGACGTTACGCCTGAATTGGCGTTCTAAAAGGCCGTAATATTCCTTGAGCTTCTGCTTTTCCAGCAGTTGCTTCCCATATTCTGATTGTTTTCTTCGGGACTTTACACCCCTCTTTAGGGCCTTTGGGTGATTATATACATTCTCGCCCAGATGCCTCGCTACTTTAAACCTGGGCTTTTTCGGTTTTGCCAACACAATCCCTCCTTATTTTTTGAAGGTGCCTATCCAAAATCCCTTGGAATAAAACCGCCAATCCCAAGGATTAAAATATCGCTTTAAATCATTCGAAACGATCCATATCCATCGCTTGTTATAACTAATCGAAACCCGCTACTTGTAAAAGTGGGGGTTGTTTGTCCGCCCCGTTATAACATCGGAAGCAATTGCATTAGCAATTGCAACACACAGGTTTCAACGAAACGGGTCATATTTACCCGTTTCGTTATTATTAATACCACATTATCGGCGATTTTAACACTTTTGTTTCGCAGGCTCATATAAACTTAATCCATAATATATCTTTCCATTTGAATATTTTCTTGGGAATCACATTGCTCAGGGAATAGATCCTGTTAACAAGAAATGTTTCAAAAGATACGGCATTATTTTAAGGCCTATGGAATACCACCATTAGTTCAGCAGCTCAGCTTCTTTGAATTCTTGGCTAAGATGCTACGCCCTATAAATTTATACAACGGCGAGTAAGCCGCCGTCAAAAAAGCCATAGACGCATCCCAGATGCATCTATGGCTTATATCGTCTAATAGATAATCCAAGATACCGTCGCCTCTATTTTGACACCTATCTCTCGATAGGTGGGTGTCCTCAAAACAATTTCTATCTTCCCCCGCCGCAATGGGACTCATAATGGGCTTGATATCCACTGCTTCATGTTGGACTCCCTCATGCACAATGTAGGTTCAAAATAAAAGCTTCACGAATATCCCAGATTGTAAATATATACTCAAATAAATAACTGTTCAGTTGAAGTTTCAAGAAACCCAAATTATTCCCATTGTAACCTTAAGGTATTGAATGGTGTGTTCTTTGAAATTTCCCGGGCCGTTTCTTCAATTATCATTATACCATTTTTAACGCCAATTTCAATAGGAAAATCTTTGAATCGGATCTATTTTAGAAGCGGCAGGGGTACATAGTATTTGGTATATCTATTTCCCCTATCGTCCGCCATTATACCGTTATCGTCTTCGACCATAACGGTGGCCCTCTTGGTAATGTTATACAAGATGCCTGAAAGCTGCCTGCCATCAAAAACAAAGGAAACCCTATCACCTATTTTAAACCCATACTTCTGATTAGCTATCTGCCGGTTCGTGGGCAATTTGTGGTAGCTCTCCATATGCCCGAACAGGTTGTTCGCCAGGGTCTTAAACCGATCACCGCTACAGCTTGATTCTTTGAAATTAATAAACTCCAATACATGGCAAATCTCATGTTCGAAGACCAGCTGCAATGCCTCCAAGGCGGTGTTAGTTTGTATCCCGCAAACGGATTTATTGCCCTTTAGTTCCCCATAATTGAAGAAAAAATCCGTTCCGATCCTAATTTCCATTACCAGCTCTTTTTCGTCTATTCTGTCTATGTCCTTTGGACACAGGGTTTTGCCTGCACTTTTGGTCATTCGCCGGGAAAGCGAAAATTTGATCTTGCCTTTAAAGGAATCCCGAAACCAGTTATCAAAGAATATCTCATCATATAATCCAAATAGCAGGCCCAGATCACCCGTTGATATGATCTCTATCACCCCGGATTTAATATTGGTGGACCTTTCCTTTAATAGGAACGATATCCTTTTTCGCTTGCTGTCTATTACAGTTTTACTGTATACAACCTTTAGTATATCCATTCTTCCAGCCCGCCTAATCCCTAATAATAAGATCGATCTTGTCTTGCTCCAATCTTTCTATTTCCCCATGAATACCTGCCCTATTCCTTTCAAGCCTTCTGATGATACCATTAATAGAGCCCATTAGCTTAATTGTCTGCTCCTTGTTGCCCCTAATCTTATTTCGAACGTTGAGATCTGCAAATATATTGTCAAACCAAAAATCTACAGCCCTTGTTGTGTTACTGATATCCTGCAATTGGGGGATATCAGTTATATTAACGTCCCTAAGTTCCCTTCGCAAATCCTTAATTTGTTTTAGTATCTTATTATCCATTAAAACACCCCATATACAGATGATCAGACGGTTTCATTTCTGAAAATATAAACACATATAAGGTTCAGGCCACTAACTAACAACTAAAATCGAAAATGTGTATGATCGATTTAACAATAAAGGCAGAACATACACAGTGCAATGTGCGTTCCGCCTTTATCGACGGTGTTACTGGTATATTCATTTATCCGGGTTTTTATCCATTAATCAGAATCCGGTGTTTCAGATCCGCCCGACCCACCCGATAGTCCGGGGTCAGAATCGCCCGAATTCCCCGACGGGTCAGGACCATCCGGAATCTCCGGCCCTAAGGTTAAGGTTATGGTGCTGCCCGCAGCCGTTTTTGAGGATGCCTTTGGGGACTGGCTGACAACCTTTCCCTCAAAGCCTTCTACAAATTCCATGCCCACCTCAAACCTGATATCAAAGTTCTTATTGTGGCCCCCTGCCAGAACCTGGTCCTCCGTCTTCCCTTTAAAGTCCGGTACCGTAACCTTTACGTTGGCGGGAACATACTTGAGGGTAATGGTAGACCCCTCCGTTATCTCCTTGCCCGCCTCGATGCTCTGGGACCATACCTCGCCCGGCAGCCTTCCCTGTTTACTGGCTTCCTTAAACACGGGTATGATGTTCAGTTCCTCGCATATGGCTATGGCCTTTTCCCTGGTGATTGCCGCATCGTATCCGGAACCTTTGGGAGCGACAAAATCCGGTACGTATATGACCTTCCCCTGAGAGACGGTTATATTTATAGTGGTCCTTATTCCGATGACCGTATTGCTCTTATCCTGATAGAGGATGGTCCCCTTGGGGGAATTACTCTTGGTATTGGTC
>DASRNX010000151.1:0-2135 GCA_035647175.1 Clostridia bacterium | reverse complement strand
GATATAGCCTTTGCAGACGATTTTGGATTTGATATATAAGGGGGGATTTTAGTGCCGGACTTATTAGAAAGGGAGATAGTAACAGATAAGCTGTTTAAGCATTTCGCTGGGAAGATCGTGAGAAAGGATCTAACCAAGGGGATAAAGGAAGGAGCCAATGTCCCCGTGTATGTTCTGGAATATCTTCTTGGGATGTATTGTTCATCCCAGGATGAGGTTGCCATAGAACAGGGAGTGCAAAATGTTAAGGAGATTCTGGCAAGGAATTATGTAAGACCAGACGAGGCCCAAAAGATCATATCAAAGCTCCGGGAAATAGGGAGCTATACCGTAATTGACAAGGTTTCCGTCAAACTGAACTATAGGACGGATATCTATGAGGCGGAATTTTCCAACCTAGGCTTAAGGGGTGTGCCCATCCCGGGGGTCTATCCATCGGATTATGAGCGGCTATTGGCCGGGGGGATATGGTGCATTGTACAAATGGAATACTTCTACGATGAGGGTGATAGAAATCGCAACCCCTTTATCATAAATAAGCTGACTCCGGTACAGATGCCGGGAATAGATATGGATGAATTTAAAAGGAGTAGGGGAGAGTTTTCTACCCAAGAATGGATAGATGTAGTGCTTAGAAGCACTGGAATGGAACCTGATAAGCTGACGGAGCGGGAAAAATGGCTGCATCTAATTAGATTGGTACCCTTGGTAGAAAACAATTATAATTTTTGTGAACTTGGGCCCAGGGGCACGGGCAAATCTCATGTATATAAGGAGATATCCCCTAATTCCATCTTGGTTTCCGGGGGTCAAACCACCGTTGCAAACCTGTTTTACAACATGGCCTCCAGGCAGGTGGGTTTAGTTGGGATGTGGGATTGCGTAGCCTTTGACGAGGTGGCGGGTATCACCTTTAAGGACAAGGACGGAGTCCAGATAATGAAGGATTATATGGCATCCGGTTCCTTTGCCAGGGGCAAGGAAGAAAAGAACGCCATGGCCTCCTTTGTCTTTGTGGGAAATATAAATCATTCGGTTGATGTACTGCTTAGAACATCCCATCTCTTTGAACCCTTTCCGGAAGCCATGGGGATGGATACGGCATTTTTAGATAGGATGCACTCTTACTCTCCCGGATGGGAGATCCCAAAGTATATGCCAGACTTTTTTACCGATGACTATGGCTTTATAACGGATTATTTAGCAGAGGTTATGAGAGAGCTTAGAAAAACTACTTACGCTGATTCTTATGAAAAGTATTTTAGGCTGGGAAATCAGCTAAACCAAAGGGACAGCATCGCCGTAAAAAAGACGGTATCGGGAATGATAAAACTTCTATATCCCCATGGGGAGTATACAAAAGATGATGTAGAGGAAATCCTAAGGTTTGCCATGGAGATGCGAAGAAGGGTAAAGGAGCAGCTTAAGAAGATCGGCGGTATGGAATTTTATGATGTAAACTTTTCCTATATAGATAATGATACCTTTCAGGAAGAGTATGTACCGGTACCGGAACAAGGTGGTGGAAAGCTAATCCCCGAAGGCATAGGAAAGCCCGGGCACATATACAGCATAGGAAGGGGTTCGTCCGGGATGCTGGGGGTTTATAAGCTGGAAACCCAGATGACTTCCGGAAGTGGCAAGTTCGAACGGACAGGTATAGGAGCCAATCCCAGGGCTAGGGAGTCTGTGGATAACGCCTATAAATACCTAAGGGCTAATAGTACCAAGATAAGCGGAACCATTAGCACAACTACAAAGGATTATCTTATACATATACAGGATCTAAACGGTGTAGGCATGACCACTAGCCTCACCCTACCAACTATAATAGCCATATCGTCGGTAGCCCTGGGCAAACCTCTTGTTACCAGCGCGGCTGTTTTGGGGGATGTGAGTATAGGGGGTACCCTAATAAAGGTAGAGGAATTGGCCAATACCCTTCAGGTGTGTCAGGATAGTGGGGCAAAAAAGGTCTTGTTGCCCTTAACTTCCGCCGGAGATTTGGGAGTGGTGCCCCCGGAACTTGTAGGTTCATTTAACATTATATTTTATAAATCCGCGGAGGATGCGGTGTTTAAGGCGCTGGGGGTGGAATAAAGGAATAAGGGGATATATGCAGAATAATATAAAGG
>DASRNX010000150.1:0-5803 GCA_035647175.1 Clostridia bacterium | reverse complement strand
AAGAGCAACCCACCCGGGTTGCTCTTTTTATGCCCGTATCTAAAAACAGCTTCCTCCTATGAATTCTCTGAGGATTGAATTGTTGGGAATCTCCTTGGCCTTTAGCTCGACAAAATATTTCATAAAGGCTTTCAAGCGATTGACCTCTATATAGTAGGGGTTATCCTCATCGAATTCCTCAAGCAAGGGCAGGATATAGGGTTTTAGAGCCGCCAGCTCATAGACTAGGGATGTATTTACCATGACATCCGCCTGCTCCTGAAAGGGAAATATATTCTTCTCCTCACCTTTTCGTACATTACCCCACATATTCAAGGTCTCCTCTATGGATGCGCCCCTAAATTGATGATCCCTGATCATCCTCCTTATAAGCCGGGTATCGGTGGTGGGTATCCTGTTATGGTTATCGAGGTTTAGCTGGGTCAATGCGCTGATATATATCTTGTACTTATTACTTTGGGGGACCATTGCCGTCAGCTTTTCGTTGAGCGCATGGATACCCTCGACTATAATCAGCTGATCCGACGTCAGCTTTACCTTATTGCCCCTATATTCCCGTTGCCCTTTTTGGAAGTTATATCTGGGCAGCTCCACCTCCTCACCCTGGATCATGGAGGTTATCTGCTCGTTGAAGAGCTCTATATCTATGATGTCGATGGATTCTAAGTCCCGTTCTCCATTCTCATCCACAGGAATATCCTCCCTGTTATAAAAGTAATCGTCCATGGATATGGGTATGGGATCTATCTCATGGACCATCAATTGCACCCGGAGCCTTTGGGCAAAGGTGGTCTTGCCCGACGACGACGGCCCGGCTATCAGGATAAGCCTAATGCTGTCGGCATGGGAATTGATTTCCTCCGCTATCCTCGCAATCTGATTTTCCAAATGAGCCTCGCAGACCCTGATTAGATCCCCGCCCCTGCCTTCCTTGATGGTCCTATTCAATTGTGCGGTGTTCTCTACATTAAGGCTTTGACCCCACTTTTCGGAATCCCTGAAAACCCTGTATAGGTTTGGGCTGTCTACAAACTCCGGTATCTTCCCGTCGGTCTCCTGGGTTGGATGCCTGAGTATAACTCCGGGCAAATAAAACAGGAGTTCAAAGGCCTTTAGATAACCGGTCCTCGGAACCATATACCCATACAGGTAATCCGTCATCCAACCGCAACTGTAGAGGCGTATATCCTCTTCCCGGCGGTATTCTAGAATCTCCAATTTGTCGTCAAACCCCATTTTACTGAAGATGCCCTTAGCCTCATCTATTGAAACTATATTGCGCTCAAAGGGTTCATCTAACTTTACTATCTCCCTCATCCGCTCCTCTACCCTTTTAACCTTGCTGGGGGTTAGGGTAAAGTTACCGTGCACTTCGCAGTAGAGCCCTTTGCTCATGGAATGCTCGATGGTCACCTTGCATTCGGGAAACAGTTCGCGACAGGCGCGGATAAATATAAAGGTCAGGCCCCTTACATATATCCTAATCCCGTCTTTGGATGTAAGATCCACAAAATCAACCCTGCAGTCCCTGTCCAGGGTCTGGGTCAGCTCCTGTATTTTGTTGTCCACCATGGCCGCCACCACCTGCGTTGATTTTCCGGCGCCATGATCCGATAGTAGCTCCTCTATGACCGTCCCCCTCTCAACCTCAAGGGTCTTGTCCCCTAACCTAACCTTTATAATTTCTTGCTCCGGCATACGTTTCTTCACTCCTATAATCGAATTTCTCTAATTCTTATGATTTTTAAATCGTCCATATCCTTGTGCAAATCCCTAGGAAGGGTACCTACGCTTTTTGTTATGTAGCACCCTAACGATATTACCAAGGCCAAACCCACCGGTCCGGAGGGCCTACGCTTTTTTCTATGTAGCATTTTAACTTCAAGTCCCCGACCTCCAAGGCACAAATCCAGATTTTGGCGGGTAATCCCTTTCCAACGTCCATAGATAAACAACCGTAGATAAACAAGAGGTCAACTAAATTTATCTGCAGATGATAAATTTGGCGGTTGGAGTTGTTTGTCTATATTATACTAACACCCAGCCATTATTATCAAACAATCTAGGGGATAAAAAATACAACCGCTTATTTTTAGGACGGCCTATAAAGTCCCCTCCGAGATGATTGATCCAATCGGCAGCATACGGGCTTTATCTCTTAAAAATAAATATTGGGTATTTATGAGGCGCCGAGTGAAATACTAATCCCTAGACCATATGAATTTTTGAGGTGTGTAATTATGATTAAATTCACTAAGAACAAGGGATTTGTAGCCGTTTTGCTGATTGCATTGGTGCTGCTTGCAGGTGTGGGATGCGATAAGGTGTTTAGGCGTCCTAAGGAAAAGCAGTCAAAGCAAGATCAGGAGCAAAAGAAATCCCCGCCAAAGACTCTTACCTCCCTTGAAAACACAACAGAGACCATGATTAAGAGCATCCAAGAGGTAGAGGAAAAGCGTGCCGAGGCAGCCCAGCAAAAGCAAGGCAAGGAGCAGGAGAGCGGCCAGGATAAGGGAAAACAGGAGGAAGAAAAGAAAGAGGAAAAACCCGAGGATAAGGATAAAAAGCAGGAGGAAAAGCTCGAAGAAGGCGGTCAACAAGAGAAGTCCAAAGAAAAACAAGAAAAGCCGGAGCCCCTGGACTGGGACAGGATGCAAAAAAACGTGGAGAAGCTCCAAAAGTCGTGGAGTGACTACGTCAACACGGCCCTCAAGGACGGCGCCTCCACCGATCTTGTAAAGGAATACGAAAACCAGTTGGATACCTTGACCACCAAGGTCATGGAGGAGCAGGAGGAATCGCTTTTAGATACCGCCAACGACCTATATAAGTACTACCCAAAATTCTTTGACCTGTATAAGCACAAGGCGCCGCCCAATATAAAGGATATGAAATACTATATCCGAAAAATAATTATAGCAGGAGAGAAAAGTCAATGGACAGATACCCAAAAATCCATGGATGCCATCAAACAGGCCTGGGATATCGCAAAATCCCGAATGGAAAAGCCGGATAAGGATTTAAACCGCAGGGTAGAAACCGCCATCGACAGTTTCTCCAGATCCGTAAAACAGGAAAACACCCACCTGGTTAAGCTAAAGGGCAATATACTGATGGATATGCTGGAGGAGATAAAATAGGCTTCAAGGCTCTATCCAGCCGGTAGACCTGGATACGGCCTTCTGCCACAGCCTATACTTTTCGTCCCTCGTCTCCTGCTCCATTTTGGGGTCAAACTTTCGTTCCTCTTTCCATATGGCTTCGATATCCTTTTTACCCTTCCATACCCCAACCTCAAGGCCGGCTAAAAAGGCTGCACCCCGGGCCGTGGTCTCGGTATTTTCGGGCCTTACCACCGGAAGGCCTGATATATCCGCCTGAAATTGCATCAGGAAGTTATTGGCCGATGCGCCGCCGTCCACCCTCAACTGGATTATGTCTATCCCGGAATCCTTTTCCATGACCTTTAAAACATCCGTGGATTGATAGGCTATGGATTCCAATACGGCCCTTACCAAATGCTTTCTGTTGGCACCCCGGGTCAGACCCAATATCGTGCCCCTGGCGTAGGGATCCCAATAAGGGGCACCCAACCCTACAAAGGCCGGAACCACATAAACCCCGTTGGTATCGTCGACGGCCAGAGCCAGAGCCTCGGTCTCCGGGGCAGTCTCTATAATCCCCATCTCATCCCTGAGCCACTGAACAGCCGCGCCGGCGGAGAACACGCTGCCCTCCAGCGCATATTCTGTCCTGCCCCCTATTCGCCAGGCTATGGTTGTAAGGAGATTGTTGGCGGAGAATTTTCTCTCGTCCCCCGTGTTCATCAGGATGAAACATCCGGTACCGTAGGTGTTCTTAACCATTCCCTTTTCAAAGCAGGCCTGCCCAAATAGAGCGGCGTGCTGATCCCCAGCCACTCCCGTTATGGGAATCTCACGGCCCAACAGTTCTTTGTCCAGGCTCCCAAAATATCCGCTGCTGTCCTTCACTTCCGGCAGCATCCTAAAGGGGATTTCCAGGGTCTCCAGCAGGTCATCGTCCCAGCACAGCTCGTTTATGTTAAAGAGCATGGTCCTGGATGCGTTTGAATAATCAGTGGCATGGACCTTCCCGCCCGTTAAGTTCCACATAAGCCAGGTGTCAATGGTTCCCGCCAACAGTTCTCCGTCCTCTGCCATGGCCCTGGCCCCAGGTACCTGGTTCAAAATCCAATACAGCTTTGTAGCCGTAAAGTATGCATCAATTACCAAACCGGTTTTTTTGTAGATTATATCCTCCATGCCCTTTTGCTTCAGCTCATCGCAGATGCCGGCGGTTCGCCTGCACTGCCATACGATAGCGTTATAGATGGGTTTTCCGGTTTTTGGGTTCCATACAACCAGGGTCTCGCGCTGGTTGGTTATCCCTATGGATGCTATATCGTCCGGCGATATGTTTTTGCTCTTCAGTGCATCCTTTAGCGTAGACAGCTGGCATTCCCATATCTGTACAGCATCATGCTCCACCCACCCGGGTTCCGGATATATCTGGCTAAATTCCTTGGATACCTGAGTCACTGCCCTTCCCAGCCTGTCAAAAATAATGGTCCTGCAGCTGGTGGTCCCCTGATCCAATGCAACTACATATTTTTCCCCCATTTACCTCGCCCCTCTTTCAATAAATGCATTTATTTCAGTTTCTCTCGGCGGTACTCTAATCCAAGTCCCACAATTCTCTCTTGCTGGTGGAAATTGCCATGGCACCCGCCTTTAGAGCCTGTATCACATCGCTCTTTCTCTTAATCATCCCGCCGGCTATAATGGGCGGCGATATCTTCCCCTTAAGCACGGATATAGCGCTGGGAACTATTCCGGGCATCACCTCCACAAAATCCGGCCTATAATTTTCTATCATCTTTATCCCGCTTTCAAAGGACAGGGAATCGATTACAAAGATACGCTGTACCGTAATGAGCCCGATTTCCTTCCCATGTCGCAACAAATTGCTGCGAGTTGACATAATCCCATCCGGTTTAATATGGGTCTTTATATAATCTATGGCGATTATATCCTTTGCCAGCCCTTCGATAAGGTCCGCATGAATAAAAACCTTTTTCCCCAGCCCCTTTAAAAAAGCTACCCTTTTTTCTATTTCCATTACGCTGCCGGATAACAAAAAAAATACCTCTACCTTTTCCTGTTCCTTCTCGTTGGGCAATACCATCTGTGGCAGTGCTCCAATAATAGGGTTGGATTCCAGTATATCGTATATATGGGTCAAAACTCTTCCCCCCCATAAGATCCCAAATATAGACAAACAATTCCAGCTACAAAACTTATCATCGTGAGATTGCATAAAGCCTATGCAATTATCATGTAAATAAATTTAGTTGACCCATTGCTTATCTGAAGATAAGTATCAAAAACGTGTATAAGGGTATCACCCGCCGTGAAACCATATACATTATACCACACTAAAGTCACTGGCTTCAATTGATGCGTCAATAAAGGGTGCATAATCTAAATTAAAGAATAATATTCCAACCACTAAAGTTTCAAGGCCAAGAATCTGTAAGCTTGCTGCAGGGCCTGCTCGAACTCGCTACGCCCAAACAATGATTCGGCCTATCCTCCGCTGCACGACAGGTTCTAAGCCTTTACACTATGTGATTTCCATATAATTCTTCAAATATAAAGGGTGCGCCTGCCAATAAAAAACGGTGTCTGTGGGGCTGAAAAAATGTCGGTTTATGCCTAGTGGCCCATGCATCCCCAATTACCCCAATCATTTCCCGGCCCATGCAAATGATATATTCATATCC
>DASRNX010000149.1:0-8339 GCA_035647175.1 Clostridia bacterium | reverse complement strand
AAATAACCGTGTATATTATATACAAATAGTGGTTAACATATATGTGTTTTTCTATTAAATGGCCTAATATCACAAGAAATATTAGAACAAACTTGAGGTTACAGAAATAAGGATCCCATCTTCTAATTGTTTTTTCGCTAAGGGACACAGAGGCTTCAATAAATTTACAATGCCTATGGGTTTCTATCAAAGTTTGGCCATCGGGTGTTTTAGATACTGGTTCCATATTTTCCCCTCAATTCTTTAGTTACTCTGCCTCTATAGGTTATCCTAAATGCTCATAGACCAAAAGGCCCATGATAAATAAATTGTATGATTATCACCACAATACCTTCTGGGTAATCATCATACACCTACTCTATCCTTGTTTCAAGAGGAGAGGATAGCTAGATGACGTATTTTTCACATAAAGGCGTACAAAGGAATCCTGTTTGCTCCCTATTAATTATGGCACTGGTCAGATATTGCTGACAAATGATGTAAATTGTCGAAAAAAGATAAATATCCTGCTAATTATGTTATAATAGAGTAGAATTCAAGGGTTTTATCTGGAGGAAACATAATGCAAGAATTAGATATTGTTCTCGATAAACTTCATATTTTCGAAAAATTATATGATGTAATGCGAATAGTAGATCCAATTAGAAAAAAAGTGCTTGAGTTAAAGGGAGACCAATTTTTTGATGCAGATATTCCTTGCTACAAGCTTTGGAAAAAACGGGAGTTATGCGAAAACTGTATTTCTATAAGAGCATTTAACGAAGATGATGCTATTTATAGGTTAGAGCATAAGGAGGGTCATATATATATGTTTACCGGCATCCCAGTGATCATCCATGGTAAAAGACTAGTGGTAGAGCTTCTCAAAGAAGCCACCAAGAGTTTAATCATGGGCATAGATAAGGAAAGCCAAGGGTCAGAGGCTTATACTATGATTGAATATATGAACCGCATTGCCATAAGGGATCCCTTGACGGATCTTTATAATCGCAGGTATATCAACGAAAGATTACCGGTGGACCTTCTGAACGCTTCCACAAGGGGAGAACCATTATCGATTATTCTCGCTGATATAGATTTTTTTAAGAACATAAATGATACCTATGGTCATGCCATAGGGGATGAGATATTGAAGGAATTTGCCGGACAATTGAAAGGGTACATAAGAGAGGGTAAGGATTGGGTGGCAAGATACGGGGGCGAAGAATTTCTTATATGTCTATCCAACACAGATACCAAGGGTGCAAAGAAAGTGGCGGAAAGGATGAGGCGTGGTATAGAGAAGAAGCAATTCATCATAGATGGAGGGGCCATCAGTTTAACTTGTAGCTTCGGCGTGTATATGGTTTATGGCGGTGCCGAGGATATGACAGTTGAAGATGTCGTTGGGTTGGTGGATAAGCGGCTCTACAAAGCCAAAAGGCTTGGCCGAAACAGGGTACAGTAGGAAAGCAAAGTATGTAGGAAATTAATACTAATTTGATGATTATATATTAATACGTGGAGGAATATGGGATTTTGTATAGAATAGTATAGAATAACTACCTAATGGTTTCTCCCTTGAAAGCACCATAGTTAGGCTTTATTCAAATTCGCCGGTTCTATACAAACTTGTTTTGGGGGGATCGACAATAATGCGTTACAAGGACAGGGGGACACGGATTATCACCCTAAATATTCGCGATCAATTGTTTGACAATTAACAATCAGATTGAAACTAGTATTTGGAGGTAGATTATTTGGCAGCGAGTAAACATTTATCAAATACATATCAAATAGAGGAAAAATTGAAGGGACTCTGCGTTAAATTTATAAATGTACTAAAAGATGCATACGATAGTGGTATTCTTACTGAAGATGAATATCTGGAACATGTTAAAACAAAAGAGGAGTTTTTAAAGAAGGGGTGATAAAAAAGTTATAGTGGTTCCGTAGGTCCTTGCATATTTTCGATGGCATGATATTTTGCGATAAGTTCGTCCAATTCACGGCTATATCGGATGATCCGGTCTTTACTTACCGGGTTTTTATCTGATAAAAGCTCATTTAACTTACCCCGCAGAATCTCAATTTTCTGATTTAATTCAAAAAACTCAGACAAATCAATCCCCCCAATCTACTAAGCGAACCAAAACATATTATATTATATATTTTTCGCAGAATCAAGGTATAAAATATTAATCTTAGAATTTGACCAGACAGAAGTGTAGTGGTCTCAGTAGATGAAAATAAAATCAACACTTATCACTTTCCATTCGTCTTATAAGTAGAGACATTTCAAAAGGAGGGGTAATTTGATCAATAAATTATACAAGAACTATCGCAATAAACTTCTGTGGTACTGCTTAAACCTCTCCCGAAACAACCCTTCAATCGCTGAGGATATCGTACAGGAAACCTTTATGAAAGCCTTGGAGAATACCCATATTCTTAATGATTTAACAGATGCGCAATGCCGGTCATGGCTATACAGGGCCGCAAAAAATATCTTTATTGACAGGGTAAGACGTGTAGCAAATGCGCCCAAGATAGAAGAACCTCTGTTTAAAGAAGATGATTTAAGCAAAATTATTGTAAGTCAGTTGTGCGCTGGCTTGCCGGATAAAGAAAGGACATTATTTTGGATGAGGTATATAGAAGGGTATACCTCAAGGGAACTGGGTGAACTATTCAATTTATCCCCCTCAACTGTTAGGTCAAGGCTATCTTCGGCTAGAAGGAAAATGTCTGAAATATATTATAGAGAGAGGGAAAGGTGATTGTTGTGGAAAAGAAAAATTTAGTAATTAATGCTGCAGTCTGTGATGCGAGAAATGTTTCGGAGACGGTGCTTGAATCCTACAAGGATATAAGCATAAATGCGGCCATGGTTTTAGTGTCCCAAGAGACTAAGGATCTTTTGGCAAAGCACAATGTAGCTATGAATACCGCTGAGGTGACGGAGGTTTCCAAGGATGTTGAGATAATGGTTCAGAACGGATCTTATGAGATTAAAGATAGTACCCTGTTATCAAAACCTGTAATATTAATTGTGAACGGAAGTCTAAATATAGAAACGAGATCCCAAGAGGTGCTAGACAAGTTTACTCATATTCAAGTAAATGGTCTGGTCTCTTATCCCGACAATATAAAGGATAGGCTGCCGATAATTAAAGTAAATGGCAGTACAGATTCCTATCCCGGGGATGCCATTAGGCTCAGAAGCGAATTAGTTATAGATAAGACCTTTATCTTAAGGGCAAAGGGCGAGAAGTATTATGTAAGGAATAAAGTTGTTATGTCGGATAAGGATTTAAATGTGGCTTCTTTAAATGAGATGGGAACGAAATTTATCACAAAAGAGGCTATTATAGTGGAAAGCCTATTGGAAGGCGCCTTACCCCTTTTCGATGAGCATGCAGAGATAAAGACTATACCTGATGGGCTTGTCTATACAGAAGGTCAAGTGCTAAATAATGTTTTAATAAGAAAACACGGGGATAGGCTATATGTAGACGGAGATTTGACTATAGGGCCGGAAAGCGAAGCTGCTTTAGATGATTTGACAAAGGCAAAAATAGATGGAACAGTATTTATAAGTAGCAGGCTTGTGGATAAATTTCATGATATAGATGTAGAATATAACGCCATAGAAGAAACCAAAGGGCATCGCATGGGGGATAGGGCCTTTTTGACAATAGATAAGAGAAAACTGGATAAATACGCGGATGGGATTAGAGTTTTCGATTGCGGTATTGTAAATATAAAAGACGACATAGACTCGGATGAGATAGAAGAGAAACTAGAATTCGTAGACTGCGGTGTTATAAATTGTAGCGAGGATCAAAAAAGCGCCGTAGAAACCGTTTCAAAGGGTGTAGGAATGATTACAGACAGTCAAAAAGGTAAACTGGATACGTTAAAGGGCTTAATGGGAGGATTAGGCATGGGAGATAAGGATACAAAGATTATAAACGCTGCCAGCTACACCATGTAATTAAAGGATTTTCTAGAGGCAAAAAAGATACGAATATGGGATTTACAAAGTTAGGGGCCTAGCTAAGGCCCCTAACCGTATTGCCTATGATTTTAAAGCCCTTTTCTATTTCCTCCAAAGAGGAGCGGGCAAACCCTAAACGAAAGGTATTAGCACCTTTTCCATGGATATAAAAGATATCCCCCGGCATAAATATGACATTTTCCCGGATGCATTTGTCCAGAACCTTTCGGGCATTGAGGTTACCCTCAAGTTCAATGAATATGTGAAGGCCGCCTTCCCCAAGAACCCTCTGACAGGGTATATACCTTTTGGCACATTCCAGGGCATAATCATACTTTTCACGGTAGATCCTGCGCGCCTTTTTTAGATACTTTTCAAGGTTTCCTGCAGCCAGATATTCATAGAGGATAGCTTGATCCAGAAATGAAGAATGTATGTTTCGACTCCGTTTAATGCTCTCCAGCCGAGAGATCAATTCGCTATCCCCCAAGATCCACCCAATCCGAAGGCCTGGAAACAAAACCTTAGATAGGCTTCCTATATAGATTATACTATTACCCCTACCGCATAGGGCAGCTAATGGGGATAGGTGAGAGCCCGAATATCTTAATTCTTCGTTGAAACCATCCTCTATAATGGGGACCCTATAGCGACCAAAAATTTTGAGCACCTCGACCCTTTTCTCGGGGGACATGACTATTCCCGTGGGGTTGTGGTAGGATGGAATAAAAAAACCCATAGATATAGAATTATTGGATAAGGCTTCTTTTAGTATATTGAGGTCTATACCATCCTCGTTTATATCCACGCCTACAATTTTCAGTCCATGGAGCTTCATAATCTTTATGGCTGTGTTATGGGTTGGATTTTCACATAGTATATGGTCTCCCGGCCTAGTAAGGGCGGAGAGTGCTATATCAAACCCTTCGGTAAACCCGTTAGTTATTAGAATGCTTTTGCCTTGGATATTGACCCCTTTATTCTCCATATAATGCGTTAGATAATCTATGAGAGGTTTGTACCCCTGAGCGTAGCCATAGTTTAATAGCTTTTCTCCTTCCAGGGAAAATCGGTTCAAAAAAGCTTTTTTAAAATCCTCTAGATCAAACAAATTGTCGTCCGGGGCAATGCTCTTAAAGGATATCATGCCCTTTTGCCACTTAGCTTCATGTTTGACGATATCCAGCTCGTTGGCTAGGTCGGCATAGGGTGTCAACCTGGGAGTCCAATCCATACTCCATACGCTTTGATAATCGATGTTGATATCTGACACAAAGGTTCCCCTGCCCCTGACAATTTGGACAAAACCTTCATCCTCCAGATATTCATAGGCCAAAATAACGGTGTTACGGCTAACGCCGAGGGTGTCGCAAAGCTCTCTGGTGGAGGGTAGTTTTTGGCCTTGGCCAAGCAACCCCTTTAAGATCATTCGCTTTATATAATCTCTTATCTGTAGATAAAGGGGTCTATGGTCTCCTAGACAAATATTTGAAAACACTTTAATCAATCCCTCCATAGTCGGATATTGCATACGAATCTTAATTATAGCACTTTCAAAGAAAAACACATAAATATCTGTACCCTATAACAATGAATTCTTCGGGGGCTCTGGCAATCCTACAATTGAATCCGGAGCCGTTTGCATGATATAATAAATGCAATCAAGGTAATAAAACCTTTAGGGTTTTCTCTGATGCATTTATTGAATTGATGTGAAGCAAGCCAATTAAGGCTTGCACTCATGATATAATGGTATCAGATTTTCGTAATTTATCATAGCATTATTTATTAGAGCTGGCATGATTGTATATTGCGCAAATAGTTATGATGAGTCCTAGCCTATATCATCATCTAGGCTAAAACAATATTTGGAGGGATAAAAATGGCAGATTTTATCACTATAGTTATTGCGATACTGGCAATTGTGTTGATAATGAAGATCGCAGCAAAGATACTTAAGTTTGTGCTTACCATAGCTGTTATAGGCGTTGTTCTATATGTATTAACGAATTATGGATTTTTAAACGGTTTGTTTTAAACCGCTTGTTATAAGGAGATGTCATATTGGATGGACAGCGAAAGATTAAAAAAGCAAATTGATTTTATTGTAGAAGTGGATAAACTGAAAAACATCTACCGGCAGACACTGTTGATGGACGGGTCGAGGAACGAAAACGATGCCGAACACTCCTGGCATCTAGCCCTAATGGCGATGGTGCTGAAGGAACATTCACCTAAAAAGGATTTGGATATAACTAAAGTCTTAAAGATGTTATTGGTACACGATTTGGTAGAAATCTATGCGGGAGATACCTTTTGCTATGATGAAAAGGCGAACTTGGATAAAGCCCATAGGGAATTGGTGGCAGCGGAAAGGCTCTACAGCCTCCTACCCTCGGACCAGGGACAGGAACTAAGAGCTCTATGGGATGAGTTTGAGGAAAAGGAGACCCCGGAGGCTCTCTTTGCGTCTTCCCTTGATAGGCTGCAACCTCTTATATGTAATTATCATACCGGCGGACATACATGGGTGAAATACGGTATTAAGAGCAGTAAGGTGATAGAACGCAATTTGCCTATAAAGGAAGGTGCCCCCAGCCTATGGGAGTTGGTTCAGGATATGGTGGAGGATTCTATAGAGCAGGGGATCCTAGAGAGGGATTGATGGGTTTTAGCGTTTGCATAAATGGGGCATAAGGTCCGCAGTTTAAATTATGGGGGTGCGTCTTTTTTATTTAGATTATGCACCCGTTATAGCATATGAATTTGATGGATTTTATTTTATATGTTAAAAGGGGCTGGGTAGAATGAAGATTGAAAGTTATGAAATAGGGATCCTTCGGGAACTGGCTAAGGAATACGCCGAAGTTGCGGCTCTTGATATCCACCGGGTGAATAAAGAACGCATGAGGGACAACAACGATTTAAAGCTCGGCAGGCCTCCGGTGTTATTAGACGAGGTTCCATGGCATGAAATGGATATAGACGGCCAACTGATAAACCGATGCAAAGGCGACTTTGCCGTGAATATGGAGACTTACTTCAGGAGAAGGCTATTTCAATGGAAGTACTTTCCCGGGGATATGGTGGTGGAAAATTTCTACCCAATCAATAAATCCATTCACTCTACCGGATATAAGCCGGAAACCAAAGAGAACATAGCCATAACCGATGCAGCCAATAATATCATCTCCCACCAATACATCGATCAATTGGAAACCGAGGCCGACCTTGAGAAGCTTACTATTCCCCATATAACGGGCGATAAGGGCGCTGACAAGAGAAGTGTGGAGATGGCTCAAGATATCCTGGGGGGTATCCTGCCGGTTAAATTACGGGGATACTACCTTTACTATGCCCCATGGGACGAGATTCCCAGGCTAAGGGGGGTATCCAATATATTCTACGATATGATGGATCGCCCGGAGTTTACCCATAAGATAATTCAAAGGTTTACTGAAATACAGTTGTCCACCATGGAGCAATATGAGGAGCAGGGACTGCTGGATTATGATCTGGCGGACCTTCATTGCACGCCTCCATATTCAGGGGATTTGCCTGCAGTGGATTATGACGGGGGAAAGGTACGGCTGAAGGATATTTGGATTCGCAGTATGGCACAGATGTTCTCATCTATCTCTCCGGAGCAGCATGAAGAATTCGATCTACAATACAGCAGACCCCTCTTTGAAAAATGCGGGCTGGTATACTACGGCTGTTGCGAGCCTCTGGAAAACAAGATGGAACTCTTAAAAAGGGTGCCCAATATGAGAAAATTAGGGGTCAGCCCCTGGTCAGATCAGGAAAAGAGTGCAGAACAAATAGGCGGGGATTATGTATATGCGCGAAAGCCCAACCCCGCCAGCGTAGCTGTGAAGACCGATCCGGATGAAATCCGAAAGGATATTAAAGAGACCGTTGAAATCTGCCTAAAGTACGGCTGCCCTTATGAGTTTGTCCTAAAGGATATCAGCACCGTTTCATATCGGCCTGAAAACCTGATAGTATGGGAGCAGACCGTCAAAGAAGTCCTAGATTCATATTATTGACGGATCTGTATTAGGTCAGTCCAAACATCTTTTCCTTTAGGTCAAGGTAGTACAGATAATCCTGGGGCCTTACGTTTGGGGGGCAACGGTGATCGCAGAATGGAATATAGCCCCCTCGTTCAACAAGGGGCACCAGGGTTTCTAAGTAGGCCTTTATTGCCTCAGGGCCCTTGCCCAGCTCGATCTTATCGACGCCTCCCATTATTCGCAGTTCTTTGCCATACTCGGCAAATAGTTCCGCAGGATGGGAGCAACCATTTACTTCAAAGGGGAACAAACAGTTGATACCGCCCTCCATAAGGTACGGAAGG
>DASRNX010000148.1:0-2781 GCA_035647175.1 Clostridia bacterium | reverse complement strand
ACGATATTCGTTGTGTGGGGCTTGCCTTAAAAATTGCACGAGCATTTCGTACACTTGATCCAGGGTCAAATTTTTATGCATTGAATTTCTAAACAATGAATCCCTGATGATAATCACTTCCCCTTGGACTTTGAAATTATATTTGGCTGTCCGGCATCTACATGTTCGACTATAAAGATCCTGCACCCTGGCGCAGGCATCGTAGAACAGCTTCTTTATTACATAGGTTACGAAAACACGTTGTTTTAGTGCAAAACCAAATGGCTTAGCTGACTTAAGATGATAATCTTTTTCGTAACATACCCATTATATATTATCTACTGATAATTCGCAATTTTTCATGTTCTATTGGGCGAATAATCCGAACCAGGAAAATAATATTCCCATCGCTTAAGTTCCAAGGTAAATAACCTGTAAGCTTGCCTCGGGACCTTCCCGAACTCGCTGCGCTCAGACAGCTACCAAGTGATACAAAAACATGGGAAGAATTTGGACTAATAAAGAGGATATTTGTCAATGATGTAGAATATGGAAACATTATGCAGACGTTATATTCGGGACTGCATATGGAATAGAAAGGGCATATTCCCGGCGATACGTTTCTAGGGTTTGTATGGGCTGGGGTGATTGCAGTAAATGAAGAAGGACGTGAAATGAATGCACCGCTATATATTATTTTTGATCATAACCCTTTGTCTTTGTCTGGTTTTTTTTACTTCTTGCACATATATAACGGAGGGCTTAATGGATCAACGAGAATCGGAGGATCTGACACCGGCCGGGGAAGGGGCCGTTGACGGATCATTGGAGGGACAAGATACCGGGGAAGACCATGAAGAACAAGGTGATATGGAACCTATAGTCGATGAGCCCATAGAAGAACCGCCGGATGAACCGCTTGAAGAACCACCGGAAGAGCCCATAGAAGAGCCGCCGGAGGATATCGTCATCACAATTTCTTTGGCGGGGGATTGTACCATAGGTACTGATGAAACCTTTACCTACACCAACTCTTTTCCGGATCGTTTGGAAAAGGTCGATGGCGATTGGAGCTATTTCTTCGCCGGGGTAGTGGATATCTTTGAAAATGACGACCTTACCTTGGTAAATTTGGAGACTACCTTTACAAAGGTTACTAAAAAGGCGGATAAGAGGTTTAGATTTAAGGGTGATCCCTCCTATGTCAATATCTTAAAAGAAGGCAGCGTAGAAATGGTAAACCTTTCAAACAACCATATCTATGACTATCTGCAAAGGGGCTTTGATGATACCATAGAAACCTTGGACGATGCCGGAATACTCTATTCCGGCGAAGGCTATAAGGCTTTTTATGAATCCCAGGGGATAACCATGGCTAGTCTGGGATACCAAGGTTGGAATACCAACATCAAGGACCGGGTTAAAAAGGACATAGAAGAGGTCAGGGATAAAGCCGATATAGTTATCGTCTCCTTCCATGGGGGCATCGAGCGGGACAATTATCCAAACAGCGTACAGAAGGAGCTGGGCAGGTTTGCCATTGATGAGGGCGCCGATATTGTGGCGGGTCATCATCCCCATGTGATTCAGGGCATTGAAGAATACAAGGATAAATATATAATCTACAGCCTGGGCAATTTTTGCTTTGGGGGCAATCGGAACCCCGATGACAAGGATACATTTATATTTCAGAGCCAATTTACCTTCACGGATGGGGAGCTTAAGGAGAGCCAAGGCAATATCATTCCCTGCAGCGTTTCATCCAGAAAGGACGTAAACGATTATCAGCCGACTGTGCTGGAAGGCGAGGAGGCCGAAAGGGTAATGGGCCGAATACTAAAATACAGCAGTAAACTGAAATACGGGATCGGGACGGATGATTGACAAAGGCCCCCATAGGAGGCGGCTTTGGCGGTATCTGCATATAATAGATCAATTTATCCGGGAAAACAAATTTGGGGGAAAGTATGAGGCCGTACGTAAAGCGTCCTATTATATGGATAACAATCTCTTACATGATTGGAGTGCTGGCTGAAGGTTCTATTAAATGGAAGTTTTGCTATCCATACATAGCCCTTGGGGCAGCAGCTATATTTGTCGGGCTTGTAAAATTAAGACGCAGGGGTTTGTATCTGCCCCTGGTCTTGCTCATATTTACTTTAGCGGGTATCCTCAACACATATATCCACAGCATACCCAATACGGATTTGGATGATCTTATTGGACAAGCCCCCGTGACCTATGGACAGATTATGGAAAAGGTAAAACAAAGCGATTCTAGTGCGTCCTTTATCTTGGAGGCCCGGGGGATAGACCACAACAATGCCCAATATGGGGTCAATTGCAAAATTAGGATGACGGTCTATTTCTCCCCGGATGAGGGGGATGACCCCGGGATAGATATAGGTGATTGGGTAGAGATAAGGGGAAAAATAGAAAGACCCCAAGGCCGTAGAAATCCCAAAGGCTTTGATTATAGGTCCTATCTCGGACGCAGGGGGATCTATTATACCATGGGTATTCCCGGGGGAAATGTTTTATCCATAAAGGCCGGAAAACTCCCCTGGCCAAATTCTTGGTTAAGATCCGCCGGGGATTATATGGCCCGGGTCTTTAATACATATGTAGGGGGCGGGGAATCCGGACTGATAAAGGCAATGCTCATAGGCGAAAAATGGGCATTACCATATAGGGTTACAGAGGAATTTAGGAACACGGGGATTGCACATATTCTGGCCATATCAGGACTGCATATAGGATTTATCATTCTATTATTATCTTGGCTTACCGGAATCTTAAAGT
>DASRNX010000147.1:0-7865 GCA_035647175.1 Clostridia bacterium | reverse complement strand
CCTCAGTCTGTTTTAGATGGGTGATATCCCTAAGGGATTGAATGGCTCCTATCTTGTTGCCCTGACCGTCAAAGAGGGGGGATGCGGTGGACCAAAGGTAGGCTCCCCTGCCTTGGTTTAGGTTGGACACATATCGGTCCGCACTGATACTTAATCCCGTCTGTACAAGATTATTATATCCTTCAATAGTATCAAGGGTGGGGCTGTTGACCATATTTATTAACATATTATGCGGTTTCCCATAAAAGGGGACAGAATACACGGATTGATCCTTGCCCAGTATATCCCCTTCTTTAATCCCGGTTAAATGGTCCATGGCGTGATTCCATGTCAAAACGCGGTCGTGGTTGTCCACGACAAAGGTAGCATCCGGCAAGAATTCGATTATATCCTGATACATTCTCCTGGAATCCTCCAGGTCCCCCATTATTCTTTCCTGCTCTTTCAATAGGTCAATATTTTTATCGTTAGTCTCCCGTAAGAAGCGGATCATGGATATATTCCGCTCCTCTAAACTCCGATTTTTCCAGAGAATAATTGCCAGTATGGAAACAGTGAGGAATTGACTAATAACCATACCTATATAATGGAATGTAAGAGGGTCTATATGGGCAAATAGGATAGGCCCTACATGGTGATGGATCATCGGTAGCCCTACTAGGATAAGTGATATACCAATTAATAAGAATAGATATCCCCTCTTGGTAGAAATAAAACTAGGTTTGTCATATTTTTTTGTATCCATCCGATATTTTCACCCCAAACTTTGATGTTTTTCATTGTGCTACCCCTTTATATTATTTTTCCCGGCCACCAATACTCTTCCCCGGATTATGCTTGTAGTCCTTATAGACCTTTGCCAATATTATATGTCGAATTATAGAATTATTCAAACATTTTAGAACATTTTTCCCATATATTTAACCCAGTGCTTACATACTGTATACTATAGCCGATAACCTCCGATTGATATGTAATTTAACTGATGGCAAAAATGGATAAAGTATCTCTTGGAACGTTCCTGGATATACGGTACCGGCAGTGGATCCCACCTAAAGGCTATATTCAACTGTAAAGTATCATGCTTTTATACGTGATCGGTTTGCCCCTAGATACTCCAATATAGCAAAAAACAGCCGTAATCCGTTGGGATTAGGGCTGTTTTTTACAAAGAGTGTGGGATCAAACGATTAGGCATTGCCTTACCGCAAATCCGTAACTATTTCTTCTCTCGCCTAAAGCACATGAACCAATCTAGGCAGTACATATCGTCGTCCTGACTTTCCATTCTCTCCTTGGCAGTGCCGCATGAACCAGCTGTAGGGATAATAACATCATCCCCTGGTCTCCAATCCGCGGGAGTTGCAACATTGTCCTTATCAGCTTTTTGTAGAGCCAGGATAATGCGCTTGATTTCGTCAAAGTTTCTACCCATGGATAATGGATAATAGAGAATGGTACGGATCTTTGCTTCGGGGTCGATTATAAAGACCGCCCTTACCGCTTGGGTATTGGATTGACCCGGCTGAATCATACCATATTTGTTTGCTACATCCATCTTGATGTCCTCAATTAAGGGGAACTTTACCTCTACGTTCTTCATCCCGTTCCATTCCAGCTCTTCTATCTTGCGAAGCCATGCGATATGCGCATAGAGCGAATCGACGGAAAGGCCTACCAGTTCGGTATTAAGCTCCCTAAATTCTTCAGCCATAGTGGCAAATGTCATAAATTCGGTGGTACAAACCGGGGTAAAATCGGCCGGATGGGAGAATAGAATTACCCATTTCCCTTCGTAATCCTCCGGAAAATTAATTTCTCCCTGGGTGGTAATGGCTTTAAAGCTAGGTGCGTCCTCGCCAATCAATGGCATCGTGTAAACTTGTTTTTCTTCCATGATACTTTCCTCCTCATCTTTTGTTATGTCATTATCGTTTATAAAGCTGATTGTTGGTCTTTCAAAAAGGTAATGGATCATTTTTTGAAAGGTTTCCATTAGGTCCTAAATTATGTAGTTTGATTGCATCCAACATAATTGCGGCGGGGCTGGAATCTATACCACGCCTAAATAAATGGCGGGCTCTCGCTAGTTAAACAGTCGGCAGACAGATATTTCCCGTTCCATAGAAACGTTGGATGTAATCATTAAGGGCAATCGTTTCTGATGTTTAGTTATTCCTAAAGGACCCTATATCTATATATACACACAAGATACGGGGCTTAAACATACGAATTGTTTGGGCCGCAGCGTTTTAAATATCATTACCAAATCCTCATCTGGTCCATAGTCTGCTGAATTATATTCTACTTAATCAAATATATTTTCCCATACACAATATTCCCGATTTATCGCTATGCCTGTATTGATGATACTGGAAACCATCATAATGAGTTCAAAAATTCATTGTAGAGATCAGCTGTACTTTTCATAGGCTTAATGCCCATCTCTTCCCATAGCTCATCGGCAAATTTCTTGAAAAACTTTTTTAGTTCCGGCTTTTTTCGCTGAATCCCGAAGAATTCTATCATCATCTTAGCCATGGTTTCACAAAAAGGATTTAGTTTGTACATTAATTCTAAACACTTACTCAACGTTTCGTTGATTTCTTTTTAGTCCAATTGCAGAAAGGCATACGCCTCCAAAATGGCATATACTGCATCTCTTAGGCTCTCCTGGATGCCTATAGCCCAGCTATAGCCTTCCTGTTCTAAAAAATCGCCCCTATAGATTTCTAGAATGGCTCCTATCTCCTTATGAGAATAGCTGTTTAATCCAATAATAGAATTCAGGTCCTCTACATCGCTTTCAATGGGCAATTGTAGCATATAGCTCTCATTTGTATATACTATACCATCGGAAAATCCTAATGATTCCAAGGCCTTTCTGAGTTGGTATATGGTCGTATGTAAAAGAGCAGTTGCACTGGATAGATTCTTATCCGGGAAAATAACCTCCATTATCATTGATCTATTTATGTATGTCCCGTTATGAATCCAAAGGTATGCAAATAACTCCTTTGTTTTTTGTGTACGCCAATATATATTTTCGCCCTTTAGGTTGGACACCTCAAAGTTGCCAAGGCTTGATATGATCAATCCATTTCTGAGCGAATCTTGAGTTTCATTATCTTCTACGCCCAAGAGCATATCATCTTTGAATTTTGTCTTGAGCCTTTGTATGGTTCTATGGAGCCGTCTTTCCTGTATAGGTTTTAATAGATAGTCCAAAGCATTTACTTCGAAGGCCTCAACAGCATATTGAGAGTATGCTGTTATAAAGACTATTTCCTGCCTGCCCTGGCCGCTGAACAGTTCCGCAGCCTCCAATCCGTTTACCTTCCCCATCTCGATATCCAAAAACACTACATCAGGCCTTATTTTCTTGGACGCCTCCAAAGCGTCCATGGGGCATGTATAGCTGCCCAAAATTTCAATATCCTCATATTTTGAAAGAAGAGACGACAGAACCATTAAAGCCGCCGGTTCGTCATCTACCAATATTACTTTCATTGCCTCACCCCTTTTGATAATATCGCTTTATCTTCAAGATCCTTTATGTCTGTCATAGAGCCCAGATGCCCCAAAAAGGCGGGGCTCAGACAGAGCTTTTAGGGATACCGTCCCTATATCAAAGTTTTCATGGCCCTTTACCCCGGGCAGGGTTATCCTTATGGTTGTGCCTATGTTCAACGCGCTTTGTACATCGATTGAAAACCCCTTGAGAATTTTTATCTTTCTGATGATATTTTTAAATCCCAGCCTTTTTAAATCGCCCCTAATCAATTGGGCGCGTTTTTCCGGTGTCATGCCCACCCCATCGTCCTCTATACTTATTTCTATCTGTTCCCGGCCTGCGTATTTAACTGTGAGTTTGATTGTTCCAGGCCCTTCTTTGGGCTTTATCCCATGGTTTACTGCATTTTCAACCAAGGGTTGCAGGGTTAATGGGGGTATCACAGCCGCCAAATCCCCTTCGATATCAACCTCAAATAATAGTTCATCCCCATATCTCAGCTTTTCCATCTCAAGATACGCGATCACCATGTCCAATTCCTCCTCTAGGGGGATGAGCCCCTTTTCCATATGCAGCTCTAATTTTCCCCTGAAATATACGGAGAGGTTGTTAAGTGCCTTCCTGGTCTTTTCCGTATCTACAAAGCTGAGGGCTATTATGGTATTTATGGTGTTGAATAAAAAGTGCGGGGATATCTGGGAATAAAAGTATTTAAATTCTTTTTCCAGCCTTTCCTCCGTCAATTGGGAAACCTCTTTGAATTCTGCGTGAAGCCTGGCGTTTATCAATAGGACAATGCCCAGCACAGTAACTAGTATCATATATTGGGGAAGGTTCCCGATGTGAAATTCAAACAGGATCTTAGACATCATGCTGAACCAATAGACCGTTAACGAGCTGGTAATCAGTATTATATATTTTAGAAAGCCTGTCCCATCTTTAATGGCCTTCAGTAAGATCCAAGATGAATAGGCATATATAATTATCATGGTAAGACTTACATAAATCTGTCCGGTTAAGACCCGAAACGATATGGCTCTTCTCGGATCATTGATAACAAAGATGAACACAGAAAGGCCTATTATGCTCAGTACCCTAACCACTCTCTTATTGCTAAAGTCCCTCAGAAAATGATGCATGAACCGCAGAGAGCAGAGTGCGACAGCAGTCATTGTAAATATTTGTATCCTCAGTCTCAAGATTAGATCATAATTGAGAATCAGACTGAGAAGCTGATTGTTCATAGTCGATAGGTATAAGGCCATAAATATATTGCCCATGCTGAAATACCCCTGATAGGTTTCATAACCCCTTTGAAAAAATACAAATAAAAACATTATTCCAGTTATAAGGCTCATAGCGATGGTAAAGGCCTCTATTGCCCTTTCCCGATTTACATGATTTACTATTGTTTCAATGGATCCAAACCTGATGTCCTTCAGTATCCCCCCCGAAGGGTATCCAAAGCTGGATACCTGTATTATAAGCTCTACAATGCCTTCCTTGCTCTTTGAAAACCCCATGGCATACCTACTTGAAGGCACAAAATCAGTTCTGGTTATGGCGGGTTTCCCCATGGTTATAATCTCATCACCGTTTAAGAATACCCGGCCTGCCGTCCTGATGGTCTCCGTCTTTATTCCGTAGATGCCGTCTTCTGGCACCCTTATCACCAAGCGATAGGTTCCCGCACCATCCGGGGTACCTCGATGGTTTAGATATGGGCTCCAATCCCCCGGGACCTTTATATATCCTATGTCTTCATCGCCATCATGGATATCAAAAGACCCTTTGGCAGAGTTGGGCATATCAGATGGTTCTTTCAGCTCACCGGGATAAAATTCCCATTCCCCTGTAAGTCTTATATTCCTTTTCCCTAATCCGTCCCAATCTCTGAGGTCCAGTACCCCATTTTCAACGAAATGCTGTTGTGCCCGACCGATACAATTATATATGCAAACATAGGCAAGTGAAAACATGAATATTAGAATTGAAATAACTATGTATATCCCATTTCCGGCCCTTGGCCGCTTAACCCTTTTCCCAATGGATATTGGAAAGTCTGTGTTTTTTATCCCCGGTTCATCCCTATTCTTATGCTTGCTCATATCTACTACCCCTTACAAAAAGCTTCAGAAAAATTCTCTCATTATCACTATCCTTTGATAACCCCCGTCCTCTTATTTGAAACACGGGATTATAGATAAACAACCCCAGCTATAAAATTTAACACCATGAAATTGTATAGATGCGCCGCAATCGTTATGCCGATAAATTTAGTTTCCGCATTGTCTGTCTGTGGTTAAAGCAAAAAAGGTGTCCCTAAAAAAGCAATATAGTTGAATTTCATACGATGACATACATGAGAGGGAGAGTAAAGGGTTAGGCTTTCCAAAAAGCAATATAGTTGAACCCCATACCCAACAGGTGTACTTTGGTAATACCATTTTAACACCTAGTAGGTTATGAGTTCAACTATATAATATTCGAACCAGTATAAACCAGGTTTTCGTCGTTCTTGTATGGCAAAAGGGGATCAATATCCCAGCTGCACTGTGATTTGCCTTGAGCCGTCTATCACAGAATTATGCAGATGAGTCCCCCGCTGCCGTCGTTGATAATGCGCTGGAGGGTCTCCTGGATCTTAAACTGGGCATCCTCCGGCATCCTAGTCAGCTTATTGGCAAGGCCTTCCTTCACCAGTTCATGAAGGGATTTTCCGAATATATTGGATTCCCAAAGCTTGGCAGGATCAGATTCAAACTCATCCAATAGGTAGTTTATAAGTTCCTCGCTCTGCTTTTCGCTGCCGACTATTGGCGAGACCTCGGTCTGTATGTCCGCCCTTATGAAATGCAGGGAAGGCGCACTGGCCCGCAGGCGTACCCCGAATCTGCCGCCCTGCTTGACTATTTCCGGCTCCTCCAATACCAATTCTTCCATGGCAGGGGATACTGTCCCATAGCCGGTATTTCTGACGTCATCCAAGGCGTCTGCTACCCTGTCATATTCCCTCTTTGCCACGGCCAGATCCTTTAATAACCCCACAAGCTGGTAGTCACCCTGGATATTATAACCGCTTATCTCCCCTAAAACCCTGTAGAACATCCCGGGTTTCGTATCCATATCCACCAAAACCTTGCCGTTTCCCAGGCTTATTTCGGTGATGGTCGGGGCCTTTACATATTCGGAATCGGGAAGGGCGTCCTTAATCCTATCCACATCCCTTACCCTTGCAACATCTCGGGTGAATTCCCCTATGGAATCAAATATATGCCCGATGAGCCAATGGTCGTCGTCTAGGCTCTGCACCCATTTTGGTATATCTATGCGGATTTCCGTCAATGGGAATTCGAAGAGCACATTGCTCAGGATATTGTCTATATCCTCAAGGGTTAGGTTCATTACATCCAATAATAAAACGGGAACGTCATACTTTTCCTCCAAGGCCTCCCGCATATTAATGGTTTCGGGGACATCAGGGGTCTTGGAATTTAATATCATCACAAAGGGTTTATCCAGTTCCTTGAGCTCCCTTACCACCCTTTCCTCGGCTTCTATGTAGTTGGATCGGGAAATATCCGTGATGCTCCCGTCGGTAGTTACCACCAATCCGATGGTAGAATGGTCTGTTATCACCTTTCTGGTACCCAGCTCCGCGGCCTCTTCAAAGGGGATGTCATAGTCGAACCAGGGGGTGCGAACCATCCTAGGGCTATCCCCTTCCATATGCCCCATGGCACCCTTTACCAAGTATCCGACACAGTCCACCATTCTTACCTTTAGGCTGGCGTTCTCACGGATAGTGATCTCGATTGCTTCATCGGGCACAAACTTGGGTTGGGTGGTCATAATAGTACGCCCTGCACCGCTTTGGGGCATCTCATCGATGGCTCTCTCCTTCTTGTGCTCGTTCTCAATATTCGGGAGAACCAGTAAATCCATAATCCTCTTTATCAGAGTGGATTTACCTGTTCTAACCGGCCCTACCACTCCCATGTATATATCGCCATCGGTACGTTCGGCAATATCCCGATATAAGTCGAATTTCTCCATCACCTTTTCCCTCCCTGTTATTAAATGGTTATGATAACCATTGGATTACCAAAGATATCAGTACAACATCAGCATACATAAATATCTATAATAATGTATATTGGAATGGGAAAAGGTTTATGACAAGTTGTCATAAATTATAGATAAACAATAGGTCAACTAAACTTATCATGTCGGGCTAACTCATTATCTTGCCGCATGATAATAGTTATGAGCTACTTAATAGCGGATGACTTCATTGATTACTTTAGTCCCCTAGGTCCGCCTGTAGATGTTATCTTATTCTCCGTACCCT
>DASRNX010000146.1:0-2653 GCA_035647175.1 Clostridia bacterium | reverse complement strand
GGGATACAGCTACGGGGGGGAGCAAACCTGCCACCCTTGAAACAGGTGCGGTTGTTAATGTACCTCTGTTTGTCGATGTAGGGGATATGATACGGGTAGATACCAGAAGCGGAGAGTATATGGAAAGGGCTTGAGGGGAATCATATTGACAGAGCCATAAGCCCAAATTTATGGGTTTTAAATAAATAATGTATAGAATAAGAGGATGAATTATGGATTATTTGATGGAGAAGGTTGCCTATCTAAAGGGATTAATGGATGGATTGGAAATTGACGACCGCACCAATGAGGGAAAGATACTAATAAATGTGATCGATATTCTGCATGACATCGTGCATGAAATTGGTGATCTGAATGCCTCAAAGAACGAATTGGATGAGTATATCCAAACCATTGATGAGGATTTATCGGATGTGGAGGACGAATTATACGGTAGCGACGATGACGATGAATACACCGATGATTTACACTACATAGAAGTGGAATGTCCACATTGCCATGAAACGGTCTACTTTGCCGATGATCTTTTTGATACGGAAGATGAATTGCATTGCCCTAATTGTAACGAATCCATATATGACGAAGAGGCCCCCCCGGAACTGGACAGTTAATAAGGTCCTACACACCGACCATATGATATGTTAGATCATTATGTACAGATATAAACAGCATTCTAAATTCCACCTAATGGGGGATCTGTTTTGCAGCCTATTTAGCTGACGGGGATCCCCCATTTACAAAAAGAGGGATCTTTTGACATGTAGTTATCCTGACCGGTTATTGCCGGTCTTTTTTTATTGCAATCAAGTATAAACTAGTCCACATGAACATAGGTATATTATACATATGGAAAGGACGAGTTAAGATGAAACAAAAGATGGATGATTTGGGATATGTCATTCAACCCGTATTGGATGCTTTACCGGACAATTTAAGAGGGATCATCATGTCGGTTTCCCAGGTAGTGCTAAAGGGACTAGAGGAAATCAGAGTTCGTCAAGGGCGTCCCCTCATGGTACACAGCCATGGAAGGGACTATTTTCTATGCCGGAACGGGGGCGTAAC
This sequence comes from Clostridia bacterium, assembly GCA_035647175.1. Taxonomy (GTDB): domain Bacteria; phylum Bacillota; class Clostridia; order Caldicoprobacterales; family UBA3941; genus UBA3941. The sequence goes on along the minus strand of DASRNX010000146.1, from coordinate 1,588 downwards.
CCGCCACCTTCAAAACGCCTATATAGTTTCAGCAAATGATGCGAGGCGCATATTGGAATTGATTTCCGACTATTCTATTTATGCCTTTGAAGAGGAGCTCAGTAGCGGGTATATAACGCTTCAGGGGGGATATAGGGTAGGATTATCGGGTAAGATGACCAGCGATAAGAAGGGAACACCCAAGTTTCAATATATAACATCCTTCAATATAAGAATAGCAAGGGAAATATATAATGTAGCCAACAAAATAATCCCTTACGCCGTTAAAGGGAATCGGGTATTTCATACCCTCATTCTGTCTCCGCCCCAAATGGGGAAAACAACTCTGATACGGGATTTAGCCAGACAGCTCAGCAATGGGTTTCCCGGTTTCTCAGGTGTTAAGGTAGCTATAGTCGACGAGCGCTCGGAAATCGCGGGATGCTATCAGGGTATGCCCCAAAACGATGTGGGTGTAAGGACGGATATACTAGACGGATGCCCAAAGGCCACGGGGATTATTATGCTCATCCGTTCCATGTCTCCGGATGTTATCATAACCGATGAGATAGGAAGGCCTGAGGATGTTACTGCAATAGAGGATGCGCTAAATGCCGGTATCACAATAATAACCACTGCCCATAGTCATGGATTGGAGGATGCCAGGAGGAGACCGATTCTAAAATCTATGCTTGAAAGCAATATATTTCAGCGGATAATGGTTCTTGGAAATAGTCTTGGGACGGGGACCCTGGAAAGGGTCTATGATCCGATAGAAGGAAAAGAGCTATTGGATCTGCCTATTAGATAGGTTGTGATCCTTTTTAATTGCACAATGCCATATACGAAAGTCTATTAATGGGGGGCTAAAAACAGTATGATAATAAAACTAATTTCCAGTATCGCTATTATCGTTTGTTGCTCCTTCTTAGGGTTCCATATGTCCTATCGCTATACCCAAAGGATAAACAACATCAGGGATCTGCGAAATGCATTATCTTACTTGGAGACTGAGATTGTTCACTATTCCACTCTATTGGTCCATGCAATAAAAAATTCCAGCATATCCGTTATGGGCGATTGGAAACCGTTTTTCCACGAGATCGCTGAATTGCTGGAGGGAAGAGTGGAATGCTCCCTGGCAGAGGTATGGCAACAATCCCTAAAGGCTTTGGAACATAATCCTTATATCGATAAAGCGGAATATGAAATAATGCAAAGGTTCGGGCTTCAGCTGGGTAACAGCGATAAGAGCAGCCAGGAAAAATACTTTCAACTCGCCCAGGAGCAATTGAAAGCAGAGGAAAAAAGTGCCCGGGAAGCTCGAGTGAAGTATAGCAGGATGTACTATAATTTGGGGATTATAGTGGGCCTGGGCATCGCTATAATACTCTTTTAGCATAAACGAATGGAGGAAGAGGACGTGAACGTTGATATTATTTTTAAAATAGCCGCTGTGGGAATATTGGTGGCTGTATTAAATCAGGTCCTTTTAAGAGCCGGCCGGGAGGAAATGGCCATGTTAACAACGCTTACAGGTGTGGTGGTCGTGCTCCTTATGGTAGTTAATCTAATTAATAACCTGTTTAACAGCATAAAGAGTATATTC
>DASRNX010000145.1:0-4920 GCA_035647175.1 Clostridia bacterium | reverse complement strand
ATCAAGCCATCCTAATGGCTAGAGACATTGTAAAAAGTGTTGAAAAAGAATTAGAATACCCAGGACAAATTAAAATTAACGTTATTCGTGAAACTAGAGCCATTGAATATGCAAAATAAGGTGTAGCACAGCTACACCTTTTGTATTTCGCCGACATTTAAAGCAAAAGAGTCTTAAAAGAAGGATTTCCTGCGAAGATGTAGAATATTATAAGCATACACCAATGAATGAGGGGGTCAAATCATGGAAGTATTGAAAGTATCATCAAGATCTAGTCCGAATTCAGTGGCGGGGGCCTTGGCCGGTGTGCTTAGAGAACGCGGGTCAGCGGAATTGCAAGCCATTGGCGCAGGTGCTTTAAACCAGGCAATAAAAGCAGTAGCTATTGCGAGAGGATTTGTTGCTCCCGGGGGATTGGATTTGGTTTGCATCCCAGCTTTTACTGATATCATAATCGATGGTGAAGAACGAACTGCAATGAAACTCATAGTTGAACCCCGATAAACCTACCGTCTAATGGTAGGTTTTTTGTTGAACTTGAAAAGGGTTAAATAAAATAATTATTCCATCGTTAATGGGTTTTGAATCCTTGGTTTTATTATGAGATTAGATAGCTATCTGCTTTGCTTCTGATCATTTGCAGAAGAAATGGGGTTAATTTATGAAAATAATTGACGGGCATTGCGACACTTTAACCCATCTATTGGATAAATCCAGTAGCATGGATGACATCTCGAATCATGTTAACATTGACGCACTCATTATGGGAGGCGTAAACATTCAATTCTTTGCTGCATGGATAGGCCCAAGGCAAAGGTATGGTTCACCCCTTCAAAGAGGTATAAAATTAATCGATAGGTACTATACTATGCTGGATGAATACTCAGCTATCTTTGTGCCGGTATTTCGATATGCGGATGTTAAAGGGATAAAGCATAATCAGATTGGGTCTTTACTCACCGTCGAAGGCGGTGATATCCTAGAAGGAGAGATAGCTAACCTAAGAGTGTTACACAAATTGGGGGTTCGCCTCATGACCTTGACCTGGAACAATCGAAATGAAATAAGTGATGGGATAATGGAAACCAGCAGCCGCAGCGGATTATCAAGATTCGGAGCATCCGTCGTCCGAGAAATGAACAGATTGAATATGCTTATAGACCTGTCACATATATCGGTTCGGGGGTTTTGGGATGCGATTGAGCATTCATCGGATCCAGTTATTGCAACCCATTCCAATGCAAGGGCTATCTGTTCGCATCCTAGAAATTTAGACGACGACCAAATACTGGCTATATCCGAGGTTGGGGGCATAGTGGGGATTAATTTTTATCCGCCTTTTTTAACTGACGAGAAAGAGGCACATATCGAAGATATAATACGGCATATTGAGTATATATCAGGCCTTGTTGGCATAGACTCCCTGGGATTTGGATCGGATTTTGATGGGATAGAGCAATTGCCCGAGGATGTCGGCGGGCCCGGGGATTTTCCCAAAATTATTGAAAGATTGTTACGATTAAATTATTCCGAAAGGGATGTTCAAAGGATTTGCAGCGATAATCATTTACGGGTTATTAAAAGGGTCCTAAAATGATTAATGCAAAATAAATATAACAATCCTTCACTTTGTCGTGGACTGTAGGCATATGATATGGTATAATGGGAAGAAAATGATGGAACAGAAAACAATCTTTCATTTTGGGAGGCAGAATGAATGGAGCTATCAAAAAAGAACCAGGGTATTACTGCGTCATTGACATTAGAAATAGATGCTAAAGCAAAGAGAATGAAGGCCCAGGGAATGGATGTAATAGGTTTCGGTGCGGGTGAACCGGATTTTAATACACCCTCATTTATTATAGAAGCTGCAAAGGAAGCGTTGGATAAGGGTTATACCAGGTATACCCCATCATCGGGGATAATGGAATTGAGGCAATCCATATGCCATAAGCTGCTAAGGGACAACGGGGTTGATTACAAGCCCAATGAAATACTGGTATCCAACGGCGCAAAACACTCCCTTTACAATGTCTTCCAGGCTATATTAAACCCGGGGGACGAGGTTATTATTCCCTCACCCTATTGGGTAAGCTACCCGGAAATGGTTAGAATGGCCGACGGTATACCCGTATTTGTTGATACCCTGGAAGAGGAAAACTTCGGTATTAACCCAGACAGATTAAAGGAAGTTATAACCGATAGGACCAAGGCTATAATCATTAATAGCCCTAATAATCCTTGCGGGTGTGTTTATGACAGGGAACAACTGGAAGGCATTGCAGAGTTGGCTATAGAGCACGGCTTTTTTATCGTATCAGATGAGATCTATGAAGAGCTGTTATACGAAGGGTCCCAGCATTTGAGCATTGCTTCATTGGACCCACAGGTAAGAGATATTACCCTATTGATAAATGGGATGTCTAAGGCCTACGCCATGACAGGTTGGCGTATAGGCTATACAGCGGGGAATCCAAAGATAATCGATGTAATGGCCAATGTACAGAGCCATGCGACCTCAAACCCCAACTCCATTGCTCAATACGCCAGCTTGGCGGCCCTAAATGGTGCAAAGGATATAATCAAGGATATGGTCTCCCAATTTGATGATAGAAGAAAGTTTATGGTGGACAAAATCAACAGGATTGATGGTATCAAGTGTACTACACCCTTGGGCGCTTTTTATGTTATGATGAATATCAATGACGTCCTTAAAAAAGAACATAACGGCCGAACCTTGGGCGGCTCCCTTGGTTTTGCGGATGCCCTGTTAGAATCAAAGAATGTAGCTGTGGTGCCCGGAATCGCCTTCGGTGCCGATGGACATGTCAGGCTTTCCTATGCTACCTCCAAGGATAACATAGGCGAAGGGCTATGCCGTATAGAGAATTTCATACAGGAGTTGGTATAACCGGGATAAATCCTTTTAAATTCGCTCTAATGATTGAATACTTAGATACAAAAAAGAGTGGATGAAATCCACTCTTTACTTATGGCAGGGGAGACAGGAATCGAACCCGCAACCAATGGTTTTGGAGACCACTACTCTACCAATTGAGCTACTCCCCTAAAATTATGTTTTTAGGCACATTCAATATTATAGGATAACTGTCCGGATAAGTCAATAGGTTTTGAATATTTTCATGTGCTAACTGGGCTATCCGGCAAAATCTCGCTCATAATATGGTATAATCTAGATATGTTACGAAAAAGTCTCCCATCACAAAACCAGCTAAATTCTCTGATTTTGTGATGAAACTATGTGTTTTTCATAACATATGAATTAAGGGTAATGTTTTACGACACCTGTATATCAATATGGGATGCTTGTCGTAGAACATATAGATTACTGATAGGAGATGGTATTGATGCCAACTTATAATTTAGGGGTTATAGGGGCCGGAAATATGGCTTCTTCCATAGTTAAAGGAGTTGTAAAAAACAAATTATTTGATCCGAAACAAATATTTGTATTCGATATTCTGTCGCACCAGCTAACAAAGTTAGCCGATGAAACTTCTGTGTCTGCCGCAAAGGACAATATTGATCTGCTTGAGAAATGTTCCGTTGTTATTATCGCGGTTAAACCTGAAGCCCTCGACGCATTGCTGGATGAGATTTCTGATGTAATCACACCCAATCATGTTCTAATCTCCATTGCTGCGGGTATTTCTACGGAATACATAAAGGATGGAATAGGGAATAAGTGTAGGGTCGTCAGGGTTATGCCCAACACGCCTGCGATGGTGGGGGAGGGGATGAGTGCGATATGCAATAACCATGGTTTAGACCATGAAGAATTAGAAGCGATCAGCACTATATTTTCTTCCTTGGGGAGGATCGAATTTGTGGACGAAACTTTAATCAACGGAGTGACCGCAATTAGCGGCAGCAGCCCGGCATATGTCTATATGTTCATAGAGGCACTGGCTGACGGCGGTGTCATGATGGGCCTGCCTCGGGATCAGTCCTACAGGATGGCCGCCCAGGCGGTATTGGGTGCGGCAAAGATGGTGCTGGATTCAAATATGCATCCCGGATCCCTAAAGGATATGGTAAGCTCCCCGGGGGGCACGACCATAGAGGCTATATATACGTTGGAAAAGAACGGTTTTAGGGGTAGCATTATGGAGGCCGTACGGAATTGCGCCCTTAAAGGGGCCTCCATGGACAAAGAAGGTCGGGATAGGTAGGGGGTATCTGAATTCTATGGATAAGGAAAGCTGTTTTGAAATCATCAGGGAGCATTTAGAGGCCAAACAATTCATTATAGATAATAAGAGGGAAATAAGCTATGGAATACAATTTGAAATAATACATGAGCTAGAACGTGGCATTTTTAGAATATATGAGGGTAAAAAGGGCATACGGCTAGATTCCTCCCAGATTCGCCATGCTGGCCTTAGGGAAAGCATCGAGAGGATCATTAAATCCACAATGGCGGGGAAATCAAATATTATAGGTGCAACTGACGTAGGTCTAGGGAACGATAGGATCAACAAGCCTTTAATGGCGGCGAAAGAGGCAGAAAGTGTCATCAACGTTGTGCAAGACCCTAAACAAATTATAGGCATAGATGAATCGGGGAAAGGGGATTATTTTGGTCCATTGGTTATTGCCGGAGTCTATACCGATGAAAAAACTGGGCCCCAGTTGAAACATGCCGGGGTAGCAGACAGCAAAAAGATAACGGACAATCGGATCCGGGAATTGGCCATGTTTATTAAGGACACCTGTCCATATGATATAGTTGTCATAGAAAACGAAAGATATAACGACTTATATTCAGCGATTAAGAACTTAAATAGATTATTGGCCTGGGGACACGCCAGGGTCATAGAAAACCTTTTAGAAAGGGTTCATTGTGAGCATGCTTTATCGGATCAATTTGGGAGACCTGAATTGATTCAAAAAGCTCTA
>DASRNX010000144.1:0-17203 GCA_035647175.1 Clostridia bacterium | reverse complement strand
CATAAAAATGCTCCGAGACGCCCTTCATTGAAACATAGCCCCGAGCTCTCACTCCCCCCGGGTCGCTTTGGCTAGGGGATTCAACTACTCCTTCCCATCATCACAATACACAACTATATTACCAAATCCATGGGAAAAGTCAAGAAAAAAAGTTTTTACCAGTTATTGTGGAAAAAGCGTGGGACATGGTATAGAATCTATAGATAAGCAATACGAAAACTGAATTTTTCGGTAGGATAGTTGCAATGGGTCTATGCAATTTCATGGTGAAAAAATTTATAGTTGGAGTTGTTTATCTATAGATAAGCAATATGGAAACTGAATTTATCGGCATAGGTACAATTGCCTGGTGTGGCAGGCTAAAATAAATTAAACCCTATAATCATATTATACGAGGGGGGAATATTATGAAGTTAGGTGTGAGCTCCTATAGTTTAATCAACCTGGTACGCAGCGGACAAATAAAGCAGATCGATGTTATTTCTTTAGCCAAGGATTTAGGTTGTGATCTCATTGAATTTGTGCCCTTTATATTGGAAGAGAACGAAACCAATGAGGACTTCGCTGTAAGGGCCAAGGCAGAATGTGCCAGAGTAGGCATAGAGATGGGAAGCTATACGGTGGGTGCGGATTTTATAAACGGCTCGGACGGGGACTTGGATGCGGAAATTCAAAGAGTCAAGGGTGAGGTGGACATTGCAAGGCTTCTCGGCTCTAAGACCATGAGGCATGATGCTACTGTCGGATTTTCTAAGGAGCATACGGGACCAAGGGATTTCGATGCGGCTCTTCCAAGGTTGATAGAAGGCTGCAGGGCTGTTACAGAATACGCCCAGGAATTTGGTATCCAAACCATGATAGAAAATCACGGTTTTTTCTGTCAGGACAGCGATAGGGTAGAAAAGTTAATCAACGGAGTAGACCATCCCAATTTCGGGCTATTGCTGGATATGGGCAACTTTGTCTGTGTCGATGAAAGTCCCGAGACGGCAATGGGCAGACTGATGCCCTACGCCTTCCATGTTCATGCCAAGGACTTCCATATTAAATCGGGCATGCACCCTGATCCGGGGCAAGGCTGGTTTAGGTCCAGGGGCGGGAATTATCTGAGGGGCGCCATAATTGGACACGGGGATGTAGCAATAGCGCAATGCCTCAGGATAGCTAAGGATTCAGGCTATAAAGGTGCATTGTCCATTGAGTTTGAGGGGATGGAAGATCCGAAAGCGGGCGTTGGGATCGGGCTTGAGAATCTGCGCAAATACTTAGCACTCATCTAAAGATAAGCAATACGGGAATTTAATTTATCTACAGCTGATAAATTTAATAGTTGAAGCTGTTTATCTGAGAATCTCAAGGTGGGTTAATTCATTTAAAAAAATAGCCCGTTATGCCCATACTTATTCCCCGCCAAAAATATCACGATAATTTTAGGAGTAGATAGATGAAACCGCTTGTCAAGACAATCCGTAACGAGAATAACGATTTTCAGCGGATTGAAGTAGTAAAAAGGAATAGGGAAAAGAGAAACAGATATAGGGAATTCTTTGTCGAAGGGGTAAAGCCCATCAACTTTGCCATAGAAAACAATTGGGAGATCCGGTCTTTTGTATATTCCGGGGAGGCACCCCTATCCGATTGGGCAAAAGGGGTGCTCCGAAATTCTACGGCCAAAACCCATTTTGAACTGCCCCTTAGGTTAATGGATAAGCTCAGCGATAAAGATGAGGAATTATCGGAGCTCATTGCCATTGTATCCATTCCGGGTGATGATATCGCTCGAATAAGGGTAGGGGATGATACCCTACTGGTGGTTATTGACAGGCCCTCCGGTTACGGAAACCTCGGAACGATTATACGCTCATGTGAGGCACTTAAGGTTGACGGCATCGTTGTTACGGGACATGCCGTCGATATATACGATTCCAGGACCATAAGGGCCAGTATGGGAACCTTGTTTGCGGTTCCCATAATTAGGTTGCAATCACACAGACAGCTGTTACCCTGGTTTAATGATATCAGGAAAATCCATAGGGATTTTAAGATAGTTGGTTCATCAGCAGGCGGGGATGCACTTATTATGGATGCGGATTTGGCAACAAGACCTATGGCACTGATCATAGGCAATGAAACCCTGGGCCTTAGCTACAACTACAAGCAGCTATGTGACGTTCTTGTCAGAATACCCATGCATGGGCATATTACCTCATTAAATATAGCCTGCGCTGCCTCCATTATGTTGTATGAGCTGGAAAGGCAACGGAACTTTAATTAAAAAAAAGTTTTTGGATATAATACCTATGAAAAGAAGGATATTTAACATTTATGTAGAATATATAGAATAATAACGTAACAATTCCGTAAAGGTTCGAGATAGAACCGTAATAAAAAGGCTGTTCAAGATGGAGGTTACTATGAAAAGCTTTAAGATTTTATTGTGTACGGTGCTGTTGACTCTATTGTTAACTGGGGTGACAATCCCCGCACTTGCCTATACGGGGGGTTCATCGACCGTCTACACAATGTACATCAACGATGAGCAGGTGGGAATAGTCAAGTTCCCGGCCAGAGCGTTGTCAATTTATGACGATATAGAAAGGAGGCAAAGAGGAGAATACCAGGAGGAAGTATTTATTGATTCCAAGATCTATTTTAAGGAAACAAATGTAGGGGCAGACGAAATAACCGACGATGATGAATTGGCTAATTCCATTGAAGAGTTAATTGATATAAGGGTCGATGCCTATTCTATAGATATCGACGGGACACGGGTATGCTATGTAAAGACGATGGAAGACGCCCAGGAAGTGATTTATAATATTAAGGCCCCATACATAGAAAAAATAAAGGAAAAAGAGGACAGCCAACTGGAGGATGTTGCGTTTAAACAGGATATCGATTTTCAGGAGGGTATCACTTCTGTGAAAAATATCCTCAGTCCTGAGAAGGCCGCAGAGGCGATCCTGCACGGCGGCCAGGAGATTAAAGAGTACAGGGTACAGGAAGGTGACTCCCTGTGGTCAATAGCCCAACAGAACCATGTAAGCGTTTCGGATTTGGAACTTGCCAATCCCGATCTGGATGGGGATATAATTCAGCCGGAAGACATTATTATGATTGGCCAACAAAAGAAGCTGTTGACAACTGTAACGAAGGAAAAGGTTCGCTACTCTAAAGAAATACCCTTTGAAACCGAGACGAAAGAAGATAACGGTTTGGAAAAAGGGAAAACCAAGGTAGTCCAGCAGGGCGAAAACGGCAAAAAAGATATTGTCGCCCTGGTGACCAGAGAAGATGGACAAGAGGTCTCCCGGGATATAATAGAGGAGAAGGTGGAAAAGGAACCGGTTAAGCATATTATTGCTAAGGGGACCAAGGAGAAACCCAAACCAGCTCCTAGACCAAAGCCCGTCAGAAGACCTGCTACAAATTCCAAATCCACTTCCAAACCAAAGTCATCCGGTAATACCACAACCGATAGGGGTACCGTCAGCGGCTCGGCGAGTTCTGTAGTGGATTTTGCGATGAAATACAAGGGCTACAAGTACGTTTTCGGGACTTCCGGACCAAATACCTTTGATTGTTCCGGGTTTACCAAGTACGTATATAGCCAATTTGGGGTAAGTCTTCCCCACAGTTCCAAATCACAGCGGTCAGTGGGCAGCGGTGTATCTAAGGAAAACTTAAAACCCGGAGATATACTTTGCTTCTCAGGGCATGTAGGCCTTTATATTGGAGGCAATCAATTCATCCATGCATCCAATAAGAAGGATGGGGTAAAAATCAGTAATTTAAGCTCTTACAACAAGCGTCTGATTACTGCAAGGAGGATCTTCAAATAATATGATTAGGGTCTTTTGGAATCGGTTTGACAATCAAGACCCATAGATTATGATTTGAAAAAGCTTACTCCCGTTGCCCGGAACAGGGGACAGGGGTGGGCCAAACTTTAGGTAGTAAAAGTTGATTTTTAGCTGAGGGCGACCGTAAATGGTCGCCCTCGCTTTGTAAATAGAACGAGTCGGCAAGATGTCTCCCGCTTCTATAAGCGTCAAGTTCCCATTAGTAAAACAGGCGGTGGGTACAAATCCTCCGCCTCGTTGAAACCTGTGTGTTGCAATTGCCAATGCAATTGCTTCCAATGTTTTTAAAAGTACTGCCATACCAGTCATATTCCCCCATAGTAGTCTAATATATTTATTAGAGCGCTATATTATAGATGGAAAATACGGAAACTAGATCTATCTATAGCCGTTAGATTTTATAGTTGGAATTGTTTATCTACAATATGGGTCATAAACAAGGTTTTATTTAGACAATTGACTAAGGATATATATGGGCCAAATGGGTATATCGGGCAAATAAACTAATTGCTATAGGAAGTGGTGGGGATTATGGAGAGAATAAGAATAAACAAAAAATCGAATTTGTCATATAACCTAGTTGTCATTTTATTAATAATCGGGATTGCCCTTCTCAGTTATCGTCTGCTATCCAACCATGAAGCCTTCCTAGGGAAGGGTGACGGGTTCCCCGATGAATCCACGAATATTAAAGAGAAAAGCGATGCCTACATATCTGGGAATAAGGGTGATTTTTTCTCGGATATATGGATCCGATTAAAGGAGATGAACTTTACCGATCCAGCCTTTATATTATCCTCTCACATGCCTTATCTCAGCGCTGCCTATGCCCAAAATGAACCTATATATGCGGAAAATGGGGCTGAATCCGTGGTTGCGGCAGTTGCCACCCCGGAGCAGGAGACTTCACGCCAGGCCAATCGGCCAACGGATCTGGATCTTGAGCGTTACGAGGAGGCTGTGGGAGAAGTTTCTGAAGAGATACAGATCCAGGTCAAAAAAATCAGTGATGACCTTCCGCCTATCGCCTTGAAGGGTGATGGGCCCCAGATTCTGATCTATCATACCCATTCAAGGGAGGCCTACAGACAGGATCCTAACAATCCATATAAGGATATAGCAGTTTTCAGAAGCACTGATTTTAGTCAAACGGTCGTTGGAGTAGGGGAGGAATTGACCAATCAGCTACAGAATCGGGGCATACAGGTGCTTCACGATACCACGGATCATGAGGTATATCCTTGGAAATCGGGGCTTTATCCCCGATCGTTAGAAACCGTTAAGAAAAGACAGAAAGAATATAAATCCCTAAAGATCTATTTAGATATTCATCGTAATTATATAAAAGGCCTCAAAGATCCGGATAAGGAAGTAACCATCATAGACGGGGAACGGGTGGCAAAGTTTTTCGTCCTCATAGGTACTGCCCAAGGGGTGAGCGGCGGGTTTAGCCAGAAACCTGAATGGCGGGAAAACTATCAATTCGGCCTTAAGATTACCAACAAGGCCAATGAAAAATATCCCGGACTGGCAAATAAAGTAAAGCTGCAGACGGGACGGTATAATCAACATGTGTCCAATAGGGCCATCATAATTGAGGTGGGAAACCACTTGACTACCTTTGCCGAAGCCAAGCGCAGCGCCAAATACATAGCTGAAATACTCAGCGAGATAATCGAGAAATAGGAGATAATTTACCACCATTGACAATGATTTACACCTATGGTAATATTGTCATGGAAGGCATTTCGTGGGGGTCCATGGGATGCCTTGTTTCGTATCCCATAAAAGTTGACGGCACCGTGGGCCTGTTCGTTATTTTATTGAGTAGCGTTTATTAAAGTAATCGTTTTATTACAAGGAGGATAGCAATGCAGGAGAATTATCATCGGCATCAGATTTCCGATTTTTTAACAAAACATTTGAAGACCATAAGAAGCACCAGGAATCATATTTTAAAGGAATTCTACGAAGAACATACCGGGGAAAGGGATGCTTTTAAGGGCATGATGGACCAATATCTGGATTTTTTAAAGGGATTTATTGATGCAAATCCCGAGGTCTCTGTAAAACAACGATGGCCTCTAATCTTAATAGGGAGCGTTGCGGAAGTCCAGGATCTTGACTATAGCGAAATAGAAAGACTAAAGATAGTACCCCCCTTCTATGGTGATGGTGGAGGAGGACTTGATTGTGCATCTTGTCTGTCCCCCGTAGGCTACGCCCTTCTATTTAAAGGGGTAGGGGATAGGGTCACTGTAGATACCCCCTTGGGCAATTGTCGTTTTATGATAAAATCCGTAGAGCTTCCTCCGGTGTAAGATCATAGATAGCGCCTTTAAAAATAGTGCATTACACGGACCTATTGCTGGGATAGGTTCATTTCGCATTAATAGACAGCGTAATTGTCGAAAATAGCACTGAGGGAGTATTCCATTTTAGGGGATTTTGTATTATAATTGTATGCGTTACGGGGGCCTTTCGTTACAGGACCACTTGTATCTTCTGATCTTGTTTTTAAAACAATGTATTTTCCGTAACGCGTTAGGAACAAGATGATTCCTATTTCGTAAATTCCGATACAAGGAGTCTCATATAAAATATATAATCATTACTAAACTAAACATGTAAGGTGGCTGGTGGCGTGAATTGTGAATTTTCGGATTTAGTGGATATTGATAGGTTTCAAGAGTTATTTGACAGTATATATAAGGCTACGGGAATAGCGGCTGGTATCGCCGACGCTAACGGTATAGTTTTAACTAGGACAGGCTGGACCGATGTATGTACAAGGTTTCATAGAGGGGATCCCCGTATAGCAAACAGATGCGTTGAATCCACTAAAAGCGCACCGGAATTGGCAGCAAAGGCAATTGCAAAGGGCGAGGGATATGTTTACTATAAATGCGAGAACGGAATTATGCATGCCATTACCCCCATCTACATCAAGGATAAATGTGTAGCGGTTATTTATAAATCACAATTCTTTCTATCCGATCCGGATTTAGAATACTTTAAGGCCCAGGCACGGACCCTGGGGCTACCCGAGGGAGAATACATAGAAGCCATTAAAAAGGTGCCTGTCTATTCCAAAGAGGAGATGGATAGGTTTATGGAGTTCGCATCCCGGATAGCCAAGCTATTTGCTCAGATTGGGTATGATCAAATTACTCTGTTGGAAGAACAGACTAAATCAGAGCACCGATATCAGGAACTTATGGCCAAGCATCAAGAACTCATGGCTATATACGAAGAAATAGGGGATATGGAGGAGGAACTCCATTATCGTAAACACAAAATTGAGCACCAGGAGGGGGCTCTGAAGGTTAGCCAGGAGAGGATACGCTATTTAGCATACTATGATGCGGTGACGGGTCTTCCTAACAGGCTAAACGTTTCGGATCGGATAACCCACTGGATTGCAAGTGCAAAGCGGGAGAATAAAAAAGGTGCCTTGTTTTTTTTAGACATCGATAATTTCAAGGTGATAAATGATACATTCGGCCATGGATTTGGGGACAAGGTCCTCAAGAGATTCGGAACAGGGCTGGCTAAGATCAGCGAAGGCAAAGGCCTGGTTGGCAGGTTTGGCGGTGACGAATTTATCATGGTCAGATTTGGGATAGAGGATAGGCAAGACGTAGAGAATACCATAAGCAGCATTTTAGGAATCTTTGATGCCCCGTGGGTTATTGATGGATTTGAGGTGTATCCTACGGTTAGTGTCGGTATTACCATGTTTCCCGATGATGGGGATACGACAGAGGTACTATTAAAAAACGCCGATATCGCCATGTATGAGGCAAAGAAGTATGGTAAAAACACCTACGAATTTTTTGAAAAATCCATGAACGATAGGGTTATCCATAGGATGGAGATGGATAGAGATCTTCGAAATGCGTTGGATAGGGACGAATTCCATTTGGTATACCAACCCCAGGTTAATTCAAAAACTGGGCGGGTTGAGGCTGTGGAGGCATTGATTAGATGGAACCACCCCAAGCATGGGCTCATCCCCCCTGCCTACTTTATCCCCTTTGCAGAGGATACCGGTCTTATTATACCAATTGGAGAATGGGTGTTGAGAACAGCTTGTAAACAAAATAAGAAATGGCAGGATAAGGGGTACAACCCTATCCGGGTTTCAGTTAACATATCTCCACTTCAGCTGAGGCGATGGAATTTTATTTCCTTGGTCAGGGACATTCTGGAGGATGTGGAGCTGGATCCCAGCTACCTGGAGCTTGAAATAACAGAAAATAATATAATGGAATCCACGGAAAACAATATAGAAGCGCTTCAACAGTTGTATCAAATGGGGGTAAGGATTGCACTGGATGATTTTGGGACCGGATACTCCTCCCTAAACTATCTCCATCGTTTACCTATCAATAATTTAAAGATCGACAGATCCTTTGTAGAGGACATAACCAATGATTCGGATAAAAGGTATATTGCACAGGTGATCATTAACCTGGCCCATAGGATGAACCTTATGGTGACAGCGGAGGGAGTAGAAACAGAAGAACAGCTGCGTATGCTGGTAAATCAACGATGTGATATGATTCAGGGGTTTCTCTTCAGCAGGCCCTTGCCATCAGAGGATATCGAAGAGATATTAAGGCGCGGTCGATTGGATATAGCGGAATATGTTCAAATGGTGTAACGATAATTTTCAATGAAATCATACGGGGGTGCACAATACCTTTCATTAATATTGGGATCAGTCCCCAATACTGCGGAATTCGGGTTTTCTTGAGGTAAAAGAAGTAACGGAATCAAAACCCAAATTCTTTATGGCATTGGTCCCTCGCCCTATTCCATAGCCTATGCTATCAACACTGTGGGCATCCGAACCGACGGTTATTATAGAACCTCCCAGCTGTTTATATCTTGCAATGGTATTAAGGGAAGGCATAGGACATGCAGAGCTATGCTTGTATCCCGATGTATTCACCTCTATGCCCTTGTTCTTTTGTATCAAGATCTCCAAAATTTCGTCTACAAGATCAAGATGCAGGTACTCATCCTCTTTTGAATAGGGTTGGGGAAAATATCTTTTTATGTATCCTAGATGACCTAAGACATCGAAATCATCAAATTCCTTTATTAAATCTATGGTCTCCCTATAATAGATTTCATAGCTTTCACTTTTGGTTTTTCCATAAAAATAGTCCCCCATATAAGGGTCCATCCCTTTAATTATATGTATCGATCCGATAACAAAATCAAAAGGATGGCTCCGTATAATCTTAGCGGATTCTTCCAATACGTGGGGCTGCAGCCCTATCTCTATTCCAACTTTGACGATAAGTTGACTTTTAAACCTTTCCTTATTGTCATGTATTTCTTGAATATATTCGTCTATATTGGCTATATCAAAACTAATATCGGGATTCGGCCAATCAATATCAATGTGGTCTGTAATTGCAATTTCCTTCAGCCCTATTTTAATTGCCCTTTTACAAGCCTCTTCTATTGTCATCTCCCCGTCGGAGGAATATCTGGTATGAATATGGTAGTCCATATCTTAATGACCCCTTCTATATGTGTTACGACAAACATTCTGTATTATAGATAAACAGTTCCAACAAAAAATTATCGTCATGATAAATCTAGGTTCCATGTTGTCTACCTATAGTATACGAGTGACGTAAAACATTACACTTAATTCATATGTTACGAAAAGTGCATTGTTTTAATGCAAAACCAGATAATTGGACTGGTTCTGCGGTGAAAGGCCTCTTTCATAACATATACAGAAATTTATATTGACATTACCAGGAAAGTATAATACAATCGAATAAATTTATCAAGTTACTACTTTACAACACTAAATTATCTGAATGGGGATTGAAATGAAAAAGTGGAAGCAGCATACACCGCAAGGCGTTCAGGACTATCTGCCAGAGGAATGTTACAATAAGGGGAAAATCGAGGAATCCATAAGGCAAATGTTCTTTAGCAGGGGCTATGATGAGATCGAATCCCCTGTCTTTGAGTTCTATGATGTTTTTACTGGGGATAAGACCTATATAGAGCAGGAGAAAATGTATAAAATAGTGGAAGCAGGGGGTAGGATCCAAGTCTTACGGCCTGATATAACTATGCCCATAGCGCGTATGGTTGGGACAAAACTAAGGGATGCCATGCTTCCCATCCGGCTATCATATCTGGGCAATGTATACAGATACGAGGGGCTTCAAACAGGAAACCAGCGGGAGGTGGCCCAGGCCGGTATCGAGCTGTTCGGTGTGGATGGACCGGAGGCCGATGCAGAAGTTATTTCTACCGCTATAGAGGTATTCTTAAGTCTGGGGCTCGAGGATTTTCAGATAGATATAGGACAGGTTGACTTTTTTAAGGGCTTGACGGAGGATGCGGGATTAACCTTGGAGGTTCGTGAGGAGCTAAGATTTTTAATAGAGCAAAAGAACTTGTTGGCTTTAGAAACCCTTTTGGGGGAACTTCCTATTGATGGTGCCTTAAAGAATATATTTATGCAGCTACCCTCTATGTATGGCGATATTGATGTTTTAAAGCAGGGTCTTGGATATACTAAAAATCCACGCTGTTTAAAGGCCATAGAGAATATCCATGAAGTATATGAAATTTTAGACGACTTTGGATTATCAAAATACATCACCTTCGATTTAGGGATGGTGCATAGCCTTAATTATTATACGGGTATTATTTTTAGAGGGTTTACTAAGAACTTGGGATTTCCTATTTGTGGAGGGGGTCGGTACGACAACCTTTTACGCGAATTTGGATACGATTTGCCTGCTACCGGTTTCGCAATGGGATTAAAACGCCTTCTGGTGGCCTTGGATCGGCAGAAGAAATTGACGCCATTACCGGGTATCGATATTTTAGTGGTGCCTGATAGGGAAAGGGGCAGGGAAGGCTATAATCTAATTAAAAGGCTTAGGGAAGAAGGAAATCGAGTGGAAGTGTACCTCAAAGCCGATAAGGGCCAAGATCCTTTTGAATATGCAAGAGCAAGGGGAATCTTAAAGGTTATAGATATGAAAGATTATGATAGGGAGGGTGTATTGTGATAACCATCGCCTTGCCCAAGGGGAGATTGGGAGAAAGAACTATTGAATTGTTACAAAGGGCTATAGGAAATTTAAACGATTTGGATATTTCATCAAGAAAGCTGATCATATATTCCAATAACGAGAAAATTCGATTCTTACTAGTAAAACCCAGCGATGTTCCCACATATGTAGAATACGGGGTAGCCGATATCGGGATAGCCGGGAAGGATACCCTGCTGGAGGAGGAAAGACCCCTCTATGAGGTATTGGATCTTAAATTCGGGAAATGTAAGATGGCGGTCGCCGGGTTCCCCGAAAAGAAGGATGCATGGATTACCAAATCCCACACCCGAGTAGCGACCAAATACCCCAATATTGCCAGAAACTACTTTTCAAAGGCCGGAGAAACCATAGAGGTCATAAAGCTCAACGGCTCTGTAGAGCTGGGTCCACTGGTAGGCCTTTCCGATGTTATCGTCGACATAGTAGAAAGCGGTCGTACCCTAAAGGAAAATGGTTTGGTGGTTTTGGAGGATATCTGCGATATTAGCGCCAGGTTAGTGGTAAACCGGATCAGCTTTAAGACTAAGAACGAGCCTATCAAGAATTTGATTGAATCTATAGAAAGAGTGCTTGAGGAGGGATAGAATGATACTGCAAATTGACGGGAGAGGTACGGAAAGTTCTGAGATTATTGCCCTTTTAAAGAGACCTTCCCAACTGGACTTTCCCGAGGAAGGCAATGTAGTAAAGGAAATTTTGTCCGAAATAAAGTCGGGGGGATCGGCGGCATTATTTAAATATATAGAACAATTTGACGGCGTTAATTATAAAGACCCCCAAAAGATGCTGGTATCCGGCGAAGAAATCAAAACAGCCTATACCGTGGTTTCTAAGGGGTATATAGATATAATAGACCGGGCTATGGATAGGATCGCCAGATACCATAAGAAGCAAAAACAGAACAGCTGGATATCCTTTGAGGATGATTCAGGGGTTGTTCTCGGGCAAAAAATAGAGCCCATGGAGTGGGTGGGGATGTATGTGCCGGGGGGAAGGGCAGCATATCCTTCGTCGGTTCTTATGAATGCGATTCCGGCAGAGATAGCCGGCGTAGATAATATTATTATGGCGACCCCTCCGGGGCCCGGCGGTGTTGTTAACCCCTATACCCTTGTAGCTGCGGATATGGCGGGCATTGGGGACATCTATAAGATGGGGGGCGCCCAATCCATTGCTGCAATGGCTTTTGGGATCGAACCCGTTCCCAAGGTAGATAAGATCACCGGCCCCGGAAATATCTATGTTACCTTGGCCAAGAAGGAGGTCTACGGTTATGTAGACATAGATATGATCGCCGGGCCCAGCGAAGTGGTAGTCATAGCTGACAGCAGCGCAAACAGGGAATATGTGGCAGCGGATCTATTATCCCAGGCAGAGCATGATCCCCTGGCTACCTCCGTACTCATCACCGATAATATTGACCTTTACAATAATATAGGCTGCGAGATTGAAAGACAGGCCAAAACACTGCCTAAACTGGACATCGTAGAGGAATCCTTGAGTAATTTTGGCGCTATAATCCTAGTGGATAATATAGAGCTGGCCATTGAACTTAGTAACTATATTGCCCCTGAGCATTTAGAGCTGGCTATCGAGAATCCATTCGAAAAGCTGGGCAAGGTTAAAAATGCCGGATCTATATTTTTAGGCCATTATTCTCCTGAACCTTTAGGAGACTACATGGCAGGGCCAAATCATATACTACCTACCAGTGGGAGCGCCAGATATTTCTCGCCGCTATCCGTGGACGATTTTATCAAAAAATCCAGCATCTTATCCTTTTCTAAAGAGGCCCTGGAAGATCTATATAAAGATGTTGCGGACTTTGCCAGGATAGAGGGCCTTGAAGCCCATGCCCGGTCCGTAGAAGCGAGGTTTAGACAATGAAGATCAATTACCTTAGAAGGGATCTGATGAATTTAAAGGCCTACGATGCCGAAGAAAAATCGTGTATATACAAGATGGATGCTAACGAGAGCCCCTGGGATTTGCCTGACTCTTTTAGGGAAATTCTCGCTAGGGATCTGATGGATGGGAAGGATTTTAATAGGTACCCCGATTCAAAATCAACAAATTTACGAAGGGCCATAGGGGAGCATTGGGGAGTATCCTCGGATCAAGTTATAGTCGGTGCCGGCTCTGACGAGCTGATACAAATTTTAATTACCGGGTTTGCAGGTAAGGGTGAGGGGGTGGCTTACCCTACCCCGTCCTTTGGAATGTACCAGATCTTTACTCTAATTGCGGGGGCTACCCCCATGCCTATAGAGTTAGGGGAAGGATACGAATATGATATGGAGGCTTTTACTTCGGCCATATCCAAATATAACCCTAAGGTCCTATTCATCTGTAATCCAAACAATCCAACGGGAAACCTTATGGATCCCGATCAATTAAAGAAACTAATCAATGCCTTCCCGGGTGTGGTGGTGATAGATGAGGCCTATGGCGAATTCGCTAAAGCCTCCATGATAGAATATGCTATACAGGTTCCTAACCTAGTGGTCTTAAGAACCTTTTCCAAGGCCTTTGGCTTGGCGGGGTTACGCGTAGGATATTGTATTACAAGTCCAGAATTGGCGAGCCAAATAAATAGGGTTATGCCCCCATATAATTTGAATACCTTTTCTCAAGATGCTGCTGTACTGGCCCTGGCCAACAGGGAACAGATGGATATAAGGGTGAAGAAAATAATAGAGCAGAGGCAGATTATGTACAATGCCTTGGGAAAAATAGATGGTTTAAGGATTTATCCTTCCCAGGCTAATTTCCTCCTTATCAAGGTACCCCGTGGGCATTTGACATGGCAGCAGCTTCTCGACCGGGGAATATTGGTAAGGGACTTTTCGGGAGAGCCCTACCTTAGGGATTGTTTAAGGGTGACCATAGCTTGTGAAGAGGCTAACCGGGCATTCATTAGTTCCATGTATGAGATTTTCTCAGAAGGGTAGACAAATTGCGGTATATATTCTATTTCTAACAATAGAAGGACCCGTAACGATGTTTAAAATTCTATAGGGAGCTAATTTCAATTGGTGAAACAGATGAGGGGAATATCAATTCGCCTTTTATGGGGGATTGGTTGCGGGGATTACCGTAGCAAGCAGTTTAGTCGACAGGGGCGCTACACCGGGGAACAGGATCAAATATAGACAAGGGGAAGAAGAATATGGCAAGAACAGGAACAGTTAAAAGAGAATCCTTTGAGACCAAGGTTTCAGCTACTGTAGAAATAGATGGGAGCGGTCGTAATAATATCAAAACCGGTATAGGTTTTTTTGATCATATGTTAGATCTCTTATCAAGCCACGGGAGATTTGATATTGATATCAGTTGCATAGGGGATCTGCAGGTAGATGGACATCATAGCGTTGAAGATATCGGTATAGTGTTGGGGAGGGCGTTTAAAAAGGCATTGGGGCAGCGAATGGGCATAAATAGATATGGCAATATGACCCTGCCCATGGATGAAACTCTGGCGGAGGTGAGCCTTGACATAAGCGGTAGACCATATCTACACCTGGAAATGCCGGCTTTGACCCAATTTGTCGGCGATTTTGATACCCAGCTACTGGAGGAATTCCTACGCTCCTTCTCTAACCACCTAGGCTTAACTCTGCACGTGAGAGTAGCCTATGGCAGAAATACCCACCATATTATAGAGGGCATATTTAAAGCCCTGGGCAGAGCCTTGAGGCAGGCTGTAGCCGTTGATTCTACTTTGGCAGACAGGGATGTTATCCCCTCGACCAAGGGCATATTGGATTAAGGTTTGGAGGTGTATAGATGAATATTTATCCCGCAATAGATATAAGGGACGGTAGATGCGTCATGCTCATGCAGGGCGATGCTGACAAGGAGACCGTATATAGTAACAATCCGGTAGAGGTTGCCAGGAGATGGCAGGATATGGGGGCAAAGTTTTTACATATTGTGGATCTGGATGGGGCATTTCAGGGTGAATCTCGGAACATAGAAGTTATAATGGAAGTGATAGAGTCTGTATCCATCTCCCTTCAAATAGGGGGAGGCTTTAGGACCTTGAAAAAGATAGAATTATTTTTAGAGGATCCAAAGGTTGCCAGGGTTATATTGGGCACATCAGCGGTAACGAAGCCCCAGCTCCTTGAAAAAGCCATTGGAATTTATGGAGATAGGATTGCGGTGGGTATCGATGCAAAGGACGGACAGGTCGCAATTCGAGGCTGGGTAGAAAAAACGGAAACGGACAGTATTGAATTTGGCAAGAGGCTATATGACATGGGGGTAGATACCGTCATATATACGGATATTGAAAAGGACGGTATGCTAAAGGGACCCAATATTGAGGCGACCAAGGCCATGATAGATGAGACAGGGCTTAAAATAATAGCTTCCGGGGGGGTCACCTCCCTTGAAGATATAAAATTGATCAAAGGGATCGGGGCGGAGGGTGTTATCATCGGTAAAGCGCTTTACAGCGGTGCTATAGCCCTTGGAGATGCCCTAGCCTATGAGGGGGTTTAATAAATGCTTACAAGGATTATACCTTGTTTGGATATAAGGGATGGGCGAGTTGTAAAGGGGGTCAAATTCGCCGATTTAAAGGATGCGGGGGATCCCATTGAAATAGCTAAAGCCTATGCCGGAGCCGGTGCAGATGAATTGTTTTTATTGAATGTTGCTGCTACAGCCGAAAATAGGGCAATTACCTTAAACATTATCAGGGAAATCACTAGAAAGACGGATATCCCCTTAACGGTGGGCGGGGGAATTAGTAAACTGGAGAATTTTCATGATTTTTTTAGTGCAGGAGCCCATAAGGTATCCATAAGCTCTGCTGCTCTTAAAACGCCGGAATTGATTACCGAGGTAGCCGATCATTTTGGCAGTAAACATATTGTAGTCGCTATTGATGTTATAAAGGGACCTCAGGGGAACTGGTCGGTGTGTGTAGACGGCGGGAAGGTCAATACAGGCATGGATGCGGTTAAGTGGGCGATGAGAGCCGAGGAGCTGGGGGCTGGGGAAATTTTGCTGACTAGTATGGATAGGGACGGAACCAAGGAAGGTTATGATATAGAGCTATTAAGGACGGTTTCGGGGAGCATAGATATTCCGGTTATTGCATCAGGAGGTGCGGGTAGAATGGCACATTTCTTAGATGCCATAATCAAGGGAGGAGCATGCGCTGTTTTAGCTGCATCTCTTTTTCACTATAAGGAATTGGAAATAGGAACATTAAAGGAATACCTATGGCAAAATGGAGTAAAAACCTCGGGGAAGGAAGGTTAATACTATGTGTGATGTGGATATAAAATTTGATGATCAGGGTTTAATCCCCGCTATAATACAGGATATAGAGACCGACGAGGTATTGATGATGGCCTATATGAACAAGGAATCTCTAGATAAAACTCTGATGACCGGAAAGACGTTTTTTTGGAGCAGGTCCAGAAAAAGACTTTGGCAAAAAGGCGAAGAATCGGGAAATATACAACAAGTGAAGGAAATATATTATGACTGTGATAAGGATACCCTTTTGGTGAAGGTTATACAAAAGGGCGGAGCCTGCCACACAGGCCATAGGTCCTGTTTTTATAGAAAGCTGGAACATGTAAATTTCATAATCCCGGGCAAAGAGGATAAGGATTTTGGGGCATCCATGGTCCATGGTAAGGCAACAATATTACAGAGCCTATATGATACGATAATGGATCGTAAGAAAAACCCTAGGGAAGGTTCCTATACCAGCTACCTATTTGAAAAGGGGATAGACAAGATATTGAAAAAAGTTGGCGAGGAATCATCGGAGGTAATAATAGGCGCTAAAAATGGCGACGAGGATGAGGTGGTCTATGAGACAGCCGATCTATTTTATCATCTCATAGTTATGCTGGTAGATCAGGGTATAACCTTAGACAGAATATATGAAGAATTGGGGAAAAGACGCAGAAGTTCCCAAGATAGGTAAAACCGGAAAGCGGAATAAGACCAGGATATATAGTAAAGTAGGGATCGAAAGTGTTCTATGACACTAATCGGTCCTTTTGGTTTTGAATATACCATTTAAATTTTAATGTTCTCCTTGCTCCCCGAGGAAAATAATAGCAGGGATCTATACCTATAAGCCTTTAGAATGAATTCGGCCTTTCAAATAAAAATCCATTATGGCAATGGACTCGGGTATGTGGTATAGTGAATATAGGATTATTTCGAAACTTAGATAAATCAATTCTATGTACTTCTCTGTTG
>DASRNX010000143.1:0-12921 GCA_035647175.1 Clostridia bacterium | reverse complement strand
GGGAGGCGGCGGTACAACCACAGCTTCCGGAGTGCAGGTATATTATAGGGACAGCAGCTCCGACAACGGATATGCGGTCAACCAGAAATACTACAAAAACTATAACGACAGTAAGCGCTTAAAGCTGGCTAAGGCAATGCTTAAGAATACCCGGGAGAATACGGATTTCAAGGGAAGATGGACAACCCCCTTTAAGAAGGATTTTCATGTTCTTAGGGAGCAAAATCTGCCGTCTGTCTTGATGGAGATTGGGTTTGTTAATAATCCCGACGATGTAAGACTGTTAAATCAAAAACGGACCCGTGAAAATGCCGCAAAGGGCATGTACTTGGGTATAGTGGAATACTTTAAATAAGAAATTCCGTGATGATGTAATATCCAAAGGAGGTTGGGGGGTACTTATCCCCCAATCTTTTTATCTTTTATGTGGGGCGAGAATTGAAATAGCTGTATCCACCAAAAAAAGATAAGTTTTAAATACCCGGCCTTTGTGCTATAATACAAGGAAAAGGCTCCCTTAAGTAGGATATGAAGGGATTATTGCTGAGCATGGAGAGGAAGAGGTACATGGCGCAGAGTATGACCGGGTTTGGACGGGCCAAGATTGAGGGTCGAGACTTGGAGTTTATTGTAGAAATAAAAACTCTAAATCACAGATATTTAGATATTAATATGCGACTGCCGAAGGTTGTAAGCTTCTTAGAAGAGGATATAAGAGGGAGAATTCAAGAGGGGCTCGATAGGGGCAGGATTGAAGTATACATTCAGGGATCCCCAAAGACGGGGGATAAGATCGAGGTGCAGCTGAACAAGCCCTTGGTTGAATCCTACATAGGCTGTTTTGAATACCTCACCGAAAACTATAATATAAAACCGGATATCTCCTTGTCAGCTTTGACTGGAATTCAGGATCTCTTTCAACTGGTTGAAAAAGAACAGGATGAAGAGATAGTTAAGGGGATGGTTCTCACGGCTTTGGATGAAGCCTTAGGTAAAGTCCTTGAAATGCGAAATAAAGAGGGGTATAGGCTGGGGGAAGACATAATAATGCGTGGGCGTTTCATAAGGGATATGGTAGAGGCCATAGAAACCAGAGCCCCGGAGGTTGTTGATGAGTATAGGGCTAAATTAAATAATAGGGTTAGGGAACTTATCCAGGCAACTGAATTTGACGAGGCTAGATTTAACACGGAAGTCGTCCTCTTTGCCGATAGATCCAACGTCACCGAGGAGATTATAAGACTCAAGAGTCACCTAGAACAATTAGGGGAAATATTAAAGCAGAGGGGCGCCATCGGTAGAAAATTGGATTTTTTAGTCCAGGAGATGAATAGGGAGGCAAACACAATAGGTTCAAAGGCCAACGATTTAAATATAATTAACCTTGTAGTGGACATAAAGAGCGAGATTGAAAAAATCAAGGAACAAGTACAAAATATTGAATGAGAGGCGGTACTAATATGAACATTAAATTGATTAACATAGGTTTTGGCAACATCGTTTCGGCTAACAGGCTAATTGCCATTGTTAGCCCCGAATCAGCGCCTATAAAACGGATTATACAGGACGCAAGGGATAGGGGCATGTTGATAGACGCAACCTATGGCAGAAGAACCCGCGCAGTAATCATCACTGATAGCGATCATATAATATTATCAGCTGTGCAACCTGAGACTGTTGCCCATAGGCTAAATGTAAAGGACAGTCAAGCCGTAGCTGTTTCAGAAGAAGAGTGAAGGGGGATATATGTATGGGGGGAAAAGGACTGCTGGTTGTGATATCCGGACCATCAGGGGCCGGTAAAGGCACAGTATGTCGGGAATACCTAAAGAGTCACCCGGAAACCCTTTTGTCCATCTCCATGACCACTAGGCGACCCCGAAAAGGGGAAGTCGATGGTGTCAATTATTTCTTTAGGGATGTAAAAACCTTCGAGGAACTGATTGAAGAAGGGGGATTTTTGGAATACGCAAAGGTCTATGGCAACTATTATGGTACACCCAAGGGTTTTGTAAGGCAGAACCTGTTATCAGGAAGGGATGTAATACTGGAAATTGATATCCAGGGCGCCCTAAAAATAAAGGAAAAATTCGATGAGGGGATATTTATCTTCATTGTACCGCCTACTATGGCAGAATTAAAGAAAAGGATCGAAGGGCGGGGAAGCGAAACGGCGGAAGAGCTCCTTAGAAGATTTAAAAGTTCCTACAGGGAACTTAACTTCATAACCCGCTATAACTATCTAGTGATCAACGATACGGTTGAAGAAGCCGCTATGAAAATAGAATCAATTGTCACTGCTGAGAAATGCAGGGTAGATAGGAATGTAGATTTTTATGCTAAGTTACAAGGAGGTATAGATAATGATTTATCCATCTTTAGATGAGTTGATAGATAAAGTGGACAGCAGGTATACCCTAGTGGTTCAGGTTGCTAAAAGGGCCAGACAGCTGGTGGATGGACAAAAGACTACGATATCAACTGATTCCGACAAGCCGGTTACCGTTGCCATACACGAGATAAAGGCAGGCAAGGTTCATTACAAAAAAACAAAAGAGGGTATTAAATAAATGAACAGCGCTTTTGCAGGAAAAAATATTTTGATAGGAATATCCGGGGGTATAGCAGCTTATAAGGCGGCTGACCTGACCAGCGCAATGATAAAACTTGGGGCAGGGGTAAAGGTAGTTATGACGGAAAACGCCACAAAGTTTATCCATCCCTTGACCCTGGAGAGTTTATCCGGAAATCAAGTATACCACGATACCTTTCATACAACGGATCGCTATGATATAGAGCATATTGCTCTGGCCAAATGGGCGGATGTCTTCATTATCGCCCCCGCGACTGCCAATGTTATAGGTAAAGCCGCTGGTGGTATTGCAGACGATCTATTGTCAACAACGATCTTGGCCACCGATGCAAAGACCATTTTTGCGCCTGCCATGAACACCGTAATGTATCAAAAAGGGGTCGTTCAAGATAACATAAAAAAACTCAAGGCATTGGGCTATACCTTTATCCCCCCCGGAAGTGGAAGGCTTGCCTGTGGGGATTGGGGCGAAGGAAAACTGGCAGACGTAGACGATATCCTAAAGGTTCTGGAAGATAATCTGGTGGAAAACCGGGATCTTATAGGTAAGAGGGTCTTGGTCACCGCCGGGCCCACTATCGAATCCATAGACCCAGTCAGATTCATTACCAATAGATCTACGGGAAAGATGGGGTATGCCATGGCAAAGGCATGCGCTAAAAGGGGTGCTGTGGTAGACCTGGTATCAGGGCCTACGAATCTGGAGCCTCTGGCAGGGGTTAATATTCATCCTGTAAAATCGGCGAGGGAGATGTATAATACAACTCTTAGCCTCTACGATAATGCTCATATAGTATTTAAAACAGCGGCTGTAGCCGATTACAGGGTGCGAGAAGTCGCATCCAATAAGATAAAAAAGGGGGAGGGTCCTTTAACCTTAGAACTGGTCCGCAATCCAGATATTTTGTTGGAGCTGGGCAGAAGAAAAAAACAACAGATCCTTGTCGGCTTTGCTGCTGAAACTCAGGAATTGGAGCAGCATGCCCTAAAAAAGCTGAGGGAAAAGAATCTGGATTTTATTCTGGCCAACGATGTAGGCGCCAAAGAGTCGGGCTTCCAAAGCGATTTTAATCAGGGTGTCCTATACCGTAACAATGGGGATGCAATAGCTATACCCATGATGGATAAAGAGGATTTCGCACATCGGATTATTGATGAGGTAGTAAAGGTGGATTAGTTGCTCAAGACCCTTATACGGGGATAACCTATTGCGCTGGTTTATTATCTTACTATGCGATATATTTAACTAGCGCAAAAAGTTAACTTATATAATAAGCAGGGAGGTTGGGTAGGCCATGTCGGATAAGCTTTATGCTGGGGTTATAGTAGACCAGGCCCATCCGGCCATAGACAAGATATACCACTATGAAATCCCGGAAGATCTCAAGGCCGGGATCCAAATAGGAATGAGGGTGCTAGTGCCCTTTGGGGCGGGAAACAGGAATATAGATGCCTATATTATGGGGCTGAACAAGGAGATATTTATTCCCCATAATAGAGTAAAGCCCATAAAGGAAATACGGGATCCTTATCCAGTGCTCCTTCCTGAATTAGTTCCCCTAGTTTGGTGGATGAAAAAGGAATATCACTGTCTCACCATTGAGGCCATAAGATGCTTTATCCCTCCGGGGCTTCGTAGAAATATGGATGGTAAAGTAGAAAAAATGGTCTTCCTTAAAGTGGAGACTAATATCGATGAGAAAATAGCCCAGGTGGAAAGTCGCTCCAGATATATGGCAGAAATCCTCAGGATTCTAAATGAAGGAGATGGTATCTCATTGCCCGAATTGGCGGATATGGCAGGGGGTGCCCCCCTATCCAGCTTCAAAAACCTTGAAAAGCGGGGATGGATTTTTCTAGAAGATCAAGAGGTCTACAGAAATCCTTGGGATCAGCCCATCGATGTATTGGAAACGGAACTGGAGCCTACTAAGGAGCAGGCGATAGCTATTGAAACCATTGGCGAAGGGATTTCCATGTCCCAAGGGATCTATCTCCTACACGGAGTTACGGGGAGCGGGAAGACAGAAGTATATATGCATCTGGTAGAAAAAACTCTCAAGAATAGAAAAAGGGCCATTATACTGGTACCCGAAATTTCATTGACCCCACAAACTGTTGGTCATTTCAAGAAACGGTTTGGTGCAGATGTGGCGATCCTTCACAGCAGGCTTTCCACAGGTGAAAGGTTTGATGAATGGAGAAGAATATACAACCGCCAGGTAAATATAGTAATAGGGGCTAGATCAGCTATATTTGCCCCTTTGCAGGACCTAGGTTTAATAGTTATCGATGAGGCCCATGACGATAGCTATAAATCCGAATCCAGGCCAAGATATCATACCATAGGATTAGCAGCCCAAAGGTCCAAGGAACAGGGGGCTGTTCTTGTGTTGGGCAGTGCTACTCCTTCTTTGGATGATTTTTATAATAGCGAGAAGGGGCTTTATACTAGGGTGACGTTGGATCATCGAATTAACTACAGACCTTTGCCCGGGGTTGAGATAATAGATATGCGTCTTGAAATCAAAAGAGGCAACCGCAGTATCTTTAGCCAAAAGCTATACGATGAACTCCAAGGAGCCTTGTCCAGGGGAGAACAGGCTATTATTCTGCTAAACAGAAGGGGATACGCCCAGTTTGTATCCTGTAGGTCCTGCGGCTATGTGGTTAAATGCAATAATTGCGATATTTCCATGACATACCATTCCAAGAGCAATGTATTAAAATGCCATTATTGCGGAAACACCAAACCCTATCCTAGGATTTGCCCGGAGTGTAAGAGCACATATATTAAACATTTTGGCGTAGGGACCCAGAAGGTGGAACAGGAAATAGGCAGGCTCTTATCCTCAGCTAGGATAATTCGAATGGATATGGACACTACATCTACAAAAGGGGCCCATCAAAGGATTTTGGATGCCTTTAGACATAGAGAATATGATATCTTATTGGGAACCCAGATGGTTGCCAAGGGACTGGATTTTCCCAATGTGACCTTGGTAGGCGTAGTTACAGCCGACACCTCCTTAAATCTACCTGATTATCGGAGTAGCGAGAAGACCTTCCAGCTCATAACCCAGGTGGCAGGACGAGCTGGAAGGGGTAGTAGGGAAGGTAAGGTTATTATACAGACCTATCATCCGGATCACTATGCTATCCAATATTCTTCCAAACACGACTATCTGGGGTTTTATAATGAGGAGATAAAGATAAGGAACCAATTCAAATATCCGCCTTTTTCTCATATAGTCAGGGTATTAATAACTGGAGAGATTGAGGACAACGTCATTAAAACGGCTTTGGACATAAAAAAATGGATGGAATATAAAGGGGCAGAAGATCCCATCATAAAATCGGGGACTATAGAGCTGGGTGCCTATCCTGCACCCCTTGAGAGGATAAAGAATAGATATAGGTGGCATGTTCTGGCCCGTATTCGTAATGAACGAATTTTTATAGAAAGATATCATGAAATAGTGGACGATTGCCAAAGGGAATTTTTTAATGCAGCTGGTACTATAGTGGTTGATTTCTATCCCACTAGTTTACTATAAGCAGATGGATGCATATATCCTACATCCCAGACTATTGCGGGTCGGCAAGATGTCCCCCGCTCCCGATGTTTTAATTTGTTGATTTAAAAAGAGGTGATAATATGGCCCTAAGGGAGATTAAACATTACGAAAGAGACGATGTATTGAGAAAAAAGGCAAGACCGGTGGAGAAAATTGATAAAAGAATATTGCTTCTATTAGACGATATGGCGGAAACTATGTATAATGCCGAAGGCGTGGGGTTGGCTGCGCCCCAGGTGGGTATTTTAAGGCGTGTTGCCGTTATAGATATAGGGGATGGAATTATAGAGTTAATAAATCCTGAGATCGTTGAGAGGCAAGGTGAACAGGCTGATATGGAAGGTTGCCTGAGCATTCCCGGCCTCACCGGTATAGTAAAACGACCTGACAAGGTCAAAATCGTGGGGCTAAACCGCGACGGTGAAAAAATAGAACTGGAGGGTGAGGCTCTTTTGGCTAGGGCTCTTTGCCACGAAATTGACCACCTAGATGGGATTTTGTATATAGATAGGATAGAGCCGGGTACGCTAAAAAGGGTCGACCAGGAAACAGAAAATAGGGGATGAGTTAAATTGAAAATCATTTTTATGGGTACACCGGAATTTTCAATTCCTTCGTTAAATGCTATTATATCTGAAGGATGCGAACTGATTGGGGTTGTTACCCAGCCTGACAGACCAAGGGGCCGAGGAAAACGCTTACTGCCCTCACCTGTGAAGGCATGGGCCATGGAAAAAGGGATTAAGGTATTTCAACCGTCAAGGGCGCGGGATGAAGGATTTATAGTCCAAATTACTGACTTGGCTCCGGATCTTATAATAACCGCCGCCTATGGGCAGATCCTACCCAAAACAATTTTGGATATACCTTCCCTTGGCTGTATTAATGTACATGCATCCCTTTTACCAAAGTATCGGGGAGCCTCGCCTATACAGCAAGCTGTTATGGATGGGGAAACCCAAACGGGAATAACCATAATGTATATGGATGTAGGTATGGATACGGGGGATATCATTTTACAAAGGGAAATACCCATACACCCAGGTGAAAATAGTGGGGATCTTCATGAACGGCTAGCAGATTTAGGCGGCCAGGCCCTTAGGGAGAGCCTCAGACTATTTGCTGAGGGAAAACCCGTAGGAATACCCCAGGTACACGAGGAAGCCACCTATTGTCAAAAGATAGATAAAGCCTTCGGCAAGATTCAATGGGATATGGATATAGACAGAATAAGGAACCATATTAGGGCCTTAACCCCGTGGCCGGGGGCTTATACCCATATTGACGGTATACGCCTGAAAGTATGGGAAGCGGGCCAAGGGGAATACTTTGAATTAAAGGATATTGTTCCGGGACAGGTTGTCCATGCTGATGAGGAGAACGGGCTTGTGATATCCGGATCCAATGGATTGATCAGGTTGTTCAAAGTACAGGCGCCCGGTAAACGGGTTATGGAGGATGTGGAGTTTTTACGGGGGAACCCGATTAAGGTCAAAACCCTTCTGGATGCCGAGGATTAGAACCGGGCTATCAGTTGATTCAAGGGGTAGAAGAATTTGTATCATATAACGAGTCGGCAAGATGTCTCCCGCTTCTATAAGCGGCGAGTTCCGATTATAGTAAAACAGGCGGTGGGTATAAATCACCCGCCTCGTTGAAACCTGTGTGTTGCAATTGCCAATGCAATTGCTTCCGATGTTTTAAGGTATCAAGAAGTCTAATTTCGAAAGGTGGGATATAATGCCTTTTCTTTTTTACGATTCTACTATGCTAATTTTGTTGCCCGCCCTTATTCTATCCTTTTATGCGCAATACAAGGTGCAAAGCACTTTTAATAGGTTTATCAGAGTAGCAAATTATGGCGGATATACTGGGGCAGAGGTAGCAAGAAAAATTCTAGACACTATGGGATTGGCGGATATACCCGTAAATAGGACAGGTGGACATTTAACGGACCATTACGATCCCAGGAAAAAAGTTCTTAGGCTATCCGATGCGGTGTATAACGGTAGATCGATTGCATCAATTGGGGTGGCTGCCCATGAAGCGGGCCATGCCTTACAACATGCCAATGGATATGCGCCCCTTAGTATTCGGAATGCGATTGTGCCCGTAGCCAATTTTGGCTCCCATGGGGCCTTTCTCTTCATATTTTTAGGCCTTGTTATGGGGGCTACGGTTATGCTGGATATAGGAATATATCTCTTTCTTGGAGTTGTAGCCTTCCAATTGATCACCCTTCCAGTAGAATTCAACGCAAGTAGCCGAGCTGTTGAGCTCCTCAGCATCCAGGGTTTTGTTACCAGAGAAGAAGAGGGAAATGT
The DNA here is from genome assembly GCA_035647175.1 of Clostridia bacterium. Classification (GTDB taxonomy): domain Bacteria; phylum Bacillota; class Clostridia; order Caldicoprobacterales; family UBA3941; genus UBA3941. Next base: position 4,426 of record DASRNX010000143.1, on the reverse strand, counting down.
AAAGAAGGTATTAAACGCTGCAGCCCTTACCTACGTGGCAGCTGCCGCATCGGCTGTTGCCCAATTGCTAAGGTTGCTTTTGATAAGGGACAGAAGAAGGAGATAACAAAATAAGGGCTAATAGGCCCTTTTTTGAATGGGTATGGAGGAGTTATGGATAGGGTTCGAAAAACTGCTTTGATTATTTTAAAAGATGTAAATGAAGAGGGAAAATACGCCAATATAAGTCTCAAGGAGAACCTAAATAGGATTAGTTTTCAGGATCGGGATGCCTCCTTTGTTACCAGACTGGTATACGGGACCCTGGAAAATCAAGCCTTTATCGATAATGTTCTTAGGAAATTTGCCAAGATGAGGGGGGTTAATCCTTGGGTAGAAAATATCCTCAGGCTAGGCTGTTATCAGATACTGTTTCTTGACAGGGTGCCGGATTCCGCCGCCTGTAATGAATCGGTAAAGCTATGTGTCGGATTTGGGTTTGGATCCTTGAAGGGTTTTGTCAACGGTGTCTTAAGGAATATTTCTCGCCATAAAAAAGAATTGATGGCATCAGAGCCGATACCCACGGACACAAAGTCCTTGGCATCGCTATACGGGTTCCCGTTGTGGTTGGTGGATTTATGGGCCGGGGAATATGGGGTAGACGTGGCTAGAGCTATAATGGAATCTACTATAGGGGCTAATTATATCACCCTTAGGATAAATAAGGCTAGGATCAGTAGGGATGGACTTATAAATGAATTGAAACAACAGGGGATAAAAGCTGCGGAGAGCCCATATTTTAATAATGCTCTGAGGGTGGAGGGAATTGGGAACATACAAGCAAACCCCCTGTATAAAAAGGGGATGTTTACTGTACAGGGTGAGAGTTCCATGCTTGTAAGCCAGATTCTGACACCGAAGCCCGGGGAATGCATTTTGGATGCGTGTAGCGCTCCCGGCGGAAAGGCTATATATATAGCGGAGCTTATGGGTATGACAGGCAAGGTGTACGCCAGGGACATCCATGAGCATAGAGTAGGACTAATAGACAAAAGCATAGAGAGAATGGGTATTACCAACATTGAAACGGGTGTGCAGGATGCCGGCGAATTCAATCCCAAGATGGAACAAAGTATGGACAGGGTCTTAATAGATGCTCCCTGTTCAGGTTGGGGCGTCCTCCACAAAAAACCGGATATTAGGCTGAGAATAGAAGAAAGGGATATGGAATCCCTTTATAGGCTCCAACGGGAAATATTGAGTACTTGCAGAAGGTATGTTAAACCCGGGGGGACTTTGGTCTACAGTACATGCACAATAAACCCGTGGGAAAATCATAAGGCTATCGAAGGGTTTGTAGAGAAATATCCTGAATTTGTATTGGAAGATTTCAACCGGGAGCTGCCTATGGGCCTTAAAGATGCTACAATAGGTGAGGGAATGATCCAATTGTTCCCCCATCGCCATGGAGTAGATGGGTTTTTTATTGCAAAAATGAGGAGGTCCGCACTATAGTGGGTACGAGAATGGATATACTGGACAAATCACCTGCAGAAATTGTAGAGATATTAAAACAAATCGGGGAGCAGGGGTTCAGGGGAAAGCAGGTTGTAAATTGGCTGTATAAGGGAATTGAAGACTTTGATGATATGACCAATCTCCCTATGACCGTCAGGACGAAACTTAGGGAAAGATATGTGATAGGAAGAGTAAATCAAATGGAAAAAATCGTCTCCGATAAAGGCGATACAATAAAATATTTGTGTTTACTCCATGATGATAATATAATAGAAGATGTTGTAATGGGGTATGACTACGGAAATACTCTATGCCTGTCCACCCAAGTTGGATGCAGGATGGGATGCAGTTTTTGCGAATCTACCAGGCAGGGTCTGATACGTAATTTAGAGGTGGGTGAAATGGTAGCCCAGGTCCTTATGGCGAATACGGATATGGGCACTGTCGGGACCGGAGAACGCAACATTCGAAATATTGTCCTTATGGGTAGCGGCGAGCCTTTGGATAACTATGACAATGTAGTAAAGTTCCTGCGTCTGATTCACGATCCGGAGACCTTGAATATAGGCTATAGGAATATAACCCTTTCCACCTGCGGACTGGTACCGGGGATAAGAAGATTGGCTGACGAGGATATGCCCATTACCTTGGCTATATCCCTCCACGCTCCCAACGATAAGTTAAGGCGTAGGATTATGCCGGCAGCTTCAGCTTATGGGATACTGGAGATAGTCGAAGCAGCGAAATACTATTTTGAGAGAACCGGGAGAAGGGTAAGCTTTGAGTATTCCCTTATGGACGGTATTAATGACGGGAGCGATGAAGCAATGGAATTAGGCAAGTTGCTTGGGGATTTTCCATGTCATGTGAATGTTATTCCCATCAATACTATTGAAGGTGCACCGTATAATCGAAGCCCTGAGGCCAGGATACAACTCTTTGAAAAAAACCTTAGGTCCGCGGGTATCCAGGTTACAAGACGAAGAGAGTTAGGACAGGATATAGGTGGGGCATGCGGACAATTAAAGAGTGGGTATTTAAATGACTTTGATGGGGAATCTTTTTCGTAAAATATATAGTTTGACGATGGCAGGCACATCGGTCAAAGGAGCAACAAGGTGAGGTGGGGTAAATGATATTAGAGTATGGTGGATATAGCCATAAAGGCATGGTTAGAAAATCCAATGAGGATTACTACTATATTCCCAGCGCCGATAAAATCCAAGACTTGGCTATGATCGCCGATGGCATGGGGGGACACAATGCAGGGGAACTGGCCAGCCGTATGGCTGTAGAAACTGCAATAGAATATCTAACCCATAGGATTGACCGGGACGGATACAGTCAAGATCCTGCGGGACTTATCGAAGAGGCTATTGGGGTTTCCAACGGCAGGATATTTGATGTCTCCCTGGCGAATGAGGCCTATAACGGGATGGGTACTACCTTGATAACGGCCTATTTTTCCCACGAAATTCTCTACCTAGGCCATGTTGGTGATAGCCGGGGGTATTTGATCAGGGGGGGAAGCGTTAAACAATTAACCAAGGATCATTCCCTGGTACAGGAACTATTGGATAATGGTACTATTACACCGGACGAGGTAGACAAACACCCCCAAAAAAACATAATAACCAGAGCATTGGGTACCGAAAATGTCATTGATATAGACTGTCATAAAATAGCCTTGAAGGAGAATGACATTATTTTATTGTGTACTGATGGATTAATCCTCCATGTAGACTTACAAGAAAGCATTGATCTAGTGGAATCCGCCCACTCTATGCAAGAGCTTGCCCTGGGCTTGGTAGACCAGGCCGTTGAAAGGGGAGGGCTTGACAACGTCACTGTTGTAGCCATCAAATATATTAGCAAGAAGAAAGAGGGGTGATGCTGTTGCTGGGTAAAATTCTTGGTGGGAGATACGAGCTGGTTGAAAAGATAGGCACCGGAGGGATGGCTATTGTATATAAGGCCAAATGTCGTCTTCTAAACAGGTTTGTTGCAGTGAAGATATTAAGACCTGAATTGGTAGAAGACGAAGAGTTTGTATACCGCTTTAAAAGGGAATCCCAAGCTGCAGCAAGTCTATCCCACCATAATATTGTTAATGTATACGACGTCGGTCAAGAGGATGGAATATATTATATAGTAATGGAATATGTATGGGGCAAAACCCTCAAGGAATTCATTAGGGAGAAGGGTAATTTGGAATCCAAAGAGGCAATTAGAATAGCCCTTCAAATCGCGGCGGCCTTGGAACACGCCCATGAAAACGGAATTATCCACAGAGACATCAAACCCCAAAACATATTGATCGGGAATGACTACACTATTAAAGTAGCGGATTTTGGAATTGCCCGAGCCGTAACCTCGGCCACAGTCACCTTGGCCGGGCCAAGTGTAATAGGGTCGGTGCATTATTTTTCGCCAGAGCAGGCTAGGGGAGGATATATAGATGCGAAATCCGATCTGTATTCTCTGGGTATAGTCCTCTATGAGATGGTCACCGGTACCCTGCCCTTTGAAGGTGATACAGCCGTATCAATTGCGATAAAGCATATCCAGGAGATGGTAAAACCCCCCGGGGAGATTAACCCAAGGATCTATAAGAGTCTTCAAGCGGTGATTCAAAAATCCATCAGTAAACTTCCCGAAGAACGATATCAAAATGCGGGAGAAATGATTAAGGATTTGAGACGGGCTGCAGAGGAACCCAACGGTGACTTTGTCGTTGCCAACTATAATAGCGATGCTCCAACTCAGGTATTGAAACCCATTAGTATAGATAACCACAGGGAAGTCGGGGGTGCGATATCTGAACCAGTAATCAGTGATAATAATCCCAAGAAAAGGCCTTGGATTAAGGCTATTGTTATGATCCTCGTCTTTGCTATGATAATGGGTTTAGCGTTCTATATTGGTA
>DASRNX010000142.1:0-5927 GCA_035647175.1 Clostridia bacterium | reverse complement strand
TAACTTATTTCAATAGCGGAGGTTCAAAAAATGTGTTATCAGATGATTTTGTTCACGATACCGATACCGACAACCTGACTTTTTTGAAACCTTACTTTGTCAGTTATTTGCCCCATGATCATGAATATTAATTAAATTGGAGGATTTGAGAATTGATACTAAAAAAATATGGATTTAATCCTGATATACTTTCTTCGCTAAACGTGTCTGAAACAGAGACTATAGCCGATGTAGCAAGGGTTATAGCCGTTCATAAGGAACGATATGAACTTGTATGTGAATATGGCGGGACCTTTGGGAGACTAAAAACGGGCGTTTATTACGCCGGTGCTTACGAAAGTTTTCCGACAACGGGTGATTTTGTGCTCATAAACTATAATCCCATAGGGGACAGTCAGATTATTAAAACCCTGCCCCGCAGGTCATGCTTTACGAGGAGGGATCCGACACCGGGTCGCGGGGAACAATCTGTTGCGTCAAACTTTGATTATGTATTTATTATGCAGTCACTCAATTTAGATTTCAATATTAAACGGCTGGAACGCTACACCACCCTGGCTTGGCAATCCGGGGCGTTGCCTGTAATTATCCTGACAAAGGTGGACTTGGTTCAAGACTTTTCCCAACAGGTCCGAGAAGCAGAAAAGGTTGCCCCCGGCGTTTCGGTACATCCTGTAAGCGCAGTAAACGGATACGGGATCGATGCCTTGGCCTATTATCTAGAACCCCAAAAAACCATAGTATTTCTTGGATCGTCGGGTGTCGGTAAATCTAGCCTCGTCAATGCGCTGGCAGGAAATGATATAATGGAGGTAAAGGAAATACGCGAAGACGACAGCAGGGGTCGGCACACCACCACCCACAGGCAGCTTATCATGCTGCCCGGAGGTGCTATGATCATCGACACCCCGGGTATGCGTGAGCTTGGAATGTGGGATGTAAGCCGGGGACTTCCGGAAGCATTTGAGGATGTGGAGCAATATTTTGGATTATGCAAATTCAGTGATTGTAAGCATCAGAGGGAGCCGGGATGCGCAATTAGGGCCGCTATCGAAAATGGGGATCTGCCCCCAGGGAGATGGGACAGCTATATAAGCCTAAGACGTGAGGCCGAGTATTCGGATGACAGGGCTTCCTATCTGAGACAAAAGCAGCAACGGCATAAGGAGATTGCAAAGTGGAGCAAGCAAAACAAGAAAAACGGGAAATAAGATCCTGATAGGTTAAAGCCCCTGCCGATTAATCGGTCCGCCTATAGCGGCAAAAAGTGTTCCCATAAGGCAAAATAGATCTGTTGTTGCATCAAAAGAGACTATTTGGGTTGAAGAGGAAAGAAAAAAGGGGTAATATTGAAATATCGGGGACGGTTAGTTCGAAGATTGCACACACCGTTTCATCGGGACGGAGATTTTTGTCTATCATCTTCCCAGATGCTGGGCCAAGACCCTTTAATACAACCTAAGATGACCGCCAGATCCATTTCCGGGAAAACGCCCTTTTTGCTCATAGAAAATGATTGTATGATTGTCACCGGTGACTCGCTCCTAAATGCCTTCGACAGATTGGAGGTTGCCGAGTACAGCGTTAAGACTATCACAGACTCCGCCATACACGGGAATATAGTAGCGGTTAACGACGATGAAATAGCTATATTGAATGGGCCTTTGACCTTTAAATTTCGGGAGGCGGATAATGAAGGACATTACGTCTGCCGTCATTTTTAAGCTCGTTGCTGCGCATCTGTTGCGTTTTTGAACCCATTACTGTGTGTTTGCCGGCATGATTTTTGATTGTTACTGCATATCTACTGGCGGTTTTTTGAGCTTGTTACTGCATATCTGCCGGCATATTTTAGGCTTATTACCGCCAGAGAATTTTAATTATAGGGAGGAAGTTAAATGAGAACCAGAAGATTACCGTTTTACGAATGCAGGCCGGGCATTTTCGAAATTGATGAATTTGATTGTGGAAGTATTTTTGTGATCGTCGGTGACGAAAGGGCCCTTGTTATGGACACCGGAACGGGAATAGGGGACCTACGCTGGGTAATTGAGAATAAGATCACCGATAAACCCTATGATGCCGTTATCACACACAGCCACGGTGACCATATCGGCGGAGCAGGTTTTTTTGACTCCGTTTGGGTACATGCCAACGATATGGATTGGGATAACGAAAAGTTTATGCCTAGGTTGGATTTTCGAAAGAGGTATGCGACGCTTATCGCCGACAGGGAGGGTAAGCATTACAGCTATGATATCGAAAGGGATATCGTGGAATGGGGGAAAATGCCTCATAAAGAGGAATTAAAGGACGGACAGGTGTTCGATCTCGGAGGACGAAGCGTAACTGTTTATCATTGTCCGGGACACACGCCGGGGCAATGCGTAGCAATTGATGATCTGACGGCTACCCTGCTGTGCGGGGACGCATGCAACAATAACCTTCTAATATGCAAGGAAAGCGGTAAAACCGACTTAGAATCCATAGAAACCGCATACAGATCATTAAACAGAATATGGGAAATGAAGGACAGCTACGAGGAAGTCTATAACTTTCATCACGATTATCGGGGGTTTGGCTCTCCATTGGCTGAAAACGTTCTCCCTAATGCAGTAGAATGCCTAAGGCGGCTGGTAGACGGAAAGGCGGAACTAAAAATGGTACCGGATGCCCTGTCGGATACAGGAGCCGAAAAGATGGTAGCGGTATTTGATAATGTACAGATAACCTATATGGGCGGGGATATCAGTAAACTTCGTTAAATTATAAGGGGATATCAGTAGACTCCGTTAAATCATAAAGGAAATATGTCTGTTGGACGCAAGATTAATTGTAAGGATCTCTTTAAAAATTATAGTGAAAGGGTGGAAGGTATGGGTAATTTAGACTCCAGGGAATACAGAGGCGATAAAATAACATTGGGAAGCACCGGTATCACGACCCCACGCAATGCGTTCGGTGCTCTGCCGATCCAAAGGGTAAACGTGGAAACTTCGGTCATGATTTTAAGAAAGGCTTATGAGGGGGGTATGACCTTTTTTGATACCGCTCGGGGTTATTCGGACAGTGAGGAAAAACTGGGGTTAGCCTTTGATGGGATGCGGGAAAGAATATTTATTGCAACCAAGACAGGGGCTAAAACGCCGGAAGGGTTTTGGAAGGATCTTGAGACTTCGTTAACCCTTTTAAAGACGGATTATATAGATATTTACCAATTTCATAATCCGGATGTTTGCTATAGGCCCGACGACGGGACGGGGATGTATGAATGTATGCTGGAGGCCAAGAAACAAGGCAAAATTAGGCATATCGGTATGACAAACCATAGGCTGAATCTGGCCAATGAATGCATAGATTCTGGGCTATACGAAACCCTACAGTTCCCCTTTAGCTATTTATCGTCAGATAAGGATGTTGACCTTATCAACAAATGCAAGGAAGCTAACATGGGGTTTATAGCCATGAAGGCATTGTCCGGAGGACTGATCACGGATTCTGCGGCGGCATACGCATTTATGGCCCAGTATGATAATGTGCTCCCCATATGGGGAATCCAGCGTGAATCGGAACTGGATGAATTTTTAAGTTATATTGAAAATCCACCAGAGTTAACGGACGAAAGAAGAGCATTGATCGATGAAGATAAAGATGAACTAATAGGGGAATTTTGCAGGGCCTGCGGTTATTGTATGCCTTGCCCCATGGGGATTGAAATTAATATCTGTGCCAGGATGTCCCTTTTGCTCAGACGCTCACCATCTGACAATTGGCTGACGCCTAGGATGCAGGAAGCCATGGCACGAATTGAAGATTGCACAGAGTGCGGTCAATGTATGGAAAAATGCCCCTACGACCTTGACACCCCCAACCTGCTAAAGAAAAACTATGAAGACTACAAGAAGGTGCTGGCAGGCGAAGTGAATGTGTCATAGGGGACGGGGTCAGCGACACACGGGACAAAAGGGGAAGTACGATAATACGGTGCTATCGGCGACACTGGAACGATAAAATGACAGCTAAACTAAAAGCGGACAGAACGGCAAATGCCGGCAAATATTATCAATAATAACATGGACCTATGGACGATTAACAATTAATGAATGGGTGTGATTATCGGTGGGTACTCCAAAATATAAGGTATCACGGATAAAGACGATAGATGATGCTGTTATCGAATATGTGCATATAAAAGGGGATGGAACACCGATAATCCTAATCCCGGGTGCTGGAGATGGCCTTAGCATGGTTGGAAAATTCCCTAATCCGTACACCCTTGCAAGGATGTTTAAAGGGTATGCAATCAAACATAATATTATCATCATGAGCAGGAGAGAACCTATTCCAAAAGGATATACAGTCAGGGACCACGCGAGGGATTATATTTGGGCGATGGATGAGCTGGGAATTGACAAGGCACATATAGAAACAAATTCCGCCGGTGGGCCCATAGGGCAATGGATAGCAATTGATGCCCCGGATAGGGTAAGGAGTCTCGTGTTAGGCGCCAGTATGGCTCATACTGATAGGCATTTGAATGTGATCTTACGGCAATGGATAGAATGGAGCAAGGATGGGGAGTGGTATAAGCTGAATTTAGATAGCACAATTAGAACCTATACACCACGTTATTATAGAAAGTACAGGTGGCTATTTCCACTTCTCAGGCTCTTACCGAAACCCAATAATCCAAAGAGGGTAGTCAGGATATTTGAGGGGCTTCTTGATTTTGATAACAAACCTTATTTGAACAAAATAACGTGTCCTACCCTAGTAATAGGTGGGGATGCCGACGAAATAACAAGTCTAAAATTGCAAACTGAAATGGCCCGCCTAATTCCAGATTCAAAGCAAATCATTATTCCAGGTGTCGGTCACGGCGCCAGCCAAGAAGCAAACAGGGAGCATGAAGAAAAAGTACTGCTGTTCTATGAAAATGTAGATAAGTCCAGTAAACGGGAAACACTGGTAAAATAGATAGGTCCAGTAAATGTAAAACACTACATATTATTGGCAGAATATGATCTTATAGTAACAAGGGGTGATAGCAGCGGGATACGATAGTACGGGGTACAATAGTAACGTGTGTGATAGAGTTATGAATTGGAGCTATCAGAACAATTTAAATCACGCATTGGGAATTAACCTGAGTTATTTGTTGGAGGGGATTATAAAATGATTAGCGATGTAGATCTAATGCACCTGAGGCGTTGCGTTGAATTAGCTGAAATTGCCTTGGATAAGGGCGATGAACCCTTCGGTTCAATCCTTGTCTCTGCGAATGGAGATGTGCTCTTCGAAGACCATAACCATGTTGCCGGTGGCGATCATACCAGACATCCGGAATTCGCATTGGCGAGGTGGGCAGCTGCAAACATGACACCCGAAGAGAGAAGCAGGGCAACGGTATATACATCCGGTGAGCATTGCCCTATGTGCGCTGCGGCCCATGGTTGGGTGGGTCTCGGCAGAATTGTTTATGCAAGTTCATCCAAGCAGCTGGTACAATGGCTGGATGAAATGGGGGCTAATCCGTCGCGGGTTAGGAATCTGCCCATTCAAGATGTTATTCGCGATACTGTAGTCGATGGGCCCGTTCCCGAGCTTGCCGAAAAAATCCGAAAGCTCCATATGTCAAGGGGACGGGATAAGTGACACATGTTAGTGGAATGGACGTGTCAAGGGGACGCGTGTCAAGGGGACGGGGTAAGTGACTCATGTTAGTGGAATGTACATACCGAGCGGACGGAATATCCAATAAATAAACGTGCCGGGAGGACGGGGTGTTCGATATATTATTACCGGCACATTTCTTCTGTACCCCATATGTCAAGGGGATGGGGCAGATGATATTTTTGCCGGAACATTTCATCTTTTGCCTGACGTCTTTCGCCGATTCCACCGGTATGCACGGCAGAGTATAATTA
>DASRNX010000141.1:0-4443 GCA_035647175.1 Clostridia bacterium | reverse complement strand
TTTATTCATATAAACTTATAGAGCCCGGTGTCTTACTTTGGTTTTTAGGTGATACTATCCGGATTTCCTTCCCCTTGCGCCAATTTATAAGCCTGGGAGATATAATACTGTCTGCAGGCGTTCTGATGCTGATTCAGCAGTCTATGGTAAAACCCGGGACGACTAAATGAACCGGGCCTTTTTGGGTCTAAAAGCCCTTGCTTCTAATCCAATCCGCTATATCTCGCAACATCTCCCCCCTTTTTGCACCTACCTTTACCTCAGCCAGAGAATCGGCAATGTTAGGGGAATTAAACAGGCATCCCTGTATTATATCGGGAATCATCTCTATGAGAGCCTCATCCATAGCATCGGAATATATATGGGCCTTGGATATTTTGCCCTGCTTCAGTTCTAACCCCAGATGGATTCCCCCCCATGGAAACCGCGTATTTAGTTCTATATCAAATTTAGGCGACTCCCCGAACCGCCATTCCCAGGATTTGTACTTTTCGTTGAGTTTATTTAATAGATTTTGATCGAATCCCTCTTCCCCATAGCTGATATCTTGGGTCTGCCCGTATACCCGTCCAAAATTCCTTATTAGAGCCTGGATCATACTGGGTACATCCAATTTCGGATAGTATTCACGTAGGTTAACTACCCTTGACCTTATGGATTCGATACCTTTTGAACGGATCTTGTCCTCGGGCACTTCCAGATACCTGGTCAATTTGTCCATATCCGCCGCAATGAGTATAGTCCCATGGTGTAGAGCAGAATTTTTACGGAAACAAAATGCGTTTCCCGAGAACTTTTTCCCATCAACCGTCAGGTCATTTCTACCGCTAAAAACGGCTTTTATACCCATATCATTCACGGCATCTAGGACGACCTCTAATTGTCTGCTTTCATCGTAGAACCCCTTATCCACTAAAAATGAAAAGTTAAGATTGCCGGTGTCATGAAAAACCGCCCCACCGCCGGAACTCCTTCGTGCCAGCTTTCCCCCCTCTGATTCCAACAGTCTAATTCTACATTCTTTCCAAGCGTTTTGATTCTTCCCGATAACTACGGTGTTCTGGTTCTGCCACAGATAGAGGATACATTCCTTGGGTTTTACGTCCTCCAACAGATATTCTTCCATCGCTAGATTGCGCCATGGATCTAGATTATTACCTATAACTATTCTCGTGTTCATTAGTCTGGGCATAAGCCCTCACGGATTCCATCGTGTAGGAAATGCCCGTTCCCCCCTTCTGTAAAAAATCCCCTATGAGATTTCGGATATTTTCAGTATCTCCCTCAATACTTCCTCCCTTTTAGAATTGACCTTTTCAAAGTCCATAGCCTCAATATAGTATTTTTCCAATTGACTATGGATCTCACCTGCCCCGGATATAAAGTTCACTGCCCCCTCTATCAGGTTGTAAAAACGCATTTTTGCCGCCTCTATCTCGTCTGCGAATTCCCGGATAGTTACATTTCCCAAACAACGATCAAAGTCTATATGCCTTTCAACTGGCCTATCGTCCAACCACGAATTATCGTTGCCTATGGTCTGGTTCACGTTGACCAGTACCCTATTCAGCTGCGGAATAATTAGTATATCCAATTCATCGGTATCTATGGGTGAATGAAATCGCTGGGTAGATAGCCCCAGCTCCCCCGCTTCTCGAGCTAATCGATCGATAGCCTTCCCTACCCCCGATCCCGGCCTGCCCGAAAAAGCATAGACCCTGTGATCCGGTTCTATCAGGCCACCGGTATAATTGCGCACTCCTTTCCCGCTAATAGCCGATGCAAACAAATGGTTATGATACGTCTCCTCATGGGGTCGACCCTTGTATCCTTTAAAGAGATCGGACATCGCCTGCCTAATAACAGTATGATATTCATTTTCGTTGAGGTCGTCTTCAGCGTATGACCTCCACTCATCGTAGGCTACCTTGGCTTCCTTAAGACGACTAAAGGCCGATTTAAATAACCTGCCGCCCTTTTTTTGGAGTTTCAAGATCTCATCCTTGGATTCGGCCAGTCTAGCATCGTCCCAATACCGTCCCAGCCAGATTATATCATCGGTTATGCCCGGGTTCTTTGGATCTACAACATGGGGCGAGGTCCCGTCTAACAATGCGATCCCCAGTTTCGGTATAGAAATGGCATCCAGAGAATCCGGATCCGTTGGGCATCGGTATTCATCTATATCAAAGCCCAGATTCAGCATGTGTTCCCCTATTTTGGCCATGAACGTGGACTTCCCTGCACCCGGACCCCCCTTTATTATGTAGCGCCTGGTATAGTTCTTCCCGGTAATATGATCAAAAAAGGAATGGAATCCCGTTGGGGTATTCCCACCGGGAAATACTCTTCTCACCTTACCTTTAATACCCATACGTTTCGTCTCCTTCCATAAGCATATTCTTACTCTATATGATATGCCGGTGGGGGAATTTTGGAAGGCCCTACTTCATAACAAGGGAAGCAACAATCATAGCCAATCCGGTTACTTGATAGATAAAAATTGTAAATGCGTTGGCTCTAATCAGTTTTGGTATATTATTAAATTCCTTTCCTGCTATAAGAGTAGATTTTGCAGCTAATGGTATACTAATCCATCCAATTAGCCAAACAGGATTTTTATACAACACGGCTACTGGGATAAATGAAGCGTACGCCAATATAAACAGCAAAGCATAAATCAGGATGCCCCTTTTCTTCCCCAGCCTAACGACCCAGTTTCTTTTATTACCCTTCAAATCGACTTCATAATCGGGGTATTGATTGATCCATAATACGTTGGCAATAAGAAAACCCAAGGGAAGCCCGGCTACCATCACCTTAAAATCAAAGGTCCCAGACATAACTAAATATATACCCAGGGTTATTAGGGGTCCAAAGGTAAACCCCACAGCAAATTCCCCCAATCCCCTGTAGGCAAACTTTAGCGGAGGAACGCTATAGAATATGGATACAAGGACCCCTAACAGGCCTACCCATAAAACGCCGGGTTCCCTAAACGCCACTATCAACAGGCCGATACCGCAAGCAAAGGCGAAGGTCCCCAAGGTGATAAGCAGGACTTCTTTTAGGGTAAGTCTCCCCTGGACAACGGTTTTCTTACCCCCGCTAAAGGGTGTTCTGTTTTCTGGGGCTATGTTTAGATCTACACCCGATCTATAATCTATATACTCATTGATAGAATTTTTCCCTATCTCTATTGAGTAGATCCCCATCAACGATAGGACGAACCACAGAGGGTCGAACTTCCCCGTTACGCTATAGGATAATGATGCCCCAACTAACATGGGGATCGTGGATGCGATCCATATCTTTGGATCTGCCAGTTGCCAAAATCCACTCCATAGCCTTTTTATCTTTATGGTATCCATAATCCAATTCTCCATTTTCATAATATATAATCGGAACATATGCCAATAGCCCCGAAGGGCTTTTGCATTACAGATGTCAACGGACTGCTCTCATGGAATTTAACACAGCCAGTAGAGCTACCCCTACGTCAGCAAAAACTGCCTCCCACATTGTAGCTATACCCATGGCGCCCATAAGCAATACGATTCCCTTGACCGAGAGGGCCAATACAATATTTTGCAATACTATTTTCTTCGTTTTTCTGGATATCTGAATGGCCTCTGCCAACTTATGGGGTTCATCTGTCATCAGAACTATATCCGCCGCTTCTATAGCCGCATCAGATCCCAAACCTCCCATGGCTATCCCCACATCAGCCCTGGCCAGTACGGGCGCATCGTTGATACCATCCCCAACGAAGACCAGCCTCCCACCGGTGGTCTTGTTCTTTTCTATAGATTCCAATTTTTCTACTTTCTCATGGGGCAGCAGTTGCGCGTATACCCCGTCCAATCCCAGATCCTCGGCTACCTTTTCGCCAACCTTCCTTGAATCTCCGGTAAGCATAACCAAAGATTTTACCCCTAGGCCCTTGAGCCTTGTTACAGCCATTTTTGCATCCTTCTTGAGTTCATCGGATACTACGATATTACCCATATACTTTCCGTCCACCGCGATATATACTATGGTTCCAAGGGCATTAGTTGATCTGTATTTGATATCGTTGGATTTCATCAGCCCTTCATTTCCGGCCAAAATAACATATTCCCGTGTTTTAACGGTTATGCCGAGCCCCGGAATTTCCTTATAGTCCTCTATTTGATTACCATCAATTTTACCGCTATAGGCCCGCAAAATAGATATGGCAATGGGGTGAGTTGAATGAGTTTCCGCTAATGCCGCATAATGCAACAGGTCAGCCTCCCCGACACCGGGGACTGGGTTGATTTGTGTAACGGCAAAAACCCCTTTAGTCAATGTGCCTGTTTTGTCAAAGATTACCGTATCTATATCAGTCATCGCTTCAAGAAAGTTTCCGCCCTTCACTAAAATACCTTTTTTGGATGCCCCGCCTATTCCGCCAAAAAAACC